>SKKD01000190.1 GCA_007121655.1 Desulfonatronovibrio sp. | reverse complement strand
CGAAACAGCTTTGCCGGCAGTCCCATTATTGATTGAAAAAAAAACTTAACCATAATCTTTATAGTAACCGGGTTAAACGCTTTGAGCAAGAAGAGAATTTAATAAAAGCGTTTACTTTTTAGTAACTTTTTATAGCATATTGATTTCTTTAAAAATATATTTTCAAAAAAATGAATTGAGCAATTTTTCCCATAACTGTTTGATTCCCTTTCATTGCGAGCTGCTAATCAAGCTAAAGACAAGCCGGGATATGCCCTTTCAAGCATTTTTTTCTGAAACGCGTTAATTCCCTCGATTATTTTCGGATCAAGCTTAATGAAATGGCGGACACTACGGGCATTCAACATATTTGGTTGAAGCAGAAGCTGCAAGCCTGGGGCGGGACCAAACCTGTGGCCGGGCTTAAACACATTCTGAGCCGCCTGGTGCAGGCGTTTGTAAAAAGGAATGCCTGAACTTAAATGACTAGAAATTTTCATCATGCTGTCCAGGGCTTCGTACACCCTGGCCCTGAGCCCCACCGCCGGAGCGTTTACCCTGGAATAATGCCTGACCGGACCAAGCTCCTCGCATGGAAACATGCAGGTATAATATTTTTTATGCCTGGGATTCACAACCAGGCAGATATCATCGACTCCCTGGTATAGGGCGTACCAGTAAACGGCCTGGATCTGATGAAGAAAAATATTCCGCCAGCGGAATTTAGCCGGCGTGGCCAGGGCGGAGAGCTCAACTATTTTCCTCCCCTTTTTCCTGATCCTGTTAAGCTCGGGCTTGTATATGTCGTCCATGGGCAAACCAAACTCCCTGGTGTCGGTAATCTTGGTGAGGTTGGATATGGTTTCCCGGTTTTTTCTGACACTGATGTGGGTGGTTTCCGGAAGAAGGGAGTAGATTGAAAAGGACATTTCATTTGATTTATGATTGGGAATGAAGCCTTTTTCCATATATGTCCTGTAGACGAGGGAAAAATTCTTTTCCAGCTCACTGCTGCATTCGACAAACCTGATTGCCGGGGCTTCGAACTTCTGATCCTTGTCAATGCTCAGGCCTGAACGTATTATCCTGGTCTTATAGTCTGTTCGCGTTTTGTACTCATTGGGGTTGCCGCCGAGTATTCTGGTATTATCGAACATTATTATTTTTATCTCCTGACAGTAATTGAAAACGATTATTATCTGCAAGGGGCACTCACTGCCACAGGGAGGGGGAGGTGTCAAATAGAGTGATGACTAAGGAAGGGGATTATCCGGGCTGATGGAGTTCAGCAGTCTGCTGAAAAAATTGTAGGTTCCTCGACATTTGATGTGGATTTACTGCATTCTTGATTCTTTGGATAAAATTTTTTCTCACACCCGCCTTTAGGCGTGAAGCCTTTTCATCAGGCGTTTAACCCGACTGTTGAAAATATTTATTCTTCTCAAATCTTAATCTTCTCTGTGAACTCTGTGATCTCAAGGCCTGCTTCAGGCCGGGTGTGAGATATTTTCTTTCTCTTAGTCTCTCCATGTCTGCTTCCCGCAGGTGTGAGACATTTCTTTTGTTAATCGATTCCTTCCAGATACTTTAGATCCTTTGACTGGGTATTTTTTGTGCCCACGGCAAGAACTTCCACTTTGCCTCCGGAGTTTCTGCTCCAGTAAAGCCTGCCCCGGTAAGCAAAATCGGTTTCAAATGAAGTCGTAGTTCCTCTGGAAAAAACCTTTCTTTTAACACTGACTTTCTGGAGATCTTCGTTCAGGGTGTGGATAAGCTCTTCGGCCTTTAATTGCAGTTCTTCCGGGAGTTCCATGAAACCCTGGACCGCCCTGTCATGAAATTTAAGTCTTTTGTACAGTGTGGAAAATCTTTTTAGCTGCTGATCGAACAGTTTCTGTTTCTTTTTGTCCCTGGCCTGCCTGTCGGAATGAAGTTTTTCCAGATGTTCCGACAACTGCAGGATCTCAAGCTCCTGATTTTCCCTCTGGGCAGTGACGCTTGAAAGTTTTTGTTCCAGATCCTCAAGTTCTTTCAGGGCTTCTTCCTCGGTGATTTTCAACCGGTTGTCGGCTTTTTCAAGATCCCTTTTCAGAGTTTCCATCTCCCTGGTGTAAGCTTCTTCCTTGCCGGAAAACTCACGCAGTGAGCTTTGGGCCTTATCCAGCCTGTTACGGGTATTTTCAAGTTTTTGTTTTTGTTCTTCGGCGGCTATCCGGGACTTTATTTCCCGGGCCTGGTAGGAACGGTATAAAAGCAGACTGAAAGTAAAGATGTAAAAAATAAGTATGATGTTGGAAACCCAGGTATTGTGGGGAATCTGAACAGACAGGTTCAAGACCAGCCCTTCCCGCAGGATACCAATGCTTTCCCTGGCCGTCAGAGATCTCTCAAGTTCACTCAGATGATTTTCGTCCGCACCGCCCCGGTTGACTGTCAGTTCCCTGTCCAGGTCAAACACGGGGTAAAGCTGTCTGCCTTCGTCTGTTCTGACGCCGACATGAATGATCACGCCTAGTCTGGTCAGCTTTTTACCTGTAATAAAATCGTTTACATTTTTCCTGATTTCTTCCTGCAGGCTAATCCGCCCGGTAGCCACCCGGGGCATGTCAGTGATCAGTTCAGTGGACAGTTCCCGGCTCCAGGTATTATCCAGGTGTCTTTCAAGACCCTGTATGGTGAATATGTACAGCACGGGAGGCAGAAAGATGCATAGATACAGGATCCTGAAGGAAAGAGACCTGCTCCCCTCATTTGTTTTGCGGCGCGGAAAAATTTGTCCGATTCTTTGAAACGCGGCTTGAATTCTATCTAAACCCATAAGCTGGACACCTATAATGATCGGTTGAAAACTCCTTATCCTCCATAGCTTCAGGAATTTCAAGTGTGAATAATACTTGCCTGATCATCCTCCAGAACCGCGCAGCTGAGCACTCCTGTAAAAAAAGCCCCGGTATCTATGCCGATCCGGTTGGGAAACTCCTCCACCCTTTCAGTTATGGTATGACCGTGAATTATCCTGACTCCATGATCTTGTTTTGAAGACAAGAAATCATCCCTGATCCAGTGAATATCCTCGGGTTTCTGGTCTTCCAGGGCTTTTCCCGGGCGAATGCCCGCGTGAATGAAGAGGTAGTCGCCGAATCTGAAAAAAGGTTCCAGATTTTTTATAAATTCAATATGCCCCCGAGGCATGCTGTTCAAAAGCTGCCGGCGGATTTCTTCATCCTGTCCGTCGAAAAAGGCTGTACCCGATACATCCACTCCATAACTCATCAGGGTCGCATCACCACCCAGATCTTTCCAGATCCGGATGATCGAAGGATCATCCAGAAATTTCAGCAGGAATTGTTCATGATTGCCCATAAGGTGTTTATACCTGAATCCGGGCAGAGGATCGGACAGTAGTTCATCTATGGTTTCCCGGACATGGGCGCCGCGGTCCAGATAATCCCCAAGATACACCACCAGTTTTTTTTTCTTGGGAGCGGCTTTGGATTTTTCCAGAATCAGGGAATGCAGTTTTTTCAGAAGGTCGGCCCTGCCGTGTATATCGCCGACAGCATAAACCTGCCACCCGGCCGGCACGCGAAACACATTATCTTGTGGCTTTCTTTTAAATTTATTCAGCAGATAGGATATCATCCGATGTCTTTTTTTATTCTCCGGGCAGGATCCTGTTAAAGGGGTGTCCTGAAGTATGCAATAAAGTTCCTTTCAGGTAACCATAGTGGACCTGAGTTGCAAAGTCTTGCCTTCCACCCTTAGCACACGTGCCCGGAGAAAACAATCCGGCCGGCCCGCTAATATGATAAATATCAGGAAAACCAGGCTGATGGCAAATAAATGCAAAATCAAAAACTGCTGATTCTGGCCCGAATACGCGTGGCATAAAAATTGAACAGCACTAGTTAATAAAAGTGTTGTTATTCCATTGGGTAAATTCCCGAAATTAAATCCTGTAAGACTCCAGGGAAAGATTCAGCCGGGAATTAATCGTGGAACCGGGTTTATCCCATACATTTTCTAAGCTTCAAATAAAGCTTTGATACTGTCTTCCGAGCAACGGAGGGAACTGAATAATGGCTTATTCCGCTCAACAGATACTCATTTCAGAGGATATCTTTAAAAACCTCCAATTGGTGGCTGTAAAAAATAATATGGAGGTGGATAACTTTGTAAATGATATATTGAAAGATTTTCTTAAAGAAAATTTTTCCTTCCATGCCGGTCTTTCTGAAAAAAGAAAACATAAAAGAAAGAAAATGATCACCCCCGCCCTGGTGTACGAAAAACACCCGAAAGAGAATACGGGAAGGTACCTGACGACATCAGTTCTGGACATCTCTCCCGGAGGAGTAAGACTGGCTCTTCTGATGGATAGAGAACCACGGATCGAGCTTGCCGAGAACAAGACCGAGTTCGAGATATTTTTATACTTAACGGATACTGAAGTTATTTCCCGCTTCAAATGCAGGTTGAAGCATTTCAGGATTACCGGTCAGATGATGAATGTCGGCGGCACCTTTCTGGAGTGCGACGAACACAGCCGGCTTAACCTGAACAACTACCTCAACTGCTAGATCTTCGAAGCTTGTGCTGTCTCAACTGTTTCCGGATGTCTTGCATTGCATGATATACGCGCAGAGATCTTCATGGCTGAAATTCCCTCCTTCCACAAAGGAACATCCCACCCTGATGATATGTTCGTTTTTCTCAATATGCTCCACCCTGCATTTTAAATGGAAACAGTTGTCTTCCCCGGACAGGGGAAATATCACTTCTAACTCCGAGTTGTTTTTTAATAATCTTGTTTTCACTTTCATTTCCAGGGGCAAAACCAGCCTGATCCCACACGGGGAAATATCGGAAACAGTGACCGAGCTGAAGTCATCTTCATCCCCCTGGTCCATCTTTTCATAAATCATGGCCGGAATGGCCACCCTCTTGCGCGGAAAAAGCCTTTTTTCCCTCACGCTCAATTGCTCAGGTTCCCTGTTCTCCAGGTATTTCATGAAAATACTGTTCAAAAATGTGTTCAGGCTGACGTTGTTTTTTCTGGCTACGGCGTCCAGTCTGTCCAGAAACAGTTCATTAATGTACACGTTTTTCTCCTGGTGGCGAAGCATAATCATTTCTCCATGTGTTTCAGGTTGCAGTTTTCCACCCTCACCCCGATGTACCCGATTTTTAGTCGAATACGCCCCAACCCGCTAATGTATGGAAATAACATGCCAACTATAAAAAAAACTGTTTATTCAGATAGCTGCACTCTTGGAAATATTGAGTCTTTTTCCCTTCCCTAGATTAACCATTAAAATACAAATACTTATCAATCACAAACAATTTCCGGAAAGAGCGACAATCTATTTTTTTCAGAAAAACCTGTCCTGAAAAAACGGATTTAGCGAATCCGGTTCATGTTTTTAAGTGCGAATATATTCATAACTTAATTATATGTGGTGCATAAAAATCTGATCTAAACTGCCTTGTGTCCCGGTGATCCTCCATGATCGGGTATACGGCTATTGAGTTTTCAACTGCACCGGAGCGCGAGGCGATCAAGATCAGGATCATTCTGAAAAGACATTATCGTTTATGAGGGGTCGGACTTCAACACTCATCAGCAGCAGGCGGGAATGCGGCTGTGAGCAAAGTATGGTCCCCGGATGATTCTATTTTCATGAAAAATCTGCTCAGTTGTTCATGACTTGAATAGTCCGTTTCCACAAAAGAGCCACCTACCCTGATGTTGTAATCATTTTTCACAACATACCCCGGCTTACACTTGAAACAGGAGATAACCTCGCAGTCGCGCAAATAGAACATCAGTTCATAATTTGAGTGGTCTTTGGTGAAATGTATTTTATCCTCCCTGTCCAATGGAAAGACCATGCTTATGCCACTGGGTGAAATATCAAAAATTGTTGTGGAAAAATATCTTCCTGTTGCGGGGGCTTCTGTTTTTTCATATACAATTGCCGGGATAACCACCTGTCTGCGTTTGAACCTTCTTTTTTCGTATTTATCAATCTTATCCAGTTCTTTGTTATGTATATAACCCGTCAGTATCTGTTCTATCAGTTTCTCTTTCCGCATGTTGCTTCTTGAAGCGATTATTTTGATCTGCTCATATATTTCATGATCAATAAGGATTTCTTTTAAGCTCTTACTCATCTCCGGTACTCCTGGTAATGTATGGCAGGGTGTTGAAAATTTCCATTTGCTGTGTGCTTCTCCGACTCTCGCTTGAAATGATGAAAATGAGGCACTCCTGGATAAGCTGAACCAATATAAACAAACCAAACATATTCGTATTGGAACAAACATGCCAAATACAATAATGCTATACTTTTTAAATAGTTATGTGTTGAAAAATCATATATCAAGCCAAAGGCCTAAAATGTCTGTAAATTAAAGACTTAAATCCTGTTTGGACAAAATTTAAAAAAATTCTTTACTATTGCCGAAAAATAAAAAAAATATAAGATACTGAATCAACAGTAATTTTTAAATTAGACACTAAACGCCTACACAACCAGAACCTGCCGTGCCTGATATATTTAAGTTGTAATTTAAACAGTTTACATAGATTTACCTACCGATTCCATTATTTTCAACAAATATCCATTTTTTTCAGAATATTTTGTAGACAACAATAATAATAAAATTATTGTTAAGGTTGCACTAAGATTTTTATATGTTTTTTCCAGCCCGTTAGTATTCAACCTTAATCCTGGAGACTATTGCAGGGACGTTTTTGGAGTATGAGTATGGCTGAAGTACTGGTTATCGACGACGATCTTATTTTCAATGAATTGCTCGAACAGCAAATCTCCGGACTGGGACATGACTGTGATGGGGTTACCACTCTGTACAAGGGAATATCCAAAGCCAGGGAAGGCGCTTATGACATTATTTTTCTGGATGTGACCCTTCCGGACGGCAACGGCCTTGCGGAAATACAGTCATTCAAGAACTCTCCTTCCAATCCGGAAATTATTATCATTACCGGTTACGGAAACCCGGAAGGAGCAGAGGTAGCCATCAAAAACGGCGCTTGGGACTATATCCAGAAGCCTGCCACCATCAACGACATCAAACTCACAATTTCCAGGGTTCTGCGTTACAGACTGAGCAAGCAGCAGTCGGAACACGGAAGGGAAGTGGACCGGCACGGGATTATCGGTAACAGCCCGAGAATGAAAGACTGCCTGGAGCTTATCGCCAAGGCCTCTTCCAGCAACATCAACGTGCTCATAACAGGAGACACCGGAACCGGGAAAGAAATGGTCGCCAAGGCCATCCACCTCAACAGCAAGAGGGCCGGACACCCGTTCGTTGTGGCCGATTGCACCAGCATCCCCGAAACCCTGGCTGAAAGCCTTCTATTCGGACATCAGAAAGGTTCGTTTACCGGAGCAAGCGCCAACAACATGGGATTGTTCCTGCAGGCAAATGACGGAACCCTTTTTCTGGATGAAATCGGCGACCTTTCCCTTACCATACAGAAATCCTTTTTAAGGGTGCTGCAGGAAAGGAGATTCAGACCGCTGGGCTCAAAAGAAGAAAAAGAGAGTAGATTCAGACTGATTTCAGCCACAAACCGCAACCTGGAAAAAATGATCACCAAGGGAGTCTTCAGGAAGGATCTGTACTACAGACTGCGAACCATGAATATTCATCTGCCCGCCCTCAGGGAACGCAAGGAAGATATTCCCCTGCTTCTCGATTATTACGTTCCTAAAATATGCAGGGAAATGGATATAAAGCCGGTGAAGTATTCAGGCGAACTTCTGGACGCATGTCTGGCATATGAATGGCCGGGAAATGTGCGCGAATTTGTCAACATGGTCAATATAGCCTGTTCCAATGCCTGCGATGAAGACGAAATACTTATGCATCACCTGCCTGTTGATATAAGGGCGCACCTTGCCAGACAAAAAATGAAGAGGACAATACCCGGACCTAGCGCCGCGCAAAGCATCGCTGAAGTTCAAGATGCTGAAATTTTTGCCGGGGCGACCGATTCAGGAAGCTACCCTTCTTACAAGGAATGCAGGCAAAAGGTGGTGGAGAGCATGGAACGCAAATATTTAAGAGAGCTTATGCGCCATGCAGACAGTGACTTCAAAAAGGCCTGCAAGGTATCTGATCTGTCAAGGGCGAGACTATACGAGCTGTTTAAAAAACATTCGATATCAGTCAGACACGTTTAAGAGCGTCTTCGATAGCCTTTTGTAGATCCTGATATTTCAATGGCTTCAGGATGTATCCATTCATCCCTGCTTCCATGGAATACTTAATGTTTTTTCCAAGGGTATGGGCGGTAAGGGCAATGACCGGTATTGAAGCTATCGCTGGATCCGTATGGGCGCGAATTTGTTTTGTTGCCTCAAACCCATTCATGACCGGCATCTGAATATCCATAAGGACCAGGTCAAACCTGGAAGCACCCTGCTCCAGGGCCAGAAGAGCTTCTTTCCCGTTGCTCCTTATTTCCACCGTATGTCCCATTTTCTTCAGCATGTGGGCAAGAACAACCTGATTTACCTCAAAATCCTCCACCAGGAGAATATTCAGGGGGGAGATTGCGGGCACCCGGGATTGCTCAGTCTGGTGAGGGGACTCGGAAGAAGGAAGGACAAGCTCAAACCGAGCTTTGAAAAAAAATCTGCTTCCCTTTCCGGGAAGACTTTCCATCCATATTTCCCCGCGCATCAATTCAACAAGGCTTTTGCAGATGGCCAGGCCAAGCCCGGTTCCTCCATATTTTCTGGAAAAACCCTCTTCTACCTGGCTGAAAGGTTCAAATATCTTTTCCCGCATTTCCACGGGAATGCCCACACCTGTATCGGATACGACAAACAGCAGCAAAGCCTGGTCCTGTCGCGTCTCTATAAGACTCACGCTCAGTTCGACCTTTCCTGAATCCGTAAACCTGACCGCGTTGGCCACCAGGTTGAAAAGCACCCGCTTGAGAGAGTATTCGTCGCCGCGCAGGAAAACAGGGATATTAAGTTCGCTGGTAATCACCAGGTCAATGTCTTTATCCCTTGTCTGGTGAAAAAACGCGTCATGGACATTTTCCAGAACAGCATTCAGATCGAAGTCGTGTTTTTCCGGACTGAAGCGTCCGTTCTCGATTTTACTGAAATCCAGTATCTCGTTGATGGTCTGTAAAAGATGTTCCGAGAGCTGGGCAATGCCTTGCAGATTTCGCTTTTGTTCCTGTTCTAAAGAGGATTCAAGGACTAACGAGGACAAACCGATAATCCCACTCAGGGGGGTGCGCATCTCATGGCTTATATTGGCCAGAAAACGGCTCTTGACCTGGTTGGCGTTTTCAGCTTCATCCCTCGCTCTCGCAAGTTCTTTTTCAAACGCTCTTCTGTCGGTTACGTCAACCCCCATCTCCCATTCCGCCCAGCCCGGTATGGGATAATCCCTGGAAAGCCTGGTCCATTCAATAAGCTTTTTTTCTCCGTACCTGGTGACAATCTGTATTTCGCACGGTCCTTTTCCTTCATGTTCTTTCCAGACGATACGGGCTCTTTTTCTAAGCTCTTCATCCGGGTACAGCATCTCGAAAGCCCGGGGGTTATTTAAAATCTGTTCCGGTGTATAACCAAGCACCCTTTCACTTTCCTTGTTCCAGAAAATAAAGTTTCCCTGTTCATCATGGGCATGGATAATGACCGGCATGGCGTCAATCACGGACATCAGCCTCTGCCGGCTTTCCCGCAATTCTTCCCCGGTTTTCTTCAATTCCGACATATTGCTTAATATCAGCACCGCGCGGAAGACTTTTTTTGAATTATCAAAGACAGGGGAAATGTGAACATCGAAATGTGTGTCCGCAATCCGCTTCTCAAACCTCAGAATTTTCTTTGAACAAAGAACGTTTTCAATCCTGTCCATTAAATATTCAAACAGATCCCAATCCACGAATAAGGAACCGCTGCGACCGGCAATATATTCGGGAGTAGACCCCAGAGCACCGGCCCCTCGCCTGTTCAAAGCCAGAATATGGCCGTCGAAGTCGACAAGATACAATAATTGCGGAGTAGCGTCTAAAAGAGAACGAAAAACGGCCCTGCTGCTGCTTACTTTTTGTAACACTGTTTTGCGCTTATTCATTTCCTGCTCCAAAAATTCCGGAAAAAACGGAATCTGTCCGCAAACATCAGTATCCTGAAGCCGGACAGAAATATCCGCGAAAAGGCCTTGGATAATACCTTATGCCTTAAACATTTTAAATGATTGATAAACTTTATTCATACAGTTCTGACCCGCATTTTTAAATTTATCAAACTATTCCGTGGCTGAAATGGCATGTATTTTGAAAACATTTTTAATGTTTCCTTAATTACATTCTTCTCTATTGATCAAGAGTAAATTTAAGTCCGAATCAAAATTTTGTCCAATTTCGATTCAATATATATCACAGGACATCATCCAGGAGCAATAACGCATGGATAAATCAAGCCAGTACTTCGATAATCTTGATAACATATTCAACGGAGACAAGGTGCTGATTTTCACGGCCTGCCAGAGCTTCATCAAACACAGTCAGAAATACATGTGGCTGATAACTGAAGCTCAGAAACAGAAAAATGGAGATGATCTTAAACGTATAGCTCATTCCTTTAAATATTCATTTCTCATGTTCGGAGAAAATGACGGTCATGAGGCTGCTTCCGAGCTTGAAAGAATAGCAATAGAGGACAACTGGGAAAATTCCGCGGAAAAGATAGAAAAATTCAGCAATATATTAAAATATACTGTGGATACTTTGCAGCACATAACAAACTCCCGGGTTTAGCAGGGCGTTGAAAATCTTCCAATTGCTGTTTTGATCGCAGGTTGAGTTTAACGTACAAGCAACTTTAGGTTATTGGTAATTGATTCAGCATAAATATTTTTGCCATACAGATTGCTTCTGTCGCTTCGCTCTCTCGCAATGACAGGTGAAGCGTGACCTGGGCTGTGACTATCCAATCATTGCGAGCGAGTCTCCCTGCACTGTTGAATACACGAAGTGCAGGCGCAGCCATCCATCCGGGGCGAACGCGGCAATCCCTGTAAAAAGCAAAGCGAAGCAATCTATAAGCATAACTCATTTCAAGTTACATGTCGGTTTGGTCCCGGCCCGCCCGAATGGAGCGCTTCTAAGTTTAAGGCGGTTATTTTCACAATCAACAGGAGTTCTAAATGAAGGTAAAAACTCAATTTATCCTTACGGCAATCTTTTCATTTATATTTTATGCCGGCGTTCAGGCCGGGCAGCCCATTGCGCCGGTTATTAAGATAAGCGATGTCCCGCCGGCAATATTTGAAGGTATTGAGCAAGGGGATTGGGATCTGATGATCGAAGAAATAACCGGTCGTTTAAATAATGAAATACTAACACTGGAGGAAGTGGGAATTCCGGTTCCGCCGGACGTTTTCTTTTCCGGTATAGGCAGGATGAGATTAAATGGCCAGGAGAAGAGTTTTGTCAACCTGTTGACCGAGGACCTCCCGAAAAATGTAAGGGAGTTTTACCAGAGCAGCCTGCATGAAATGCCGGGATGGCAATGGAGCGAAGAATTCAAAATGTTTTACAAGGCCGAAGGCAGTATGGACATCGAGCAGCTTCTATCATCACCGATTCCGGTCATTGAAGTAAAAAAAATTTTTCCTGATGATCCGTTCGTCGAGCTGTTGCTGTTTTTTATCGATGCTGAGCTCAAATCCAGGCTAAATACATTAATACAGGTTACTTATTCTTTTAACTAATTTTCACCCTGAAAGTCTTACTTTTCTTACTTTTCCGGATGGAACTAGTTAAAGCACTGCTTTAACATTTCGCTGCAAAACTTCCCCGGGCATCCTGCAAAAAGTCGGGTTGTCAGTATTTCAAAAAACTCCTAAATCCTTGGTTTACTGATGCCTGATCCCTGACTCCTGAGACTGCAAATTGAGTTTTGCAGTCAAATCTTCTCCGAGCAGCTGCTGGAAGTCCAACAGCCCGGCCGTCAGCCTATCACCTCACCTGTCGCGAAATACGGTTCGTGCAGCGGCAGTAATATATCAGCCCTTTTCCGGACTCCGAGCATGATGTCATAGGCCTCATAGACATTTACATGAGTGCCCGGGGGTATAACTTCCATCTCCATGGCACGTATTTCTTTCGGGGGATCAAAGTTTTCCCGGATCACACAAAAGCCGGTTATCAGGGCCGTGCCTTTGGGGGTGTCGATCAGGACGCTTAAACCTCCGGGAGTATGGGCCGGGGTATGAATTACACTGATGCCCGGCAGAAGCTCGCCGTCCTTTTCCACTTTTCTGATCTGCCCGTTTTCCTCAACATCAAGGATATAGTCTTCCAGATACCGGTAATCAAGGGGATGAGGATTGTGAACGTGTTCAAGTTCCAGAGGATGGACGTATATCTCGGCATTCTCGCACTTATAGTCATTTTCACAATGATCATTATGCAGATGGGTATGGATGACCGTGTCGATATCCCCGGGCACGAGCCCTACCCGGGACAATCCCTGTTCAAAGGTATAGATGGAGCCCCCAAGGTCCCTTTCCCGGTCTTCGGAACAAACCGGACTCATCTCTCCGGTATCAATCAGAATCTTCCGGTCTCCACCTTCCAGATACCAGGCATATATGGGGATGATGTAAGGTGTCCCGTTCCCGTGCTGATAGGTCATCATTGATTTGTCAAAACGTTTGGTTCCTGTCACCAGAGGATGAATTCTATATCTGGTCATTGAAAGCCTCCCTGCGAATTAAAGAGTCAAAATCTTTCCGGATGTTCGGGTTTATGCTTTTATTTTAAGGCAAAAAATCAGCATCAGCAACCGGCAGTTCGCTCCAGCAGGTAGTGTAGCCGGGAGAGAGCATATTTCTCTGTATTTTCCATGTTTTTTTTGTGTCTTTGTTTGTGCCGGCGGCCGCTGGTTTAATAGTTCCCCTGCCCCACCGGGTGTTTATTTTTTCCATAACCGCCATTACCTTCTGTTCTTTTTTCTCCCTTTCCCTGGAAGGCATGAAAAAGGTAAGCTGTCTGCATTTTTTTGGCTCGATCCCGGCCAGCATAACCCCGGCCTTTTTATAGATATAGCCCTGCCTGTAGATTTCCCGCAAAACATTGTGGGCATGTCTGATAAGCACGGGCGTATAGTCTGTGGGATAAGGGATCCTTGTCATCCGGGAATTAATGTATTGAGGAAGGTCTTCTCTGAACTTGTTGGTATGGACAAAGACCGTAAGGTTTGAGCAAACCGAACCCTGAGCCCTCAGTTTCCGGACCGCCCTGACCACGTAACCGGCCAGTGCTTCTCTCAATTCTTCATGGGATCCCACCTGCCTGCCGAACGACCTGGAACTTATGATTGTCTTGTTGGGCTTTGTCGTTCTTTCCAGGTCAAAGCAGGCTTTGCCCTGAATCTCAAGCAGGGTCTGCAGGCCCGTTACGGTCATCCTGGAGGTGACCCAGTCCCGCTGCTGCCTTGAAAAGTCCCGGGCGGTTCTTACTCCGTAACTTTTCAGAAGAAGAGAGTATCTGCGCCCTATTCCCCATATGTCCTCAATATCAGTCAGCTCAAGATACTCCTGAAACCGGGGATTATCCGTCAGGTCCAGGACGCCTCCATGTTCAGGGTGTTTCTTGGCAAAGCGGTTGGCGAGTTTGG
>SKKD01000054.1 GCA_007121655.1 Desulfonatronovibrio sp. | reverse complement strand
TCTAAAATCCAAAAGGCCGGGTTGACCCGGCCTTTTTTTTGTATATTTTTTGTAGATTCGGAGATTGCTTTATGACTATTGATCTAAACCTTCTGCTTTCCATCGTGGCAGCGGCAGTGGTCCTGGGCCTGCTGCTCCGGAGAAAAAAAACCGGCTGCCTGCCCTGACTTTTCATCTATGGTCCGCTGGCAGCGGGCATCCTGACATATTACCTGTTGTCAGGTTTATTTTAGCCCGGTTATTTGTTCAAATCTATAAGCATTAGACTCCAAAGAAATTCACTTCAAAAAATCACAGGCACGAAGCTCACGGAAAACAACATTTTTTCATTGCCCTGAGCCGGGGGCAATGAAAAAGGTCTTCCGCCCCAGGCGGGGAGCAACTTATCCATAAACCCCGGCTCGGGGGATATGGATATTTATTTCTTCCTCGTGCCTTGCTCCGTGGCTCAAGGCCTGCTTCCCTCCGGGGCGTAGGCCCTATGGGCCGGAGGCAGGCCGGGTGTAAGACATTTCTTTCCGGAGGAATTGCCTGACGCTATTGGGACCAGAAAAGCCGTAGCAGCATATTTATGCATAGAGCTTGAAAGCGTCGCACGAAACGTCAAAGAGCTTAAATATTAAGATCGCGTTTCCTTACCCATGCACGATTCTGATCCTGAAGAAAATGATTGTCCCCGGCAAGGCGGTACATGCGAATCCGGTTCTGCCTGGCAACCTCTTCCACCGAAGTTCCGGTCTCCCTGGCTATGATCTGGAAAAGGGCCAACCGGTCCTTGTTTTCCGAACTGACCAGGTTCTGAACATCAGCGGGAGCGTTCGGGTCAACCAGGCCTACCAGTCCGGTCCAGGCCTCGCCCACTAAACCGTCATCCTTGGCTTCCTGAATGGCGGGATAACGATCGCGCATACTGGAGGTAATCTGATCCTTGCTCTGGGCGTAGGCGGCAAAGCCCGGGATCGATACCACAAAAAAAACAGTCAGCATAAAAATAATTATTTTATTTCCTTTCATTTTTGATTCTCCGATTATTTTCTTTATCTTAACAGTTCAAGCTCTTCCTCAGTGAATATATCGCTCATTTCTCCCTGAAAACTCAGGGCGTCATCAAGAGCCCTCTGGACCTTCAGGTTGATATCCACTGTCACGTGAATGGGGGCGATCTCCACCCGGTGGGTAGTGTCGGCTGTTACGTGATGCCTTGTACACGCGCAAAGCATCAGCATAACTCCCAGAATCCCCGGGATAATAAGTTTTCGCATTGGCTGATCTCCTGTTTTTATTGGATGAATGGTAAATTCAAAATTTAAAAGCTTTTTACTCTTTATAATGCTATCCTGACTGCACTTCGTTTTCCAGTACAGAGCGACAATGCCGTAATCTGTAGCGGTAAGAATACGTCATTTCCGGATCTGATTCCAAAGCAGCATAACTCAAAAACTGTTCAAAGTCTTCTAAAAACCTAAAAGGTCCTCCAGCGCTCTTTCAATAGATTCATCTCTTGTCAGTTGGAAACGAAGAACCCGGTTAACAATCTCTCCAAGGTCATTGACATTTATGACCAGACTGCCCACTTCCTGCGGAGGGTCGCCTTCCACGCCCCTGCCCCTGAGTTCTATCCTGGCTGCTGTGTCCTCCGGTCCGGGTTTCAGATTGACCGCCAGAAAATCATACTCAAAGTCGCGCAAAGCCTGTTCCAGCCGCTCGGATACCAGGGAAAGGTAAGGATGTCCGCTCATTGCGTCGCGAACATATAAAAGAAGAGTCTCCAGCCACTCTTCATCCCTGATCCCCAATCTGCCTACCCCGGGCACTGAATAGAGATAACCGTCGCCGATCATTACCCGGTCATGCTCGTACAATAGCGGAATGCGTCCGTAAACCAGGCCGCTTCCCACAATCTTTTCCTCGCTGAGTCTGGATACAAGTTTCAGCAAGTCAATATCTTCAAAAAAAATTTCAAAATCAGCACTCAGATCTTCCAGATTAAACCTGGAGGCATGGGCGGCAATGAACCCCCCTTCGGGCAGATTCCACCTGGTCTTCTCCAGAAAGACACTTTTTGGGGATTCCACTCTCAAAGTCAGAAACCCGTCTACCAACTCCAGCCGGCCTATCTTGAATCTGCTTATGTCTATGCTTTGATTACCGGGTGTGGTCAAGGGGAAAAAATCATCAATCACCAAAGTACCGCTGATACCCGATGCTTCCAGCTCCATGTCCGGGTCGACAACCCGTCCTTCACTGAAATCTATCTGGAGCAGCGGCAGGAGCAAGGGTCCGCGCAGCTCCAGATCAAGTTCGGCCCTGGCTGATCCGGTAATGGTCATTTCTTCTAATCCGGGCATAAGCCTGTCAAGAGTTTCTTTGTCTGGAAAATCAAACCAGTTCGTCCGGGCATGAATTTTACCGGCCATGCCCTTATCCGGATCAATCACCACATCCGTGGAAAACTCAAGCATTGCTCCGGGCAGGAACGACCATTCACCCCGGGAATCCACCCGGTAATTATCAACAATAATCCGCCCGGTCATTCCAGGCAGGTTTAATCCTGAATAAACTACACTGCCTGTGGAAAAACTTCCCGGCTGTGAATCCGCATCTCCCAGAATAAAAGGAAAATCAAAATAAATATCATTGATTACCACTCCCAGGTCCTCCAGGTGGACCCGGGATATTTCCGAACTTATCCTGATGTCTGTCAGTTGGACACCCTCGCTGTCGCTTAGCAGATATCCTTCCGTCCTGAGCTCCCGTCCCAGAATGGTTGCGCCGGTAAGATCCGTTTCAAACCCGCCATCCTGTTCCACTGACCAGAACAGGCTCCTGAAGCCTTCTTCCCGGGCCTCGAATACCACAAAGGGCGAACCAGGCTGATTTTTAAAATTAAGGCCCTTTACCAGATATCTTTCTGAGTCTTGTTCAAGGGAGACTTCTTTAATGCTTAAACGGCTGTTTCCGGGCAGTTCCATCTTAAACCGGACTGGATCCGTCTCAATAGAAAAAGGCCCCTTAAAGCTTAAATCACTGATCCTGAGCTCATGCTCATGCAGATGAACGGATACAGGCGAGATTTCTGTCTTTTTTCCAACTACCTGCAGGTACCAGCTGTTTTCCCCTTTATCCGGATCTGATGAAAACCCGGTGTTTAAGTTCCCATGCCCGAAGGCTCTTATGGGGCGATCAAACTCCAGTTCTTCCGGGCTGAATAACTCGTAGCGGTTAAAGTCAAGCTCACACTTTGCCTTCCATTCTAAATCAGCTCCGTAATCCATGGCATCCCCCAGAAGGTCATTGATGGAAGTCTGTTTCCCGCTAAGTTCCAACGAAGCTGCAACAGGACGAGTAATCGTGGAGGAAAACTTAACTGAAGAACCATGTTCACGCAGCGACAGGTTGATACCCTCTAAAAAATTCTCATTAAAACTGAGCCCGGCAAGAATTAGGTCCGTATCAAACCGGTCAAAAAATAAATTGTCGTCAAACATGGCGGTAAGGGATAAAGTACCCTTCTCAAGTCCGAGTTCGAAGCCGGGTCCGTCCAGGTATACATCGTCCGCGAGGGCCTCAAGGTTGACAGCGCCCCGGGCTTTGCCTTCCGAGTCAACCAACCAGTGCAGACTTAGCCAGGCGTCAAAAGAACCGGAATTCCCGGCAAATGCTTCTTCCCTCACCTGGGACTTGCTCCCCGGGCCAAGGAATTCGGACCATAAAGCCTGCGCGTGAATGCTTGTTTCCAGTGTAGCGACGTTGCTTTGACCTGTTACGGAAAGTGGGAGCCCCAGAAATATCGGCCAGGCGGCAAAACTGAGTGTATATTCATCTATGTGCTCGATCCTGGAAGAAAAAGGGATAAGAAAGTCCTTTCCCTGAAAATTCAGAACAAGTGAGGATGAGTTTAACTTAATAGTTTTGAAGGGAAGAACCGGGGGAGAGGTTTCAGCATCATTATCTGAAGCGGGAAGTCCCAGGTCAAGCTCATTGTCTTTTATGGCAGCAAAGAATTTAAGTCCGCTTAAGATAATCTCGTCCACCCGGCCTTGCAACAGTCCGTCAATACTGAAAAGTATTGCTCCAGAGTCGATATTCATCCTTGGCTGTTGAGCAGACAACCGGCTCAGATACACACCTTTATGAGTTATGGCATCTACTCTCACATCCGGCTCAACCAGACCTGCGGCGCGCATTTGACTGACAATTACTCGCTCAAGAACAGCAGGTCCCAGCGCATAAAAGGCGATCACGCCTGCCAGGAATAAAGCCGCTAAAAAGGTAAAAATCTTCTTTGTAGAGATGAAGGACATCTAAATATAAAATCCTTGTTTGCTTTGTGGATCGCGACAGGCCTTAATCGACGACTCATTCAAGTTGAAAAATACTGCCTGATTCAAATTTGAGAGTTCCCTAAGTATCATGAATTCCGTATTGACTTGGGTGATCCTTGTCGTATAGTTAGTTCCAATTGCCGTAAATCATCAGCCAGGCACTTAAAAAAATGAAAAAAATATTTATACTGTTTACCATTATATTTTTTGCACAGGCGGACTTATGTTTTGCCTGGGGGCCAATGACCCATACCCATTTCGCCCACGAAATCCTCAGGGCCGCCAGTCTTTTAACCGCTTCGGTGTATACTCTGATCACCGCCTACGCCACTAATTTTATCTATGGTTCGATAGTTGCGGATAATTATCTCGGCAAACCCGGGCATAAAAATCCACATGACTGGGAAACCGGTTTCTTACTTCTCAGCCTTGCTCAAAAACGCACTGACGCTGCCTTTGCTTACGGTTTTCTCAGCCATCTGGCTGCCGACACTGTTGCTCACGGTCAGATGGACCTGGGGGCCAAAACTAAAATTGGTCATGCCTGGATTGAAATGGAATCAGACAGCCTCATGGCCAGGAGTTGCTGGAAAACGGTTGTCAAGCTCGATAAGGAAAGGCTCAGGTCCAATGATCTGCTGACCGGTGCGGTTATTGATCCTGGTCATTGCCGATCCAAAAATTTTCAGTGGTTTTACCAGTTGAGCATCAAGGTCTCCGTGCTTAACTACCGGAGATGGACTAATTTTTATAAGGAAGACTTTTCCGGATATCACCAAATGTCTGTTGTCAGAGCCATAGACGTAATAAACAAAAAAGAAAACAGCCGTTTCATAAAACATGACCCCAACATAAAAAAGGGGCGCAGACTCTCCTCTAAGCTTATGAATATCCTTGCTTGAGATGCAAGGGGGGTTGGTTGATTTCATCAAAAAGGCAGGGAAAACCCGCTTTTATTCAAGCTGATCAGGTCTCAGATTTAAGCCAGTTTTTTCATGACCCAGGACATGTTTTTGCCCAGGGTTTCCATTGTTCCGATCCCCTCGTCATCTTTTTCCACATCACCGGGATTTAGTCCCTGCCCTATGTTCCAGTAACTGGACCCCGGAACAATCATCTGACTGATAAAGTAAAAATGATTTATTGAATTAAAAACGTGAATTGCTCCGGCCCTGCGAACCGCAACCACGGCTGCGCCTACCTTGCGTGCGAACATATCCTTGTTGGCCTTGGCCACAAGTCCTGCCCGGTCAATCAGAGATTTGATGTTTGTACTGACATTGGCAAAATATGTCGGGGATCCCAGAATAATGCCGTCAGCCTCAAGCATCCCGTCGATACAGTCATTGAGCATATCCTTGTTAACGGAACAGTGTCTGTCCTGATTTTCAAAACACTTAAAGCAGGCTATGCAGCCCTGGATATGTTTACCTCCAAGCTGCACAAGCTCTGTGTCAATGCCTTCAATTTCAAGTTCTTTTAAGACGTGTCTGATAAGTCCGGCGGTATTGCCATCTTTGCGGGCACTGCCGTTGAAAGCTATCACTTTCATAATACAGATCTCCATCACCGGTTAAGAAACTGACTCCCGATGGTTTTGTTTTCAGGGGACACCAGAATGCTTTCGCAAAAAAACAACGGACAAAAGAGCCGCCTGAATATGTATTATAAAAAATTTTAACCATTATCGCCTGACTGGCAACCATTAACCTGTAACAACTTCCTGATAATTATGCTCAAGCTAAAACCCCAGCTGGTCCTGTCTGTCCAGGCTGCGGTAATTAATAGCTTCTGACAGGTGATGAGTCAGGATTTTTTCCACACCTTCAAGATCGGCAATGGTCCTGGCCAGGCGAAGAATTCTCACGTATGCCCTGGCGGAAAGTCCAAGTGTGGTGACTGCTGTTTCCAGAAAATCGTGTTCAGGCTTTCCCAGCGAACAATAATTGTTGAGCCATTTTCCTGAAAGCTGACTGTTGGTGAAAAAGGGGAGATCCCTGTGGCGGAGTTCCTGAATCTGCCTGGCGCGGGCAATGTTGTCGCTCATCGTGGCGGAGTCAATACTGCTTCTTGCCATTTTCAGATCTTTGTAGGGAACTGCGGGTACTTCAATATGCATGTCAATGCGATCCAGCAAAGGTCCGGACAATTTGGAACGATATCTCTGAATCTGAACAGGAGTGCAGACGCAAACATGCTGATCATCAGTCAGATAACCGCAGGGACAGGGGTTCATGGCCGCTACCAGCATGAAGCTGGCCGGATATTTAAGAGACATGGCCGCTCTGGATATGGTCACATCGCCGTCTTCCAGGGGTTGCCTGAGGACTTCAAGAACATGCTTCTTAAACTCGGGCAGTTCGTCAAGAAAAAGAACACCCCGGTGAGCCAGGGAAACTTCTCCGGGTTTAGGATAATGACCTCCCCCGATCAGTCCGGCATCGGAAATGGTATGATGGGGCGATCTGAAATTTCTCTGAACTACCATGGCCTGACCAGGTTCGAGGTGTCCTGATACACTGTAGACCTTGGTTACTTCCAGGGCTTCTTCAAAGGTAAGGGGAGGCAGGATAGTCGGAATTCTCTGGGCCAGCATGGTCTTTCCGCTTCCAGGAGGTCCTATTAACAGAAGGTTATGAGCTCCGGCAGCCGCGATCTCAATGGCTCTCTTGGCATGATCCTGTCCTTTGACTTCAGAAAAATCTACAAAAAAATTCCTTCCCTGCTGCCAGAGCTGGTCAAGATCGAACTTTACGGATTCCATTTCTTCATCACCCAGCAGGAATTCCACAGCCTGAGCCAGGGTTTTGAGGCCATAAACAGGCATTTCCTTAACCACCGCGGCTTCCTGGGAGTTCTGATGGGGAACCATGACCATTGGAGCCTTATCCATCCTGGCCTTGAGGGCCAGGGGCAGAGCTCCGTTTATGGGCTTGAGCTCACCGGTCAGGGAAAGTTCGCCGGCCAGAAAAACATTTTCAATCCTATGCTGGGGGATAACTCCTGAGGCGCATAAAAGCCCCAGGGCCAGAGGTAGATCGTAGCTTGAACCTTCCTTGCGTATATCCGCGGGAGCCAGGTTAATGGTGATCCTGGCGGGCGGAAGCTTAAAACCGCTGTTCTTCAACGCGGAAAAAACTCTTTCCTTGCTTTCCTTGACCGCCCCTTCAGCCAAACCGACCATGGTAAACGCAGGAAGTCCGCTTCTGGAATAGTCAACTTCAAGTTGGATCCTGAAGGCATCTATTCCTAAAAGGGCTGCTGTAGTCACTTTGGCAATCATAGGCCACCACTTGATGGTTTATACCGAGCTTACAAAATTTTTGTCAAATTGCAGAACTGATTACGAGCTGCTCAAAAAACCTTCCCTGGAAAGAAGTGGAAAGCCCTGGGCGGCATAAACCTGCCATGCCTGCTGAATAAGGACTTTTTCAAACCGCTGTTGCGCGCCTCAATTAATCAACTTGCCGATTCTGCCCCATCTGATATTGGTGATATTCTCCCAGGACCAGTAAATTCTCCAGGCTTTTCCAAGAATCTTTTCCCTTTCCACAGATCCCCAGAACCTTGAATCATAGGACTCATCCCGGTTGTCTCCCAGCACAAAATAGCTGTCTTCAGGCACTGTATAAGGACCAAAATCATCCCGTCTGTCTACCACTCTATCATCCGTATGCTGGATATATTCTTCGCTGACTATTTCCCCGTTGCGATAAAATCTCTTGTCTCTTATTTCAATAACGTCGCCAGGCTTACCCACCACTCTCTTGATAAAGTCCTTGGAAGGGTCTTCAGGAAACTCAAAAACTATTATGTCCTGAAAGTCCGGACCATCAAACTCAAATATATATCTGTCCATGAAAGGCATGTGAATGCCGTACTTGAACTTGTTTACCAGCAGGTGATCGCCTATCTGCAGTGTCTGAAGCATCGAACCGGAAGGTATCTTAAAGGCCTGCACCACAAAGGTCCGGATGAATAATGCCAGAATCAGAGCTATAATCAGGGCTTCTGCATACTCTTTAAGCAAGGTTTGCCATCTTGGATTCATTTATCTTTCCTGTCTTTGTTATCGTTAATTTCTGCACGACTAATCAGTCTATGAGTTTAGCCGGGGACAGAATATGTTGCTGTAAGAGACACAGTCCGAAAAAAACTAATCATCACTTTGCAGAGCAGCCAGAAAAGCCTCCTGGGGAATCTCCACGCTGCCCATTTTTTTCATTCTGCGCTTGCCTTCTTTTTGTTTTTCGAGAAGTTTTCGTTTTCTGGTTATATCGCCGCCGTAACATTTTGCGGTAACATTTTTTCTCAGGGGAGCGGTCCTTTCCTTGGCGATGATCTTATTGCCTATGGCTGCCTGAATAACTACCTCAAAAAGCTGTCTTGGAATAGCTCTTTTAAGCTTCAGAGCCAGAGCCCGTCCCTTAATCACGGCCATTTCCCTGTGAACAATAACTGCCATGGCGTCCACCGGTTCGCCGTTGATCATGATGTCCAGCTTGACCAGGTTTGATTCCCGGTAATCAACCACCTCATAATCAAGAGAAGCAAATCCCCTGGTAGCCGATTTCAGGCGATCGAAAAAATCAAACATAACCTCGGCAAACGGAAGTTCATATGTAATTATCACCCTGGATGAAGACAGATAGTGCATATTCTTCTGTATTCCCCTTTTATCCTCGCAAATTCCCAGGACATTGCCCACATACTCATTGGGCACGTGAATTTCCATCTTCAAAAAGGGTTCTTTGATGCAGGTTATCTCCTGGGGCGGAGGAAGTTTGGATGGATTGTCTATTTCCATTTCCTCCCCCTCCAGGTTGACCACCTTGTATATTACAGATGGAGCCGTAGCTATGAGATTGACCTGGAATTCCCGCTCCAGCCTCTCCTGGATTACATCCATGTGCAAAAGTCCCAGAAAGCCGCACCTGAAGCCGAAGCCCAGGGCCTGAGATGTTTCCGGCTCGTAATCTAGTGCAGCATCGTTAAGCTGTAACTTTTCAAGGGCGTTCTTCAGATTTTCATATTCTGCCGACTCGATGGGATAAAGGCCGCAAAAAACCATGGGCTTAATTTTCTTAAATCCGGGAAAAGGCTTTTCAATGGGCCGGTCAGTGGAAGTTATCGTGTCACCTACTCTGGCATCTTTAAGGTCTTTTAAACCGGCGCATAAAAAACCCACCTCGCCGGGCCCTAAAAGGCCTATCTCGGTGGGTTCCGGGGAAAACACCCCCAGCCTGGTGATTTCAAATCTTTTCTTATTGGAAAACATCATGATTTCCTGATTTCTTCTAATCTGCCCGTCAAGAATACGAAACAATACAACAACCCCGAGATAGGAATCATACCAGGAATCAAAAATCAAAGCTTTTAAGGGGTTGTCGTGTTTGCCGGCCGGAGGAGGAATAAGCTCTATGATTTTTTCCAGGACATCAGAAACTCCAAGACCTGTCTTGGCGCTCACCTGCATAACATCTGTGCAGTCCAGTCCGATTATTTCCTCTATCTCCTGAGCGATTTTAACCGGGTCACTGCTTGGAAGATCAATCTTATTAAGGACGGGTATGACCTCAAGGTCATTGTCCAGGGCCATGTAAACATTGGCCAGAGTCTGGGCCTCAACCCCCTGGGTGGCGTCCACCACCAGAAGGGCGCCGTCGCAGGCAGCCAGGCTTCTGGATACTTCATAGGAAAAATCCACGTGTCCGGGAGTGTCGATAAGATTCAAAACGTAATCCTGTCCGTCCGCGGCTTTATAGGGAATACGAACTGACTGGGCCTTTATGGTAATCCCGCGTTCGCGCTCCAGTTCAAGTTTGTCAAGATACTGGTCTTTTTTATCCCTCTCTCCCAGAAGGCCCGTAAGCTCCAGGATGCGGTCTGCCAGGGTGGACTTACCATGATCTATGTGAGCGATAATGCTGAAATTTCGAATATTTTGCTGGTTTATCATTAATAAATCGGTCGATTGAAATGTATTGATCGTTGTTATGAGATTCTGGGTTTAGTGCGGATGTGGCAGTCAAACTATCACCCGATAAGCTTTTTAATTCTGCTGACCACTTCATCAACTGCATTGTTCATCTCCGGGCTCAACCCTTCCGACATCTTCTCCGGCACAACCATGGGTCTGGCCACCAGAATGCTGAGTTTGATGTCAGTGTTTTCTTTGAGCTCCTTCAGCAGGTTGGTGGTTGGAAACTGGTGCATTGAAAAGTCTGCGATCTTTTTGGGGTCTACCTGATCCACATCAATTTCCTTGACCTGGCCGGGTTCGATATCCTCATCCGTGGTAATATCAACCACAATCACCTGCTCAGGTTTCTTTTCATTTAAAAGCAGGTCAAAAAGCAGGGGTCTGATGGATGTGCCCGCGTCAACACAAGCCACTTCATCTCCCAAAGACTTATCCGCCTGGAGGACTTCAATAACTTTGGGTCCCAGACCGTCGTCCCCGTAAAGAACATTTCCGCAACCAAAGACCACGACTTTGCAGTTGAACATTAACGACCAATCCATATATTCTCCGAAATTATTCTATTATTATGATGAACTTGTGGCGTTCAAAATCTCTCGCCCAAGTGAGGACTAACTGTGTTTATTGCTCCGGCAAAAAAAAGGGCCGACTTCACTCCCGTGAAGACGGCCTCTTTTTAAACCATTTATTAGTTTCTGTCTAATCTATTTAATCATGGTTTCAATTATGTTTCCCTGGGAATCATGAATGCTGAGCTCGACGTTGATGCCGCCATCCAGGCGGTGTGTGGCGCAGCTCATTCACGGGTCGTAGGCGCGTATGGCCATCTCCACCCGGTTCAGGATTCCCTGATCATACTTTCCATCCTTGATCAGGGCTTTTGCAGCCTGCTTTACGGACAGGTTCATGGGCGCGTTGTTGTGAGTGGTGCCCACAATCAGGTTAGCCATGGTAACCATGCCATTATCATCGGTCTTATAATGGTGTATCAGAGTTCCTCTGGCAGCTTCAACACAACCAACACCTTCGCCCGCTCTGGGTTCGATGTTTTTGGCTCTGTATTCACGGCCTGTGATCTCAGGATCGTTGAGGAGTTCTTCGGCCCGCTCGCAGCACTGAACAAGCTCGATAAGCCTTGCCCAGTGGTAGAGAAGGGTCAGGTGAGTGGGACGTCCGAATGCTTTGCGGAATATGTCCAGCTCTTCCTGGGCCAGAGGTGTGGCCATCTTATCGCATACATTGATCCTGGCCAGGGTATTAGCCCTGTACACACCTACCGGATCATTCTCATCAAGCTTTAACTGTCCCCATTTTTTAGCATAAGGGAATTTTAAGTATGACCATGGCTCGGTATGCTCTCCGATGTAATCCATATATTCCGAATACTTGAACTGATCATAATTACCGTTCTGATCCATCAGCCTCAGCTCTCCGTCATATAATTCCAAAGCTCCGTCAGACGGTCTTACCGTTCCCAGGTAACCTGAAGGGAAGACGCCCAGAATCTTGACGGCGTCAAGGTATTTGGGAAATACTTCTTCGCGCGCAAACTTGATGGTGAATATGCTGAAGTCCTTAAGCTCCTGGATGCCGGCAAGAATTTCCTTGCGCTCTTCCTCCAGAAGAGGCTTGGAAAAACCGCCCACAACACCGGCTATGGGGTGAATCACCTTGCCCGAGAATTTCTCAAGCATCATTTGCGCCTTGTAGCGCATGTGAACGACTTTCTTGGCCAATTCCGGATTGGCACCGATAATTCCCACGACATTACGCACGGAATAGTCGGCGTCAGGTCCCAGGACAAAGTCCGGGGCAGCCAGAAAGTAGAAGTGCAGGATCTTGTCCGGTATGTATGCCATCATCTGGCAGAGTTCGCGAAGCTTGCGGCCTGTCGGCGGAAGCTCCACGCCCAGACACTCATCAGCGGCCTTGTTGGAAGCCAGGTGATGCTGCCAGGGACATATTCCGCAGATTCGGGTTACGATTCGCGGGACCTCTTCCACCGGCCTCCCTATAACAAATTGCTCGAAACCTCGCAGGGAAAGAACATGCATCTTCGCGTCAGACACATTTCCAGTGTCATCAAGATGTATGGCCACACTGGCATGTCCTTCAATGCGGGTTATGGGAGCTATATTCAGAGTCTTTCCCATATTATCCTCCTAACCAATCTTTTTAAGTACGCCGTGAGCACCAGCAAACCGGGCCAGATACCCGCGGCGATCAGGCATCTTTGCAGGATCAAATCCAACGGAGGCCATAGCTCCCATGTAATCCACCAGGGGCTTTGCGCCTTTCCTGATGGGGCCGTAGCATCCCCTGCAGGGGACCCTTGCGGAAATACATCTTGGAGCACCTTTGGTCCCGCCGCAACCGACATGAGTCACGGGTCCGAGGCACATAAGTCCCTGTTCCAGAAGACAACGCATGTCGCTCAGTGGTTTTTCCGGATCAAATTCTGCTTCATAATATAGTCGTTTGATATCCGCCATGCTTTTTTTGTATTCCCTGATTGTCGGGCATGCGTCACAGACTGATCTCTCAGGCATCTTGTAGTCTGTCTTGCCGTCCAGAAGGGACAGAATGGCGCCTGCAATCCAGTCGGGATGCGGCGGACATCCTGGCAGAGAAAGATCCACCTTTACAATTTCATCCAGGGCATAGCAGTTATCCAGAAGCGGAGGTATGTGTTCTGTGGGATACTCCGCGGGATCAGTGGTTGGAGAATCCTTATAATAGAACTGTTTTAATTCCTCTTCCGTATACATATTAATCATCGCGGGAATACCGCCGTCAGTGGCGCAGGTTCCCAGGGCGATAAGTATCTGGCATTTCTTGCGCATCTCCAGAAGCACTTCCTTATGCTCCTCGTTGCGCACACCACCCGAGACAATACCAACCACAGCCTCGGGAATACTAAGCTCCTTTTCCTCACCGGTCTGGCCAAAATATTTCTTGTCCAGAATAACCGGTATATGAACGAAGTCCAGGTTATTGACCAGGAGGTCAACCAGGACATCTCCAACATTCAGTATGGCGATCTCACACCCTGCACAGGCGTTCAACCACTCTTCGGCTACTGTTACCTTGGTCATTTAAGCACCTCCATAAAAGGGCGGGACCTCTCGGCCCCGCTGCCATTAGGCGTTAACAGCCTCTTTTTGGGCTTTGACAGGGTTTGGCCCAAGAGACCTGATTTTATCGGTAAACTCTGTAACCACCTGGGCAAACCTCGGTGCTTCAGCAGATGATACCCAATCAAGCATGAATCTCTCGGGATCAATTCCCAGATCTTCCAATACCAATTTTATGGCCTGCGCCCTGGCAAAAGCTTTGTGATTACCGTCCAGGTAATGACATTCACCAAGGTGTCAGCCAAGGATCAGGACGCCGTCGGCGCCCTTTTCCAAAGCCTCAACTACCAGATTCGGATGGACCAT
>SKKD01000202.1 GCA_007121655.1 Desulfonatronovibrio sp. | reverse complement strand
TGGTGGCGCTGACCAAAACAGACATGGTCGATGAGGAATGGCTCGAACTGGTCAATGAAGACGTTAGTGAATATCTGCAGAATACTTTTCTGGCCGATGCTCCGATCATTCCGGTGTCCGCCCATTCGTGCAATGGAATTGATCTTTTGAAATCTAATCTCAGGGAAATCGCCTCATCCTTCAAGCCTCACCGTCGTTCCGACCTTTTCAGGCTGCCCATTGACCGGATTTTTTCCATGCGCGGACATGGTACGGTTATCACCGGGACCACTGTTTCCGGAAAAATTTCAGTAGGGGAAGATGCCATGATTTATCCCCTTGAAATTACTTCCAAAGTCAGATCGCTCCAGGTTCACGGGGAGCAGCAGCAGGAAAGCCGGGCAGGCATGCGCACCGCGGTGAATCTTCATGGTCTGGAAAAGGAAGACCTGGAGAGGGGATTTGTTCTGGGAAGACCCGGAACGCTTTTTCCGGGTACACTCTGGGATCTGGAACTGAGCTATCTGGGATCAGCCCCAAAGCCTCTCAAGCACAGAACCCAGATCCATTTTCATCATGGCTCCAAAGAGGTTCTGGCCAGAATTTATCTTCTGGACCGGGATAAACTTGAGCCGGGTGAAAAGTGCATCTGTCAGGTAAGGTTTGACGATCCCATGGCCGGGGTTTATGGGGACAGGTGCGTGCTGCGCTCTTTTTCGCCCCTTAGGACCATTGCCGGTGCCAGGATAATCAGCCCGCTGGGCGCCAAGATAAAACGTTTTTCTCCCGGTGTTCAGGTTCTGGAAAAGCTTGCCGGAGCTCATGCCGAGGATGTAATTTTGCTTCAGCTTGAGCTTGCCGGCAGCAAAGGGCTTTCCATGTCTCAACTGGTGATAATGACTGATATGGAAAGCAGGGAGCTGGAAAAGAAGCTGCAGGTCATGGGCGGCAAACAGGAAGTATTTCTCGTCGACAAAGACAAAAGAACCTATGTGGGCGGAGATATAGTCAGAAAACTGGAGCAGGAAATGCTTTCCCAACTGGAGGCTTTTCATGCTAAAAATCCCATCAGACAGGGCCTTTCCAGAGGTGAGCTGTCCGGAAAGTGGGCCAGGGACATCCCTGAACGTTTGTTCTTCTTTGTTCTGGACAGGTTGATCCGTCAGGAGAAAATTGTTTCGGAACAGGAGTTTTTAAGACTGCCCGGTCACAAAATTTCTCTGGCGGCCGATCAGGAAGAACTGAAGAAAAAGATTCTGGATGCCTACAACCGCTCGGGCATTCAGCCTCCAACCGTTAAAAAACTCCTGGAAGACCTGAATCTGCAAATGAAGGATGCGTCTCCTGTGTTGCGCCTGTTACAGGGCCAGGGCAATCTGATTAAAATAAACGAGGATTTTTATTTTTCCGCCGGCGCCATCGAAAAGCTCAAGGAAAAAATATTATTATTCTATAAGTCCAATGAAGAAATGGGGCCGGTGGAATTCAAGGAACTGACGGGACTGTCGCGCAAGTTCGCCATTCCTCTTCTTGAATTCATGGACAAGGAGAAGCTGACCGTCAGGGTGGGGGACAAGAGAAAACTCCGGGGGCGCGGTTGATTAACCTCATGAATCCCTGATATATACCTGCATCTCCGGGGGTTGGGTCAGATGTTTTTTAACAGTACAGGCATCCACCGCCCTGATCAGGGCACCATGATATTTTTCAGGAAAATCTACAGGAAGTTCTATCTCAAAATTTATTCTGGTAATTCGTTTTTCTTTATTGTCCCATTTATAAAGCATTTTTAATCCCAATCCCGATGTGTTGATCTTCCTTTTCTCACAAAAAGCCAGAGCATAATAACCGGCACATGCAGCCAGCGAGGCCAGAAACAGTTCAAATGGATTGGCGGCGGAATCTTCGCCTCCATCTTTAACGGGCTGGTCCGTGATGATGTCCCATCTGCCCACTGATGCCCGGATTTTAAGCCCCCCAGGGTATGTTATTGTAATCTGATTATCCATAGTTTAACTCCATTCTAATTTGTAAAGTATTTACGGTTTATCCGGTTTAAAATAAAGAATAAGAATATCTCACACCCGGCCTGAAGCAGGCCTAGAGCGCACAGAGCTCACACAGAAAGCATTTTTTCATTGCCCCCGGCACCTATCTCATGACGAATTTGTGAGACGCTCGAAAAAACTCGCTTGAAACTAATTATTTCCAGGCCAGCAACAATTGTCTTGAAGATAGGTGCCGGGGGTGTGAGATATTCTTAATTCTTTACGCGAAAGTACGCTTAACCGGAAGAGCCGTATTTACTGAATCTGACCTGATTTCCCGCACACATAAAAAGGATAAGGCACCCTGATTATGCCCCAGTGGACCGGGCTGATGCGGGTCCGGCACTTTCAATGCAAGATAGAAAATTTTTCCCTTGGCGGTTTTCGGAGTTCAGGGAGCATCGCCTCACCTGTCATTGCGAGGGAGCGTAGCGACCGAAGTAATCTGTATGGCAAAAAAATAACAGGCAGCAAAGGAGAGGCGGGACTGTGTTATAGGTGCTTTCGCGGCTTTTTTTCAAAACTGAAGGTGATCCGCGTTCCATTGCTGTGGTCAAGTTCAAATTTGCCCTGAAGCTGGTGAATCCCGATCATCCTCGCCAGACGTAACCCAAAGGACTGAGATGTGTGCAGGTCGACATCCTGAGGGAATCCCACTCCATTGTCTTCTACAACAATGCGGTGCATTCCGTTCTCCTGGTTCATGGTAACGATCAGCTCGGGAGGGGTTCCGTCATGGGTTTTGCCTTCGGGAAAGGCATATTTGATGGCGTTGGTTGCGAGTTCGCTGATGATCATCCCACAGGGTATCGCAATGTCCATTTCGATTTCAATCCCGTGGGCTCTGGAGATGCAGCGGACGTCGCTGCCGGCGCCATGGGAAAATTGCAGATCATGCAAAAGGGTAATCAGATAATCCTGAAAGTCGATGCGGGACATGTTTTTGCTATTGTATAAAATTTCATGGACCAGGACGATGGACTTTACCCTGCTGTACAGGTCCATCAGCACGGCGGAAGTGGCCGGGTCTTTTACGGCCTGGCGCTGCATATCCAGCAACGCGGAAATAATCGCCAGATTGTTCCTCACCCTGTGATGCACTTCGCGCAGGAGCGTTTCTTTTTCCGCCAGGGAGCTCCGCAGCTCATCATCCACCCGCTTGCGCCCGGTTATGTCCATGACATTTCCACGCACTTTGACGATCCTTCCTTTTTTCATAACCGGCCGGGCCATGGTCTGGATCCATATTCTGTTGCCGTTCGCGGTGCTTATGGGAATCTCCAGATGGTACGGCTCGCCTTCGGAAGCACAGCATTCAAAAGCGGTTCTGATAACTTCACGGTCTTCGGGATCACAGCAGGCCAGGCTAAACCGCGCGAGCTCCGGAGAACCGTTGGGTATTTTCTCAGGATTTAATCCGTAGATACGGTATGTTTCGTTGGTCCATATCATCTTCTTATGCTTTATGTCCCATTCCCAGCCACCAACCCTGGCCAGTTTCTGGGTAGTGTCAAGCAATTCCCGGCTTTCCTTCAGAGCCTCTTCGACCCATTTGCGCTTGGAGATATCCTTGATGAAGCCCTGGTAATGGCTGATGGCTCCGTTCTGGTCATGTACAACCCTGGCGTTACAGGATACCCAGAATTCGGTCCCGTCAAGGCGCTTAAGAAGGCATTCCTCATTGATGATTTCGCCTTGTGATTCCAGAAGAGATTTGAATTTCTCACGGTCAGCCGGGTCCGTATATATTTGTGTGGCCATGTCAGTTATGGAAACAATAAGTTCCCGGGGGGAGGAATAACCGAGCATTTGGGCAACCGCCTGGTTGGCCGATAAAAAACGGCCCTCAGGCGTGGAAGTATATATGCCCATGGGAGAATTCATCAGGAGTTCATAGGAATCTGT
>SKKD01000058.1 GCA_007121655.1 Desulfonatronovibrio sp. | reverse complement strand
CCCTGATTACCTTATCCTTAATATCCCGCTGGCCTCCGAAAAAATCTACAAGCTTGCCGAAATTTTCCGGATTAAGATGAACAGCCAGGGCGTTTATGCTGAAATCGCGCCGGTAAAGATCCATTTTAATCGAGGATAATTCCACAGTGGGCAGGGCGGCAGGATGTTCGTAATATTCAAGCCTGGCCGTGGCTACATCGATTTTTTGCCCGTTATCCAGGATTACCACCGCTGTCTGAAATTTATGATGGGCTCTGACCCGTCCACCAAGCTCACCTGCAAGTTTTCGGGCAAAGGTAATTCCTTCACCCTCCACCACAAGATCTACATCCAGATTATCCCGGTCCAGAAGTATATCACGGACAAAACCGCCCACAGTATATAATTGATAGCCCATATCCCTGGACAATTCCCCGCATTTCTGGAGCAGGTTAAAAATACTGTTGGGCAGCCTGTCCCTGATGATCTTTTTTATGTTTCTTTCCCGTTTCTTTTCCGGGAGCAGGCTTTCCGGAATTCTGGCCGGTTCCTGGATGATATTGTTTATCAGATCGGTCCTGGTGACCACCCCGATAACTTTATGCTCTTCAACAATGGGGATAAGCCTTTGCCTCTGCCCGATGATCACTTCCATGACCTTGTAAATGTCGTCCTTGGTATTCAGGGTGGAAAAATCAGTGATCATATATTCTTTCAGAGGTATCTTGCCAAGGCCGTGACTCACTGCCTTGTCCGCAATCTGATGCTCCAGGATTCCCACGCAAGGTCCCTTGTCTGTTTCAACCACCGGAATCGCCTTTAGACCGAACCTGGTCATAATCTCTGTAGCCCTGGATATTGTTTGATTTTTCTCAATGATGACAGACGGGGAAGACATAAGATGGGAAACAAGTATCTGGGGATTGATCTGGGAATACAAAAGCCCGAAAAGTTCATCCTTAACCTGGGTCAGGCTTTTATGCTTGATGGTTGCTGAAGCTGCAAAAGAATGTCCGCCGCCTCCCAATGAGGAGCATATTTTTCCTACGTTGACGTCGGTTGTTCTGCTTCTGGATACAATATGAATCCGGTCATGCATCCTGCCCAGGGCAAACAGGACCCGGATATTTTCCATGTCCAGCAGCTTATGGGCCAACAGAGCGAAATCGCCCACATAATGTTCCAGGGAAACCTCTGCCACCACCACGTCAATTCCATTTATCTTGTGGGTGGTGGCGGATTCCAGAAGGGCGTTGAGGATGGAGACCTGCTCTGCTGAAAGGTCCCTGTTGATCAGGTCTGAAACCATATTCAAATCCATTCCCTGGACAAGCAACCATGAAGCCGCGTCAAAATCATGCCTGGTGGTTGATTTGAAGGTAAAACATCCTGTGTCTTCGTAAATACCAAGCCCGAGTATTGTGGACTCGTCTTCAGTCAGGGAAATATTTCTGGCGATAAGTATTTCAGAAATAATTGCGGTTGTTGATCCCCATGGTTTGACAACTTCTTCGTCTGCCGCAATATCTTCTTCCGAATCAGGATGATGATCATATAGGTGAACACTGATTTCCGGATTATCCAGCAGGGGAGCTACATGCTTGACCCGGGACTTCTGCCGGGTGTCAACAATAACCAGTCTGGTGACGGTTGTGGGGTCAATATCCTTGAAGGATTTGAAGTTGTAGAGATATGTGGCGCTTTGAATGAAAAAATTTTTCAGATTTTTTTCCTGACTCCCGGGAAAGATCAGAATTGCATCCGGATACAGCTTGCTGGCTGCTATCATGGACGAAAGGGCGTCAAAATCGGCATTGACGTGACATGTAATTACCGTGGGAGCATCAATTCTTGTTTTTTTCATAATGATTTAATTGCGTCTTGCTTTGTGATCGTGGGTGAAATTTTTCATGGGTCGTTTTAAGCCTGTCGCTTTGAACGTGTGTGTATATTTCCGTGGCTGTTATATCGGAGTGCCCCAGCAGAATCTGAACCGTACGAAGGTCGGCTCCACCTTCAAGCAAATGGGTGGCAAAAGAATGTCTCAGGGTATGGGGCGAGACCTGTTTCCTGATGCCGGCCTTTATAGCGTATTTTTTGATCGATTTCCAGATGCCTTGTCTGGAAAGCCCTTTGCCTGAACGGTTTAAAAACATGAAATCCTGTTTGGGAGAAAATGCCCGGCGCCAGTTTTGAAGGTAAAACTCAAGCCACTTCATGCAGGTAAAATGCAGGGGAACAATCCGTTCCTTGCCGCCTTTACCCCACACGCGAACTACTCCGCTTTGCCTGTCAAAGTTTAATACCCGAAGCCCTGATACTTCCGAAACCCTTATTCCGGCAGCATACAGCAACTCAAGCATTGCCTTGTCCCTGGCTCCAAGTTTGTCACTGGCCCGGGGTTGGGCAAGAATACTTTCAACTTCGCGAATAGAAAGCAACTTGGGCAATAATTTTGGAAGCTTTGGGTTTTCAAGCAGACTTGTGGGGTTGGTCTGAATGAGACCCTGATCCAGCAGAAATGAATATAATCCCCGCAAACTAGCCATGTGCCTGGCAAGGCTGCGGCTTTGCAAACCGTTTTTGCGCAGAAACATCAGATAAACAAAAAGATTCTGTTCAGTGATCCCTGTAAGGGAAATCTCTTTTTCGTCAAGAAAGCTGACAAAGGAATTCAGGTCTTCAGAATAAGAAGTGATGGTGCCTGAGGCCAGTCCTCTGACCACAAGAATATGTTCCAGAAATCTTTCCACCAGGATATGCTGATTGCTGACGGGTTGCAATTTATTCGGCCTCGCTGTTTTGGAGGTAATTGAAACTTGCTAGGATAAATATAAAGATATAGGATTATTCCGCACGCGAATTTGTTCAGGCAACAGCCGAAAATTTTATATAAGAGAAAAAATTGGTTTATGAAGTATTCCTCAGCCTTGGATCCAATTTAGGATTATGCAGCAAGAACCTTCAAAATGCAATTGCCGCCATTACCGAACATAAAGGTTTAAGACTTGTCCGCCAATCCGGGGTTTATAAAACCGAACCCCAGGAGCTTGCGGATCAGCCATGGTTTTACAACCAGGTTATTCTTCTTGATGTTCAGGAGTTCTGGACTCCGGGAAATCTGCTTGCTTTGCTGAAAAGTATTGAAATCCGAATGGGCCGGACCAGGACGACCGACAAAGGGCCCAGAACAATAGATCTTGACATTCTTACTTTTGGAGGCCTGGTTATCGACCTGGATGGATTGAAGATTCCCCATGCTTCAATAAAAAAGAGGGCCTTTGTAATTGTGCCGATGTTGGATATTTGTCCGGAAGATTATATCTTTCCATGTGGAGAAAGCCTGAAAAAGCTTGCTGACAGGCTTGATTTCAGACTTGAAGAAAACAGGATTCATCAGCAAGCCTGAAAAAGCTAAATTAAAACTTTAAGGAATTTGCCATGCTGAAAATAATTATTTTAGTAGTTGTGGGTTTTATCCTTTTTAAACTTTTAACCGGTGACCAGAAGAAGAAAAAAGAACAGGTGTTGAAGGATCAGGAAAAAATGGCTGCAAACGGGGTAATGGTCAAGGATCCCATCTGCGGAACCTATGTTGATAAGGATACGGATATCAGGGTTAAAAAGAACAATGACGTAAAATGTTTTTGCAGCTATGACTGCAGGGATAAGTATCTGAAGCGTATTGGAGCCAGGGAATCAGTTAAAATGGACAAACCCTGACCGGGGCATTAGTTTATCCTTGTGGCGACTCATTATAATTGATTAAGGGGGGTAAAAAGTGAAGTTTTTTATAGATACAGCGAACATCGATGAAATAAAGAAGGCCATGGAATTTGGAATGGTAGACGGGGTTACTACAAATCCCAGCCTCATGGCCAAAGAGGAAAAAGACTGGGAAGTGGTGGCTGCGGAAATATGCAGCTTTGTTCAGGGACCCGTAAACCTTGAGGTAATAGGCCTGAGCGCCGATGAAATGATCAAGGAAGCCAGCGACCTTGTTAAATTCGGCCCTAATGTAGTGGTTAAAATTCCCATGACCATGGAGGGAATCAAGGCCGTTAAGATTCTGTCGGGAATGGGCGTCCAAACCAACGTGACTCTGGTTTTTTCTCCTCTCCAGGCTTTGCTGGCCGCCAAGGCGGGGGCTTCTTACGTCAGTCCCTTTGTGGGCAGGCTGGATGACATCGGACAGAATGGGATGGACGTGGTAAGCTCCATGATTGATATTTTTGATAATTACGCCATGGACACGGAAGTTATTGTGGCCAGCGTCCGGCATCCCGGACATGTTCTGGAATCGGCAATGATGGGAGCGGACATCGCAACCATTCCTTTCAAGGTAATTGAAAAGCTGTCCAAACATCCTTTGACTGACATCGGGCTGGAAGCTTTTCTGAAGGATGCAGGCAAACTCTGATAGCAGTACGCAGAAAATACAATCACTCAGCCGGCGTTTTTCCATTGAAGAACGCCGGCTTTTTTGTGTTCTCTGCCATATCCGTCGATACTTAATATTGTCCCATAATGTAAATTATGTAAACTTTAATACCGGCAAGGTATCGTGATGACCAGTGCTGCCCCATCAATATGGCTATTGACCAATGGACATCAAAGGCATTAAATTGATTTGCATAAAAAGCGGATTGCCTCCCCCTGACAAATCTTAAGCTCTGGCGGTATGATATGAATCAAAGAGTTTTTTTTGTTTTATTATTTCTGTCGGCATTTCTTATGTCATCTCCTGCATGGTCCACTGAACCGGATAATAATAATTCTTACCACGAGTGGCTGAAACGCTACGGAGCACTGGACGTCTATGCCATGAGCCTGAAGCAGCGCGAAGCCGGGCCAGAGGGACAAATGGAATATGCCGAAGCACTTATTTCCATGTCAAACCCGGAAGCGGCAATAGCTGTGTTGAGAGTCATAGAAACCAGAGACAGTCCCGGGCTTGAAGGCAAAAAGCATTGGCTGATACATAGAGCGCTGAGGCAACTTGGCGAGTTTGATCAGTCTGTTCTTGCTGTTATAGAGACCTCGGGTTTTTTGGGGATACGGGACACATCTCTGCTGATGAGCAAAGAACCGGGTCTGGCCGGACTATGGGCCAATGTCTGGAAGAGATGGTTTTTTCAGACCCTCAGCGCTGATCAAATTAATGACGGCCGGCGGATGATCATGGAACAGTCGGTAGTTCTGGCCAGGTCGGCCTGGCCGGATATTGATTTGTGGAAAAAGGTTGATCTTCCCCTTTTCGCTACCGAACCAATGCTTTCCGTCCCGAATACTGATCAGCTTCAAATTTCAAGAGCCCTGGCCTTGTGGGGAATCTCCAACTGGGATCTGGCTGATCAGGTTCTGGCCGGAATATCCGATCCCGGTGTAAAATCATTTTTTGAAAATTTTGGCCGCTACCTGAGAACATCTGATCTTGACATGTGGAACTCAGACCCAAATTCTCCCAAGGGTTCAGGCTTTACCAATGTCTATGCAAATCACTTGCAGAAATACGCCCTGGAAAACTTTGAATTAGCATCCCCCCTGGCTGGTTCATGGGAGTTTTTTCTGGACCGGATCAAAGCCCTTTCCCCTGACCGGGCTCTGGAACTAATAAGACAGGAACTTTCCTCCGCCCTGCTATCGGAAGAAGTCAGGGCGCGGCTTCAATCCCTGGCATTTATCTACGAACTTCAGGAAAGGCCATTCAAAGAAGCTCTTGAGACCTGGGACATGGCTCTGGCCGACTCGCCTGATCTCCCGTTTACCTTTTACCTGGCGGCATCTCTGGTAAAGCAGAGTTACCAGCCACTGGTCAATCTTCCGGCCTCGAGATATTCTTTTTTTAAAGAAATCCTCAATGCCGCGGATCTTAATCTAGATCAAAAACATCTGGCCGGGTTCTGGCGGCAGGAAGACAAAAGCATTAAGGGTCTTTATGCAGATTTCCCCTTTGATTACGCGATCAACTATCTTTATTACCATAAAACTTTTCTTGCCGGACAGGATCAATCCTCAGCCAGAAATCTGGCTTTTTTATTTCCATACTCAGAAACAGGTCAGAGCGCCTACCTTTCCCTGGCTCAGCAGGTTTATAAAGAAGGAAATAAAGCTTTAGCCTGGAGATATTTACAGAGTATTTCCCCGGAATTTGCCCAGGGACCAAGACAATTGGAGCTTCTGGAGGCCAAGGCAGGCATTTTGATGGATATGGGACGGGAAGGAGAGTCTCTTTCAACCTACCAGGTCATTCTGGAAAAATCTCCTCAAAGGTTAAACCCTGAACGCCGTCTCAGACTAGCTCTGCTGGCCCAGGAAAAAAACCAATGGGACCTGGCCCAGGAAATGCTTGAGGCACTCTGGCTGGACAGGGCCTCCCTGCCGGACACTACTCAGGCTGAAATACTTTTCTGGCTGGGCGAAGGCGCTCAGTACCGGGGAGATCTTGAACAGGCCCTTGACTATTATTTAAGGCTTTCATGGCAATTCCCCGAGCAGAATATATGGACGGTGACTGCCATGTACCGGGCCGGTCTGATCTACGAACAGAGAGAAATGCTGGATACCGCCAGAAACCTGTTTCAAACTGTTTTAAGAAGCGCTGATCGCAAAAGCCAGAAAGAAGCGGCTCAGCAACGTCTTGACGCTATTGACTCCAGAATGGGTTCCGGGGGTAAGGATACGTTCCTGTTTTAGCAGTTACATTTCAGTTAACTTAAGGAAAACACATGAAATATATTATTTTTGAGGATTTTGCAGGTGAGTCTACACCGGTTATCTTTCCCAAGCGCATTGCCTTTGATGAAATGCGCGATCAAATACCTTACACAAAGGTTCTGTCCGCGGGGACGGTCAACCTTGGCCGGGATGGGATAAAATGTTCCGGACTGTCCCAGGAGCTTGGAGTTGGCGCTTCAGACAATGACAGCAGGATAATTACCGAACATCTGACCAGGTAGACCATTTCGCGCCGGCGCTCCGCTGGGGACCTGTGAGCAGGCTCAAATAAGGAAGGCGTAGTTTGGGATTGGCTTTTCCCGGATCTTCCTGGTCCAGGAAGGGATGGAAAATCAGTCAGATCAGACTAAGCTAGAGTAAACATTCAAGCTTTTGATCCAGGCCTGTCATTCCGGCTTTAATCCTCTCAGCACTGAGTTTTCCGGGCACCTTGTAGGGACTGCCGTATACAACCCTGCATTCCGACCACAGCCAGGGAAGAGAAAATCTATCCCACGATTTAAAAACATGCTTTGTTCTCATGCCTACCCTTACCGGAACAATAAACGCCCCGCTCCTGGAAGCCAGATAAATAATGCCGGGCTTGGAAATCCGCCTGGGTCCCCTTGGCCCGTCCACGGTAAAGGCAACATCAGTTTTATTGGCTTTCATCTGCCTGGCCGCGTTTAAAAGAGCCCTGAGACCCTCCCGGGAACTGGAACCCCTGGCCAGATTATAACCAAGCCTTGTCAATACTCCGGCAATCAATTCTCCATCCCTGCTTCTGCTGACTACAATAGTAACCCCCTCATCCTTGTGCAAACAGCAAAGGGGAAATATTTCTTCGTGGTAGATGGCAAAAATTACGGGGATTTTTCTTTTTCTGAAATTCAGGACCGGCTCATAATTGACCCTGGTGTAGTTCAAGGTTAAAGACCATGCCCTGGTAAGCATGGTCAGGCCGGAATATACAATTTTATGGTTCAGATTCATATAACGTGATTTTTCATCTTGTATTGATATATCGGCAACCTGGATCTCCAATTTCTCGACAGCTGTTTGACCTCGGTTATTGCAAATTTACAATTAAATTTTTGTCCATCAACATATCCGTTCCACCCGGGGAATTTGTATGAATTCAGAAAAAATGATTGATTGTCAAGGTCTTCCATGCATGCAAACGGTCCTTATTATCAACGGGATGAGCATGGCTGAGAAGGTGGCTATCTTTTTAACAGTTTAATAACTCTGGTTTGCAGACTTTAACCGCAAAAAAACTTTTGAAATTAACGAACCGGGGAAGTTAACTTATTAATGATCACAAAAGAAAAACTACAGGTCGGACGCATTGATTATCTGAATATCTGGCCCATTTTTGAAAGTATTAAAAATGATCCGGTTATTGACGATGTTGAATTCATTTCCGGCCACCCATCCCTGCTCAACAACGGTCTGGCCGAAGGCACAATTGATATAGCACCTTCCTCTTCCTTCGAGTATCTGATCCGAGCTGAAAAATACAGGCTTCTTCCTCATCTGGGCATCAGCGCTGATAATGAAGTCCAAAGCGTGCTTTTTTGCCTGCCCTTTTCCTTCGATGAGCTTGAGACATATGTTTTAAGAGGAGGAAACATCCGCCTGACCAGTGCTTCCGCCGCGTCCGCGGCTCTGTTGCGGATTCTCTGGCAATTTTACTGGAGACTGCCTCCTCCTGTCTGGCTCCAGGCTCAACCGGGAGAGTCGATGGATTCAGGAGAACCGTTCCTGGAAATCGGAGATCACGCCCTGAGCATTTATCTTTATCCAGATCCGGATCTTCAGATAATCGATCTTGCCTCGGAATGGAAAAAATTCACCGGCCTGCCCTTTGTTTTTGCCTTGTGGATTCTAAATAAGGAAATCAGCCAGGCTAAATATCAAATAATTAAGCGGCTCGGTTCGGCTTTGAATAAAGCTGTGCACATCCTGCCAGGAAAGATTAATCAACTGGCGGAGCTTTATCCCGAAAAGCGGTTTAAACAGAACATGATCAGGGAGTATTGGGAAAAAATGGACTTCAACCTGGCGCCTGATCATCTGGCCGGTTTAGCTGTATTTGGAAAATACCTGACTCAGCTGAAGATGATAGACGGGATGCCGGTGCTTGAATTTATGTAGCAATGTAATACTTACCACCTGCAAGCAGAGGATATGATTATGTGCTCAAACAAAAAACCCGATTTAAAAGAATCATTGAACAATCTTAAAAAACCAATGCCTTTATCAAAGAAGGCGGGGCTTTTTTTACGCAATAATCTGCTTAAAATCAGAAAGATGCAGTCCTGCTGTGGAAACTACGGTGAACCTGGATGCTGAGTTTCGGACAAGTCAGCCGGGCCGGCTGATTGATACGAGCTGATTGACTGGAAGGCCCGGTTCTTTATATTTGCCGTGAACCAGGCCGGAATGCTTTGCTAAATATTGTTTACGGCCTTGCTCAGACGGGAAAGCTTTCTGGCGGCAGTGCGTCGGTGGATGACGTTCTTCTGGGCAGCTTTATCAATTACAGAAGAAGCTTTATGAAGTGCTTTCGAAGCATTTTCAGCATCATTTTGTTCCACGGCAATTCTCACCTCTTTGGTGGCGTTTTTTAAGCGGGTTCTTACTGCTTTATTGCGCTCTCTGGCTTTAAGGCTCTGTCGATGTCTTTTTAGAGCGGATTTATGATTGGCCAAGATCAAAACCTCCTGATTCTTTATTCCTTGATATGATTAATAAATAGTTTGTTTTCCAAAACCTGATCTTCTATGCGATTATTGTTGGGAATGTCAAGCTATTTTTCGGTGTTAAATCGTTGTTATCGTTCCGCAGGGGCTGACAGCCCGAAAAGATAATCTCCCGGGCAGCGTATCAATATTTATAGATATCCGACACCGTTTAAAAACTACCCTGCATTTACTCCCGAATTCACCCTGTTTATACCTGAAGGGCCGAGAAGTCTGCCAGTGTCCCAAGCTTCTTTGATAAAATATTCATCATATTGAGACGATTCTGCCTCAGGTCCGGATCATCGCACATTACCATTACATTATCAAAAAAATCATCCACTACCGGGCGCAAACCATGCAAACGGTTAAAAAGGACGTCAAAATCTCCCTTTCCCCACCTTTCATCCCAGTCAGCAAGAACCTCGTTAATTTGCCGGGCTAGTCCGGTTTCATAATCGTCCTGAAGAAGATGTGATTCATACTTCTCAAGAAGCTCCACACCTGCTTCACCGCCTTGCTTTTGAATAATGTTGTCGATTCTCTTGAATGTAAGTACAGCGGCTTCATAATCAGGGTGTTTGCTGAATCTGACCAGGGCTGACAATCTTTGTTCAGCCATAAGGACATTTTCACACCCGGCCTGGATCACGGCATCCACAATTTTTCCGTCATGTCCCATGCCCTGCCAGTATGCTTTAAGCCTGCTGCTGATGAACCGGATCAGTATTTCCAGAGAATCATCGGGATCATGCTTCCACTTTACGCCTGAATATTCCCGGGTGCAAAAACTGAAAAGGCCGCGCAGGTCAAGATCAAGTTTATGCTCGAGTATTATCCGGATTACTCCCAGGGCCTGTCTTCTCAAGGCATAAGGATCGGCGGCTCCGGTGGGGATCATGTCCAGGCCGAAGCAGCCCGCAAGGTTATCGGCTTTATCGGCCATGGAGACTATGGCTCCGGCAATGGTTTCAGGTGAAGGAGAGTCAGGTCCGAGAGGCAGGTAGTGCTCATAGATTGCCCGGGCTACGTCAGCTTCATAACCGGCCTCCGCGGCATAAATGCCTCCCATGATACCCTGAAGATCGGCAAATTCGCCGACCATCTCCGAGACAAGGTCGGACTTGCAGAAAAGAGCAGCCTTACGGACAGAGTTTTTGTTCTGCACCCCGAGTGCCTCACAAATAAAACCGGCTATCCTGTCCAGACGCCTGGCCTTATCCCCCATGGAACCAAGGGGAGCAAGAAAAACAACCCTGTCCAGTTTTTCCTGCCGGGCTTCAATTGAGACAGACCGGTCCGAGTTCCAGAAAAACATGGCATCCTCGAGTCGGGCCTTGAGTACCCTTTCCCATCCTTTTCTGACCAGATTAACATCCTGGGGATCATTATTTATCACGGTTAGAAAATAAGGCATGAGATTGTTGTCTGGTCCTGCCACGCCGAAACTTTTCTGATGGGTTTCCATGCTTGTGAGCAGGACCTCCCTGGGAAGCGCCAGGTATTTCTGATCAAACCTTCCCAGAACAGGGTTTGGAAATTCCACCAGATTAGATGTTTCCTGGACCAGATTTTCATTTTCCACTATGGACCCTCCTGCTTCACTGGCCAGTCTGGAGGCTTCGGACCTGATAATATTCATTCTTTTTTCGGGATTTAAAACCACCCTGCCCTTTTCTTCCACTGTCCGAAGATAATCCGAAGCAAAGGACAGTTCAAAGGGACCCGATCCAAGGACTCTATGGCCGAAGGTTGATGACCCGGATTGAACATCGGAAACGGCGAAAGATATGGTCTTGTCGTCCAGCATGGCCAAGATCCAGCGCACCGGCCTGCCAAAGGTAAAATTGTCTGTCCAGCGCATTTTTTTTGGAAAGCTCAGACCTTTGATTGCTTCGAGACAAATCCGCGGCAAAACATCAATGGTCGGTTTTCCGCCAACTGTTTTCTTTACCGCAAGATATTCGCCTTTTTTTGTCTGGTGTCTGAAAAGATCAGTTTCAGAAACCTGTTGAGATCTGGAAAACCCCAGACCGGCCCGGGTAAGATTGTTATCCTTGTCAAAGGCTATGGACGCCGGTGGACCGGTAACCAATTCCTCTTTAGATTCCTGCACTGGTGCTATAGCCGGGACATAAGCACACAGTCTTCTGGGAGTTGAGCAGGTCTCTACAGATTGATAACTTATCATTTCACGCCGTAAGAAAGCTTCGAAATTTTCCTTTAGCTCTTTGGTCAGGGGGGCAAGAAAACGGGCGGGCATTTCTTCAAAACCGATTTCCAGTACAAAATCAGACATTCTTTCTTATCCTTTTATTTGCCAAGCAGGGGGTAACCCATTTCTTTTCTTTGTTCATTGTAAAGGGATGCCACTTTTGAGGCCAGGTTCCTGACCCTGGCGATATAGCCGGTTCTTTCCGTTATGGAAATAGCTCCCCTGGCCTCCAGAAGGTTGAAGGCGTGGGAACATTTCAGACAGTAGTCATACGCGGGCCAGGCAAGGTTGCCGGTGCAGAGTTTCAGGCATTCCTTTTCGCATTTTTCAAAGAAATCAAGGAGCATTTCCGGGTCGCTCATCTCAAAGTTATATTTGGAATGTTCCACTTCTCCCTGATGATGTACCTGGCCGTAAGTAATGTCCGGGCTCCATGCCAGGTCGTAAACAGACTCCTTTTCCTGGAGATACATGGATATTCTTTCCAGTCCGTAAGTAATCTCAACGCTTACGGGATCGAGGTCAATTCCTCCCACCTGCTGAAAATAAGTGAACTGGGTAATTTCCATGCCGTTAAGCCAGACTTCCCAGCCCAGCCCCCAGGCCCCAAGAGTGGGAGATTCCCAGTCATCTTCCACGAAGCGGATGTCATGTCTGCGGGCATCTATGCCCAGAACTCCCAGGCTTTGCAAATAAAGATCCTGGATATCAGCGGGTGAAGGCTTGAGGATAACCTGGAATTGATAATAATGCTGGAGTCGATTGGGATTTTCTCCGTATCTGCCGTCGGCTGGTCTTCTTGATGGCTCAACATACGCGGTTTTCCAGGGTTCCGGGCCGATAACCCTGAGAAATGTGGCCGGATTAAAAGTGCCGGCGCCGACTTCAATATCGTAAGGCTGCTGCAAAACGCAACCTTGACCGGTCCAGAATTTCTGAAGGCTCTGTATAACATCCTGAAAAAGCATTTTCACTCCGTTGGCTGTACAGTCAAATATTCTATGTATGAGACGAAACTGTTCATATAAAGCGGCAGGCAACCGGATCCGATCCGCGTCGGAAATCAAGGAACAGGACGGCGCCCCTCAGGCTGTCTCTGCGTCGCCCTCTGAAAATCCTGAACCGGATCAAATCTGAAACCGGATCCTTATAAACAACATAACAGGATTATTGATATTTTTCACCCGGGGGATTACTTTCCAGGTGAAACTGCACAAATGACTCGACTATCTGAAAGCAATCCTGGAGTACAGTTGAATCAGGAGTCCACCGAGCCCACTGACCGGGACTGGATGTATTCAAGGTTTTAAGAAAAATCAAGGATTCCGGATAGGTTTTAATAACCCGGTCATTGTTTTGCCGGCATTCTCCGCAGATAATTTTCCCTTCGGTAAATAAAAATCCCGGTTGGGCGATACCATGTAAAGGCGCTCTACACCTGCAACATGCATCAAGGGATGGCTGGTAACCATGGCTGAAAGCAGCCCTGGCCCTGAACAGAAGCGGGAAAAAGGATGGAATGCCGCTATTTGTTTCCATGGTTTCAAGGTAGTCCAGCAGGAGGGAATAAATACCCGAGGAGTCATCTCCTTCCGGGCAAATTTGCTGGACAAAACGCAGACTGTTAATGGCCATGCCAAGCCTGGAAGAGTCTTTTTTCAGTTCGGGATAGCCGTGGATAAGACTTCCTTCTTCAAGGACCAGATATCTGTTGCCTTTTCCTGAACTTACCTTGAACAAAACCAGATTCAGAGCGTCCAGACATCCGCTGAACCTTTTCCTGCTCCTGCATCCTCCAAAGGCGAAACCGGTGAGAATGCCCCTGGAAGGGGAAAGAAAACGTACCCACAGATCGTATTCTTTAAACCGTCCTGTCCGGATAACAAGCACTTTCTCAGAAAAATACATTGATCATGGATGGTTGTCAGAAGAAGTTATTTTAAGGGTTTTGACTTGTCCCGAGGCGGCTTCAAAAGGATAGGGATCACCATCAAGAAAAATATCCACCCCTCCGGCATTGCCCAGGGTGAGCTGGACATGATCTTCAAATTCAACCGTGAGGCTTTCTCCCGGCCTCAGATATGCCTCTTCGCTGGACTCATCCGCAATGAGCCTGAGCCAGCAATCCTCGCTGGCCCGGATTACCAGAGTTGTTTTCTGAACCACAGGAGGGGCTGTTCCCTCTTCAACCCGAGCCCCGATTTCAGGATCAAGAGACTCCTGCCCAGGAAGAGCGCTCTGTCTGGTTGCTTCCGGAGAAGCAT
>SKKD01000016.1 GCA_007121655.1 Desulfonatronovibrio sp. | reverse complement strand
TCATTTTTTTCAATCTGAGGCAGGTCGGGAAATTCAGCACAAAGGTTGATAATAGAATTAATTCCGGCCGCTTTCAGCCGTTCAAGTTGATCATAAGACATGGGAGCGGGCCCTACCGCCAAATTGGGAGTAACCCAGCTTACATATTCTCTGGCTCCGGTTTTTATAGATGCCCAGAATTTCATTTGATTTCCGAGAAACTCCAAAGGGAGTCACTTGATCTTTTGTCTCTTACTATTATTGTTATATCTATAAAGAGTCATCATCAGGAATATCAAACATATCAGCCTAATTTGTCAAATTTGCATTCCTGAGGTAAACAGTCCTTCCGGATGAAAATAAACTAAGGCTTATTCCGATAAATGAAAAGTTAGTTTGTTAAACTTAACACCAAGGAGTGATCATGATTCAGGAAGTACCAGGCCGGAATCTGGCCCTTGATCTGGTTCGTGTTACTGAGGCTGCTGCCCTGGCATCATCACGCTGGCTGGGTCGGGGCAATAAGATTGAAGGAGACAAGGCTGCGGTCGATGCCATGCGGCTTAGCTTTAATGTTCTTGATATAAAGGGAACCGTTGTGATCGGAGAAGGGGAAAAGGATGAAGCCCCAATGCTTTTTAAAGGAGAAAAGCTGGGTACGGGAAAAGGGCCTGAGATGGATGTGGCTGTGGATCCGGTTGAAGGCACCAGGCTTCTGGCATTTGGCAGGCCAAATGCCATTGCAGTAGTTTCCCTTGCCCCAAAGGGAACCATGTACGATCCAGGTCCGGCCTATTACATGAAAAAACTCGTGGTTCCTTACCAGGCCAAATACCATGTCGATATAAAAAGGCCTGTGGCTGAGAATTTAAGAAAAGTAGCCAAAGCTATAGGAAAGTCGGTGGACGACCTGGTTGTTTTTGTTCTGGACAAGCCTAGGCACGAAAAGTTGATTCATGATATCCGCAAGGCAGGGGCAAGGATTCAGCTGCACACTGACGGTGATGTGGCAGGTGCGCTGATGGCTGTTACTCCGGGTGGAGATGTTGATGTTATGATGGGTACCGGAGGCACCCCGGAAGGAGTGCTGGCCGCCACGGCAATCCGGGTTATGGGCGGTGAAATGCAGGGGATGCTGGATCCCCAGTCTGAAGATGAGAAAAAGGCCGTGATTGATGCAGGATATAACCTTAACCATGTACTTACCCTGGAAGAATTGGTTAAAAATGATGATGTATTTTTTGCAGCAACCGGCATTTCCGGCGGAACTTTCTTAAAGGGCGTTCAGTTTACCGGTGAGGGAGCCCTGACCAGTTCCATGGTTATGAGAGGGCGAACCGGTACATTCAGACGTATTGAAGCTCTGCACTCCTTTGATAAGCTTATGCGGATCAGTGCAATTAAGTACAGGTAGCCAATCATCATGGCTTCTAAGATCTTATTGCAGCACCGGATGAAAGGTTTATGCTTGACTGCAAATGTAATTTGTATTGTTCGGTCTGGATTGCTGCTTATATTAATTTCAGAAAATCCCGAAAGGGGCGCTGTATAGACCGTGTCTCAATAAGTTTCATATCCCGAAGCTGTTGATAAAGGCAGAAAAGGCATCATTTGATTTATTAAATGAATAAAAAGGAGTTATGACGTGGAAAAGGTACTCTTTAAAAGCGAAGAAAAAAAACAAACTTCTGAGGTTGCATCCATACTGAGAACCGTTGCTGACAAGCTTGAATCCGGTCGGATAATGCTTTCTCACGGCAAGGAGGAAATTTATCTGGTAATTCCCAAGACCGTTACTCTTGAATTCAAAGTAGAAGAGGAAACCAAGTCAGGACGGGATACCCTTAAAAAATCCCTGGAGATAGAATTGGAATGGTATGATGGTGAGGACGGAGAAACTGAAACAGGTGAATTAAGTATCGGCTAAACTAAGACTTGTCATCTCAAATGAATTCGGGTTAACAGTCAGTCAGTATATATTTACATTGAGCAAAACAGCCCCGTTATTCATTAAAAGGTCAGGGATCCATGCCTTTTTTAAAAGCCCTTATTATTCATCCTGAACGAGAGGTAACCATAAAGCTTCGGGAATATCTGTCCGGAGAGAGCCGGGTGAAAATTCTGGGTGAGGCCATGACTTCGTTTGAGGCCCTGGAGCTTCTTGAGAGTATCTCTTATGATGTTTTTTTCCTGGGGATAAACCTGCCCAATGGTGTAGACGGGATTGAGCTTACCCAGATTCTCAATCAAAGGAAGCAAAGGCCCAATATAGTTTTCCTGGCTGATGACGAGTTGCTGGCCTTTAAGGCCTTTGAGGTTGGGGCTACTGATTATCTGGTCTGGCCATTTTCCAGGTCCAGGGTCCGGAAAACTGTTGAAAGACTGCACAGATACACGGCTCAAACCAGAATAGTCGACAGGGACAAGCCTGATAATTCCAGGTACCAGCATGACCTGAAAGAAGAAACAGTCAAGCTCAGCCTCAATGAAACCGAGGAGGATTCATTTTTATCAGCTCTCAGGCAGGCCTGGAATATAAATCAAAAGACCCGCCTGGAGATTGAAAAGCTGCCCATAAATATGGAAGGGAAAATGATCCTGGTGCCCTACAATCAGATCGTGTTTGTTGAGGCATATGAAGACTACAGCTTTGTGCATACTTCACAGGAAAAATTTCTGACTTCTTACCGTTTGAAAAATCTTGAAGAAAGGCTGAGCAAGCATGGTTTTTTCCGGGTGCATCGCAAATACCTGGTTAATCTTGAAATGGTTAATGAAATAGCCTCACTGCCTGGAAGCAACTTCATGCTCAGGACTGCGGGGCGCAAGAAGATTGAGCTTCCCATCAGCAGAAGAAGAATCAGTGAACTCAAACAGATCCTGGGGTTATAGCAGTATATTGAAAAGTTTCTAATTCACAGGCTTTTGAAAAATTCCCAGAGCAATGAGCAAAAAAAACAAGGTCGAAGCGCATTTAGAGATGCGTAAGAATCTGAAATTTTTGCGGGACGCAGCAATTGGTAGATTTTAACTGGCTTGCTGGGATATACAAGTTTAACCCATAATAATAGATAATTCTCGGGATTTTGATCCTGAAGTCACCGTTTAACTAGACTTAATTGCCTTTAGCCGATTAAAATTTCAGTTTGGTTTCAATAGGTTTATATATATTAGCATCAGGTTTTAACGGACGTATTTTTATTTGAAATATTATTTTTTCAACCAGACTAAAAGATAGAGTTCTTAGCATTTTTGTTGAGACAAAGGAGGATTTTATGGAAGGCAATGGATCCCTTGATTCGCTACTACAGGAAGAACGAGTTTTTCGTCCCCTTCCCCAGATGGTAATAGAGGCCAACATCAATCCTCAGGAGTATTCTGAGGTAATGAAGAAAACCAGGGATGACTATCTCGGCTATTGGGAGGAGGCAGCCAAGGAACTTGATTGGTTCAAGAAATGGGATAAGGTTCTGGATGATTCTGAAGCTCCGTTTTTCAAGTGGTTTACAGGCGCCAAGTGCAATATTGTTTATAATGCCCTTGACCGACACATTGAAACCGCCAACAAAAACAAGCTGGCTCTGATCTGGGAAGGAGAGCCCGGTGATTCCAAAAAAATGACCTATTACGAGCTGTACCGGGCAGTCAACAAATTCGCCAACGCTCTGAGATCACTGGGGATAAAAAAGGGCGACCGGGTCGTTCTTTACCTGCCTCCTTTGCCGGAAACCATGATCGCCCTTCTGGCAGTTGCCAAAGTGGGTGCAGTGCACAGCATGGTCTTTGCAGGATTTTCCGCCAAGGCTTTGCGTGACCGTATTGATGACGCCCAGGCCAAGCTGGTAATCACAGCTGACGGATTTTACCGCAATGGCCGGGTCATCAATCTGAAAAGCATTGTGGATGAGGCTCTGGTTGGCGGCTGCGACTGCATAGATACAGTGGTTGTGGTTCACCGGGCCAATGTAGAGATAGAAATGACCGAGATGCGCGATATCTGGTATGAAGACCTGGTTCGCCGGGAAAGTCCGATTTCCGAAACCGAGGTGATGGACTCTGAGGATATGCTTTTTCTGCTGTTCAGTTCCGGGACTACCGGGAAACCAAAGGGAATTGTCCATACCCACGGCGGTTACATGGTCGGGGTGCACCGTTCCCTGAACTGGGTGTTCGACATAAAACCAACGGATATCTTCTGGTGTACAGCAGACGCCGGATGGATCACCGGACATAGTTATGTGATTTATGGTCCGCTCATGGCCGGCACCACCACCATCATGTTTGAAGGTCATCCTTTATACCCCCAGGCCGACCGTCTATGGAATATTGTGGCCAGGTACGGAGTGAATATTTTTTATACTGCCCCGACTCTTATTCGTATGCTCATGCGTTATGGAGCCCAGTACCCCAAGCAACACGACCTTTCCACCCTGAGGCTTCTGGGTACCGTAGGCGAGCCCATCAACCCTGAAGCCTGGATGTGGTTCTACAAAAATATCGGCCGTTCCGAGTGTCCGGTAATGGATACCTGGTGGCAGACCGAGACCGGTTCATTCATGATCAGTCCACTGCCCATATCCCTGCTTAAACCGGGTTCCGTATGCAAGCCCCTGCCAGGCATTGAAGCTGATGTCCTGGGTGAGGATGGCAAACCCGTGCCTCCAGGCAAAGGCGGTTACCTGGTCATCAAGCATCCCTGGCCTTCCATGCTCAGGACTCTGTACAAGGATCCTGATAGATACAAGAAGACATACTGGGAAAAATTTCCCGGTTATTTTCTGGCCGGAGATGTGGCCCGGAAGGATGAAGATGGTTATTTCTGGATTCAGGGACGTTCTGATGATGTTCTCAATATTGCCGGCCACAGGGTGGGTACTGCTGAGCTTGAAAGCGCTCTTGTTTCTCATAAGCTCGTTGCTGAGGCCGCAGTCATCGGCATACCCGATAAAATCAAGCATGAAGTGGCCAAGGCGTTTGTTACCCTGAACGAGGACGCAGAAAATGCGGACCCGGATCAGCTTATTAAGGATCTTAAGGCCCACGTGCGTAAGGAACTCGGACCTGTAGCCGTGGTAAAAAGCATCGAGTTCAGGGATAAATTGCCGAAAACCAGAAGCGGCAAAATAATGCGCAGAGTCCTGAAGGCCCAGGAGCTGGGCGAAGAAGTCGGCGACATCTCTACTCTGGAGGATTAAATGTCCCTGGGGGCGAACCTGGATTCGCCCCCAGTTTAAAAACATCTGGCAGCGTGCTTGGATAAAGTTCTGATTCAGCGGGCTGCTGGAAATATTTTTCACAAAAATTCATACACATACCGATCAAAACACTGGTTCCCACAAAATAACACATCCTAATATCTCCCCGATACTCTTTGTTGTTCATATTTCTGCTTTTTCATCTTTCTCAATAAATGATCATATCAAGGATCCACTTATTTACTGATTATGATCCGGCTGAACCAGCAGCTTTCTTATACTATTGTCACACATGGGTATGGAAGTGATTTACACTGCACTTTTTTATCTATCCATTGTTTCATTTTGTTTTAACTTTACACTTACCGTAATATGTTATATAGTTTAGTCTTATTTTATAAAGAAACTAACATTGGAGGCAGCTATGGAAGATTATCTTAAACAGGCCCTGGAAATTGTAAAAGCTCAGGCAAGCGTCCGCAATATGACAGAAGAAGAAATTAATTCCATGATTGTAAATGTCACCAGGGGAATAAGGTCCATCATCTCTGACGAAGAGATTGTTTCCGAGCAGCAAGAACCAGCAGTGGATCCCGGTAAATCAATCAGAGAAAAAAGTATCATATGTCTGGAATGCGGAAAACAATACAAGGTCCTGACAAAAAAACATCTTGCAAAACATGATCTTACTCCTGAAGGATATAAAACAAAATGGGGCTTTAAGAAGAATACATCTCTGGTAGCTAAATCGCTGGCAAGAGACAGGCGCAAAAAAATGCAGGAAATGCAGTTGTGGAAGAAAAGGACAATAAAAGTAAAGTAAGCACTGCTCGCAATTGTCTCTAAAGTATGTATATTGCGAATAACAGACTGCTTCAGAGCGTGTTTCTGTGGCTCATATTTCTCTTAGCGGTAATAAACTGGGGGTAGTCACAAATATCCGGTCCATCTGAAGATTTTTCAATCGAACCTGGACAATAGTCCGACGGATAATAAAACAACAGGCGCCCGGGTTTTATTTCAGGCGCCAGTTGCTAATCAGAGGTCTTGCGGCAGTAAGCGATGGGCGTCATCCAGTGAATCAGAAAGCTGAACAACGGTTTTAAAATCGTTTTTCTTGGCGGCCAGGAAGATCTGTGTTGCCAGATGAGCAAAATCCTCTGCCTCTCCGATCCACTCATCCTCCGCCAGAATGGGCATCATTCGGGCCAGCCGTGTAAACTCCTGCATGGTTTCCAATGCAGGCAGAGAGTTGGCACCTATGCTTTTGGTGATGTCCGCGTATACCTTTTCAAGTTCATGTTTTAATGTCATGAAATTCATGTCTTATACCGTTCACTAATTAATGCCGGGCTTATCAGGCCTTGTCGGACAGGGGTTTTTCGGGGACAGGGGGCTGACCCGGACTGCTGACAACATTCTTAAGCACAGTGTACATATCAATGGGTATCGGGATTACTGTCGAATTGCTGGACTGCGAGGTCATCTGCAGCATGGTTTGCAGATATCTCAGCTGCAGAGCCGCTGGATAATCGGATATAATTTTTGCTGCATCAGCCAGTTTGGCGGCAGCCTGGAACTCCCCATCAGCCGCAATTACCTTGGCTCTCTTTTCTCTTTCAGCTTCTGCCTGTCGAGCCATTACCCTCTGCATTTCCTGAGGCAGATCTATGTACTTGATTTCAACTGAAGTTACCTTGATCCCCCAGGCGTCAGTCTGGTCGTCAAGTATCGACTGGATCTTGGCGTTTAGTTTATCGCGCTGGGACAATATTTCGTCCAGCTCTGCAGCGCCGCACACGCTTCTGAGGGTTGTCTGGGCAAGCTGAGAAGTGGCGTAATGAAAATCTTCAACTTCAAGGATCGCTCCCTTGGGGGAAACTACCCGGTAATAGACTACAGCGCTGACTTTGATGCTGACGTTATCCTGAGTGATTACTTCCTGGTGAGGAACATCAAGGGTTACGATTCTGAGTTGAGTACGGACCATCTTATCGAGCACGGGGATAAGGATGATCAGTCCCGGTCCTTTAATGTTTAAAAACCTTCCGAGGCGGAAAACTACCGCCCTTTCATATTCATTGAGAATTCTGATAGCATTCATCAGAAATAGAACTACCAGAATAATAATCGGTAAGGCATAGGTAAGCATGAAATCCTCCTGAAAAAGGGTTGGTACATTATTAAAAACTTTATAAAAAGGCTTTTATGCCTTAATATGTATGGTCATCCCCTCAATTCTGTCAATCTTGACTTCCTGACCCGGCTTTAAATCCAGAGGTTCAGCTGATCTCGCGTTCCAGATTTCTCCCCTGACCTTGACCTGACCCTGATCGCCATCCCAGCGCATTACCTTTACCGTATCAGCCTGGATGCCGGAATCAGCGCTCCTGGGCGCCAACTGGGATTTACCGATAAGATATGCCAGTAGAAGCAAAAGTAAAGTAAGAATTATTGTAATGGGAAGAATGGTCATAATGGGCAGCTGAAAATATGGATAACTGGGGTCAAATAAAAACAATGAACCAAAAAAGAAACTAACCAAAGCAGCCACGCTTAGCAAGCCGAATGTGGGTACATTAACCTCAATTATAATAAAAATAAATCCTAAAATCAGTAAAAGAATCCCGGTAACACTGGTGGGCAATATGGAGAGGGAATACAGGCCCAGGACCAGACAAAAGGCTCCTACCACCCCGGGAAATATTGCACCGGGATTGGAAAACTCAAAGAAAAGTCCGGCCATGCCGGCAAGGAACAGCAGATAAGCTATCTGTGGATGTAAAAGCCAGGACAAAATTTTATACTTGAGACCCGGCTCGAAAACCACAATTTCAATATCTCCGGGTTCAAAGAAAATTTCTTCACCATGAATCTCAACACCCCTCTTGCCTAGTTGAGTAAGCAAGTCTTCCTGGGAGTTTGCGATAAGATCAATTACTCTTAACTGTAGTGCTTCCTCAGCTTCAAGATTGGCGCTCTCCAGAATAGCCAGCTCGTACCACTCGACATTCCTGCCCTTTTCATGGGCCACTGCTCTGATAAGGCTCAAGAGTTCATTAACAATTTTTTTGGACATGGTGTCATCAGGTTCGCCTCCTGTTATGTCCACAGGTGAAGCTGAGCCGATGGTTGTCTGTGTGCTCATCACAGCCAGGTCAGCGGCAGCTACCAGGAACACTCCGGCTGATGCCGCCCTTGCTCCAGGAGGTGCTACCCATACAGTGATCGGTACTTCAGCACTCAGCATGAGTTTGACCATGTTGCGCATGGATTCCGCCAGGCCGCCCGGGGTATCCAGACGGATCAGCAGATTTATATATTCGTTGTCCTCGGCCTGGCTCAGGGCATCCTGGAGCAGTTCTTCCTGGGCAGGGGTTATGGGACCCTCCATATCCACTGCCAGAATTTTATGCTTGGCAGGGGTTTCTGCAGATAAAGAATAGGCCGATAAAATAAATAGTGAGATAAGTATTAGTATTTTATAAAGCTTCATGTTTTTCCTGTAAATTTAAGAATGAGGCGGTGCATACATTTTAAGAATATTCCAGACCAGATTTTTTAAAAAACGGTTATCCGGCAACAGGGAATCGAAATCAGGCAGGGAGATGACCCGGTAGCCATTCAAGGTATGCTGTCCGTAAGTATAATCGCGATCAGTGAATAAAGATTGAAAGGCCCCTGATCCGAAAATAAAAATGTATACCGGCTTTATCACGTTTATTCCTTTAAAAAAAAGATCAGTATCCGGGATGATTACATCTTCTTTCAGAGAGGACATGGGCCAGAAAGTATAAGTTTGTCTTTTCCATTGTAAATTATTAATAATGTTGTTTACTAAGTCGCATCTTGAATTTGTAAATCCCTTTTGAATGTCCCGGGGCAAATTAAAATAAGACCAGACACAATACGCAGGTCTCCGGTATTTCAGGAAAATGGAAGGGATGTTGTTATTAGAATCCGCAACCGGTCTTTGGTCTCTGGAAGGCGGAGCGACTGACGGGCTTACATGAACCTCCACCGGATCCGGAAGAGCAGGATGGGTCCCGGCATGTCTGTTCTGCGAACCTGAAGACAAGACATGACTGATGCCCGCATCTCTAAGAAGAGACTGATAAAAACTCAAACCAGAGAGAGCCAATCAACCAACCTCCAGGCTACATCCGCTTTGGCCAGACATGGCCATGATTCGGTCCGGCCGTTCCTATCCATGACCATGACCTGGTTGTCACTGCTGCCGAAAGGAGAGGAATCAGGGCCGACCAGGTTGGCAACCACCATGTCCAGGTTTTTTTTAGCCAGTTTCAAGCCGGCATTGACCTCCAGATCGACTGCTTCAGCGGCAAACCCTATAACCAGCTGGTTTTTATTTTTCCGGGCGGAAAGGTGGGAAAGGATATCAGGGTTTGAAATCATCTCAAGATGAAAGGACTTAATGTTATCTTTTTTAAACTTGGGATCTTTGCTGGGCGCGGGTGAGAAATCCGAAACTGCGGCGGTAAAGAAGCCCGCATCACAATTATCCCAGGATGACAAACATGCCTCCTGCATCTCTTTGGCGCTGGTTACGGGCATAAGCTCAAACCCAGGCAGACTGAAAAGAGAGGACATGGGGCCATGGACAAAATTTACATTTGAACCGCGAAGCCAGCAGGTCAGGGCAATGGCCAGTCCCATGCGGCCTGAGGAAGGATTGCTGAAATAACGCACAAGGTCGAAATATTCATGGGTAGGTCCTGCGGTAACTAGTACATTCTTTCCGGCCATGTCCTGCGGGGAAAGGGCTCTAAGGAGGTGGTAATATATTACAGGCAGCGGTGCCAAACGCCCCTGACCCTGATCGCCGCAGGCTACTATGCCCTCATGAGGTTCGATGATGATATGACCCCGGGATCTCAACAAATCAATGTTGTCACGGGTTGCCTGACTGGACCACATGACCGGATTCATGGCCGGAGAGAAAAAGACGGGTTTGCTGAAGGCCAGGATCTGGGTTGACAGCAGGTCATCAGCCAGGCCGTGGGCGGCCTTGGCTAGAATATTGGCTGTGGCCGGGACAACCATAAAGGAGTCGGCGGATTGGGCCGGGGTCAGATGGGAATAGGGATCCATGGAATCATTGCTTCGGGGGCTGAAAACCGGATCAGCTCCCAGGGCGCTTAAGGTCAGGGGACCTAGAAAGTCCAATGCGGACCGGGTGAAGGTCACACCGGCATCCACAGAAGATTCGCGCAGGAGCCGGAGAAGTTCCACAGTCTTATAGGCAGCAACGCTGCCACTCAGACCCAGGTGGACTCTTTTACCGCTGAAGAGCTTGAATAAGGGATAAGGATCGGGAAGCATCATTGGTCCGGTTTGTCTGATAAGTAATTTTCCACCCTTACCTGCCTGGGGATAATTTGGGGGAAATCCAAATTTGCAGTTCAGAACTGAACGATCTTTCAATAATGCGGATTATGCACAGTCTGTCCGGTTTTTCAAAGGTCTGGATATAGGTGCCGTATTTAATGTAACTGATGAGCTTCCAACCTTCATCGGCCATGCTTACCTGGAAGTAATTGAAGAGGGAATCGCTATCCACTCTGCCGGAAAAAGACAGCATGCCGGATCTCATGTTTTGTGATTCAAAGAGAATTGAATCCCTGGCATTAATTTTCATCTCTCTGGGAATGGGTATATCCTCGAAATCATAATACTTATGAGTGATTGATTCACTTTCGGGCGGGGCAGCAACGGGTTCATACACAGTTTCTTTTTCCGGATCTCCGGTAATATGGGCGCAACCGGAGAGAAACAGGACCAAAGTCAACAAAGCAAATTTTTTCAGCATAATGTCCTCCTAAAAATCCTGAAGCATTTCCTGATCATCAGCCAGTCCTTCCTGGATCTTGACCAGTTCATCAAAGCGGATGTCAGCACCAAGTATTCCCACAATTTCATCGTCACTGGTAAATATTGGAGTTGAAGCAGTCAAACAGAGTTTGCCTGTAAAAAAAGATTTATAAAAATCAGTGATATGCAGTTTGCCGGTTTTTACCGGACGGATAAACCATTCTCTATCTGAGAGATCGGCATTCTCCGGGACCTGGCGATATTTGGATATATCTCCAATGTCACTAACACTCCAGGTGAGCAGGCACCCGTTAATGTCTGTAACGTACATATACTGGATAAAAGGATATTCGTTTAGAAAATCATTAATTACAAGGTCGATACTATCCTTGTCCATGGTTGCCATGGACGGATTGGAAGCCAGCTCGATCATTATGGTTTTGAGCACCTTGTGAGCAAGGTTTTTAAGCTGGTCAAAGGAGGACAGGAACAGGTCGGGAATATACCTGCGCACAAGTTTTTGCATTTCTTCATGGGAGTAGTTGGTAGTCCTGCCTCTGGCATAGGAACCCATGATCTTTTCGTATACCTTTTTTACGGCAGGATGACGCTTATCAACTCTTTGATCTTCAGGCAGGCTGAGGTTATGATTGATCCAGTAGGCCACCCCGGCCCGTCCGGTTTTGTCGGTGATGATGATGGGAACGTCCCTGTTCAGAATATGTCTTGTGTTGAAGATATTGTATATTTCCTCATTTTTGAGCAGGCCGTCAGCATGAATTCCCGCGCTGGTCGCGTTAAAGTCTCTGCCGGCAAAGGGGTAATTGGCAGGAATTTCCACGTTCAGGTTTTTTTTAAAATATCTGGCCAGTTCGGTTATAATCGGGGTGTAGGCCGCGTCATCATCCCCGGTCAGGGAAATATACTCAATAACCAATGCCTCCAGGGGAGCGTTTCCGGTACGCTCTCCAAATCCGAACAAGGTGGCATTGACACCGGAACATCCGTAAATCCAGGCTGTCGTGGCATTTATAAATCCCTTGTGAAAATCATTATGCCCGTGCCATTCAAGCCATTCGCTGGGTACCTGGGCTTCGTCGGTGAAGGTGCGCACAATTTTGGAAACACTTCTGGGCAGAGATGCTCCGGGATAGGGCACTCCGTATCCCATGGTGTCGCATAGCCTGATTTTGACCGGCAAGCCCCTTTGTCTGGAAAGCTCCATCATCTTTTGGGCCAGGGGAACACAGAATCCGTAGATGTCCGCACGGGTGATGTCCTCAAAATGGCATCTGGGAATAATGCCCCAGTCAAGGGCGGCTTCAACCAGCTTCAGATAGTCTTCACCAGCCTGTTTTCTGGATTTCCCCAGTTTTAAAAAAATGTGATAGTCAGATACAGAAGTAAGCATTCCGGTTTCTTTCAGGCCCATTTCCTTAACCAGCTTAAGGTCTTTCCTGTTGGCCCTGATCCATCCGGTGACCTCGGGATACCTGTGGCCTTTGTCCAGACAGGCATGAACCGCTTTTTTATCCTTGTCGGAGTAAAGAAAAAACTCGCTTTGGCGAATCAGGCCTGAGTGCCCTGCCAGTCTGTGCATAAGCTCGAAAATTTCTGCTATCTGCTGAACAGTAAAAGGGGGCCTGGACTGTTGACCATCACGGAATGTAGTGTCGGTAATAAAAATTTGTTCAGGCGGCCTGGGCATGACAAATGAATCGTCAAAGGCCACTCTGCAAATTTTATTGTACGGATATATTTCCCTGAGAAGCTCAGGTTTTTCAACCTCATCAAAGTCGTATTTCTGCCTGGCAGGGTTTTTATGAAACAAAGAATCGAACATAAATTCTCCTCAACTATCATTCACCTGGATAAAGGGGGTTTTTCCCGTAACTGTTTGATAAACCTGTCAATGCGAGAACCCGAAGGATTATCGTGGCAATCTCATGATAAATGATTGAGATAGCTTCGCTTCCCTCGCAATGAAATAAAAAAAATCGCTCCACCCAGAATTCGACCTAAAAAAATAAACTATCATGAAAAGGCATTCGGAGCAAGAAATTAAAACTCAGGCGTTCAAGTAATCACTATTGACAGTAAAAAGAGAGCTTAATCAAACCTTGAGAGGACAAAAAAAAACCCCGGTCTCATCGACCGGGGTCTGATGAAAAAAAGCAGGTTTAAAATCCCCAGCCGAGTTCAGCCCTTATATCAGCAGGCAAAGTAGCGGTATGGGGAGGAAGATATGGATCGGGGGCACCAGCCATTCTCCGGCTTTCCTGAATATTGTCCAGGCTGAATGCCCTGGGAATCTGGAAGACCTGATTTGGATAAATAAGGTCCGGGTTGTCGATTTGATTTCGGTTTGCCCTGAAAATCAGAGGCCACATAAACGGATCATTATAAACCTGTTCGTATTCGGCAATCCACCATAGACACTCTCCTTTGACCACTGTGTGAGCTGTGGGAAGCTGGGCGTAATTGCGTTCATAAATATCTCTTGCTGTAGGTTCGTCAGTGATTATGGGCTGAGGCTGGGGAGCAGGAGGAGGAGTAGGGGTCTCTATCCTGGCCTCTTCTCTTGGGGGTTCAGGCTCAGGAGTAGCCGGTTTTTTGGCGCAACCAAAGCCAAGCATGGCCAGCAACAAAATCGCAAGCACAAAGTAGCGTTTCATTCCCTTCCTCCATTGTAAAGATTAAAAATGTAATTGCATTTATAGGTGGAAAATATTTATAATTCTCTGAAAAGTCAAGCTAAATTCTTTGACGGGCAAGAGCCGCTTCTTCAAGCCACCCTCCCTGCTCCAGGCTTTGGGCTGCCAGATGATAAAGCTTGGCCGGCTTGTCCTGGTAAATGCTATGGATCAACTCGTCATATGAAGATTTAAATACCTCCTTAACCAGTTCTTCCTGAGCGAAAAAAAACCTGGCAAGCAGGGGATTATCCTGATGGGTTGGAAGAAACATGGTAAAAAGTCTTCTGCAGTGAAAAAGTATAAAACGAATTCTGGAAACTTCCCGTTCAATGCTTTCACAGGTTTGTTCCAGGACGGTAAACAGCTCCTTACTGATTAATGTTTCCTCAGGGGGAAGATTTGCTTTGCCGTGCATCATCTCAAACCAGGGAAGATAGTTTTCCTGTTGATAAGAGTCTTCCCTCAGCTTCATGCATTCATGAAAAATGTATCCTATGCACCAGTCAAGATAAAGACCGGTACGATCAGGAGAAAGTTCCGAGCGGAAAAGAATATGCGATGTATCCTTAAGCCTCCAGAGCTGGCCCTTGTTCATCTCTTCTCCCAAAAGATCCCGGAAAAAGTTGAAACTCACCTGACCTGTTTGATCGTACCTGGAAAATTCAGTAAAAAGGCGTTGACTTACAAGACAAAAATCACGAAGTACATCTCTTACAAATTCAGGAAACTTTGACTTTACCCAGGATTTAGACATAATCTTTAAAACACCCGCTAACAGAATAATATACCTGTCTGTTTCAGATAAGAATTTAATTGTCAATAATTATCGGCAATATCGAGCTCAATAAAGGGCCAAGATCCGTTAAATAAATTCAATCTCCTTCATCCAGGGGGATGTCGGTCTTATGCCGAGAAACGTTGCTTTATTATCCGTCCTGGCATCCATTGTCACACTGACCCTGAAATTCGGGGCATTCTGGATTACCGGGTCTGTAGGGCTTCTATCCGATGCTATAGAAACATTTGTCAACCTGACTGCCAGCGTTGCCGCGGTAATAGCCCTGACCATAGCCTACAGGCCTGCAAACCAGAAATTCACATACGGACATGACAAGGCGGAGTATTTTGCGGGAGGCCTGGAAGGAGGTTTGATTCTCGTGGCCGCGGCAGGCATTGTTTACTCTGCCCTGAGCCGCCTGGCCAACCCTGTTGTTCTGGAAAACCTCGCCTGGGGCATTGGCATATCGGTTGTTGCCGGCCTCATCAACCTTGTTGTGGCCAGAGTTATGCTTCGGGCTGCCAGTCATTTTGATTCCATAACACTGGAGGCCGATGCGAAACACCTGATGGCTGACGTCTGGACTTCAGTCGGGGTAATAATCGGCATAGGAATTATAATGCTCAGGCCGGACTGGGTGATTATTGATCCCCTGATCGCCATAGTTGTGGCCTTAAACATCACCAGATCGGGATTCAGCCTGATCAAGAGATCCCTGAAAGGTCTGATGGATGCGGCCCTGCCTGATAATGAGATCAAAATAGTTGAACAGGCCATCAGGAAGCACGCAGGAAATTATGCTGAATATCATGGTCTCAGATCAAGAAAGTCCGGCTCCAGAAGGTTTATTGATTTTCACCTGTTGCTGCCCGGAAATAAAACTATCAAAGAAGGTCATACCATTTGCTGTTTTATAGAAAGAGATATCGAGAACGAACTTCCCAATTCCCAGGTCACTATTCATGTTGAGCCCGAAGAAGACACGGCTTCATGGGATGGAGACCGGCTTGGGGGAGTAAACAGCAGGGATCTTCCCGGTCAACAGGAATGTGATTAATCAAGCCTGGCAAACTGCTCGATTTTATCCTTATAGGCTAACACTCCCTGAGTAAGTCCTCCGGCCATGTGCCTTAGAAAATCATCAGAGAGCAGAAGTTTCAGGTCCTGTTCATTGGTCATATACCCCATTTCCAGAAGTATGGCAGGCATTCTGGCTCCCATGAGCACATAAAAAGGCGCCTGGCGGACACCGTTATCATTCACTCCCGAGTACCTGGAATGAACATGGGTCAGTGTGATTCCGTGTATCTTATTGGCCAGATCACGGGATTCGTTAATTTTTGAACTTAACATAAGGTCTGTGAGAATGTACTGCAGGTCTGAAATTTTCTGGGTCGAAACGGCGTTTTCCCTGGCAGCCACGCGCATGGCGTCCTGGGTCTGGGCAAAGTTTAGATAATAAACTTCAAACCCTCTCACGCTTCTGTTGCGATGCGCGTTGGCATGCAGGGAAATGAAAAGGTCGATATTTTTGGAATTGGCCATGGCAGTTCTTTCTTCCAGGGGAACGAATACATCAGTGGTCCTGGTATAAAGGACTTCAAAGCCTTTTTCCTGGAGCATTCGTCCAAGAATTTTAGACATCCTCAGGACAATATCCTTCTCCATTACGCCGTTGAACACCGCACCAGGATCCTTTCCGCCATGTCCCGGATCAAGCATTATGGTTTTGACCTTGAGTCCCAGCTGTTCCACAAGGCTCTGGGCAGTGAGATCTCTGCTTCCAGGATCAATAGTCACATGAGCTATCGAATCACCTGCTTCGACAGACTTTCTTTTGTCCGGCGCATAAACGTCGACTACAATGCGGAAAGGATTTTCCAGTGCAAAAATCCTGAAATCATCCAGATCCTGAATGTCCAGGACAACCCTTGATTTATCTCTGGAGAACTGAGCAGAGCGGATTCTGGTTAATATGCCGTCAGCCACGTTTTCTTCACCCGGGGTTTCAGCAGATAAAAGCGTATGATCAAGATCAACAAACAACCGGTGGGAAGTGCCAAGCTCGGGATCCGGTTTCAGCAGCTGGTGGTGATATTTTGTCTGAGCGTCAAGATCCAGGACAACCCTGGTGTATTCATCGTTGCTCCAATGCCTGATGTTTATGAGCCTGGCCTTATCAGATAGAGATGGTGCGGCAGTGGATGGCACAACTGGTGGGGAGGAAGGCAGGGCGATGCTTTCCACCAGGGACTCTTCCACAATGGTTCTGGACTCGAGGCTCTGGATCTGGCCGGCGGTTCGGGATCCGGACTCAGATGCGGAAGATTCTGCAGTGGACTTCCGGATTTTTTCCAGGTTGGCTCTGTCGAGTTCCTTAAGTACTTCCTGGGCTTTGGGGCGCATGTCCCCCTTGGGAAAATTATAGACCACCCGCAAATACTCAATGTATGCCTGGGCCGGATCCCTGTAATGGTTCAGATGTATCCCGGCTTTCCTGAACTGGGCGTCGTCCGCCCATGAATGATTTGAAAAACCTCGGATCAACTGGTCGTAATATTTTTCCGCCGTTTCAAAGTCGGATTTAAGATATGACCTTTTGCCAAGCTCCTCATAAGTCCGTCCAAGATAAAAAAGTGATTTGGGAGCGTCCTCAGCCGCGGGATTTCTCTGGTAGGCCTGCTGGAAAATTTCTGCAATATCAAGCCAGTGGGAACGATATTTAGCCCTGTTTTCATTTTTTAGCAGGGCGTTGAAAGCATCGATTCCCTTTTGATAGTCAGACGCAAAGGCCTGGCCGGACAAAACTCCAGTCCAGAAAATCATCAATAAAGTCAGGCAAATAAATTTTTTAAGCATGTTTATTCTACTGTGACGCTTTTGGCCAGGTTTCGGGGCTGGTCCACGTCTTTGCCCAGATAAACCGCTGTTTCATAAGCAAACAACTGCAGGGCAGGTAAAATAAAAAAAGAATTCAAAGCGCCCCAGGTTTTGGGGATTGTCCACTCATCATCTACATTTAATCCTGTACCATCCTGAGTTAAGGCAATGATCTTTCCTTTTCTGGCTTGAATCTCTTTGAGGTTGGATTTAATTTTCCCAAGCAGAGAGTCGTCAGGAGCAATGGCCAGGGTGGGAAAATCAGGATCAATCAGGGCTATGGGCCCGTGCTTGAGTTCCCCGGCAGCATATCCTTCAGCGTGAATATAGGATATCTCCTTGAGCTTTAATGCACCCTCAAGGGCCAGAGGATAATATATTCCGCGCCCTAGAAAGAAAAAGCTCCTGGACGCAGAGTATGTCCTGCTGATGACGGCGGCCCTTTCCCGCATGACAGGCAATTCCAGCTCCAACTTGTCAGGCAGGGCGGTTAAAGAACCAACCGCATTTTCAACTGCTTGGGAATCAAGCAGTTTTTTACGCCTGGCCCAGTATAAAGACAACAAAAAAATCAGGACAAGCTGGCTGCACATGGCCTTGGTTGAGGCCACGCTTATCTCTGGTCCTGCCTGGGTGAAAATAACATGATCGGATTCCCTGGCTATGCTTGAACCAACCACGTTACAAAGACCCAAAACCGGAAAACCGTGCTTTTTTACCAGGGCGAGGGCTGCTAAGGTATCTGCGGTTTCTCCTGACTGGCTGATGGTCAGGTAGACCTTGTCCTCTTCAGTAACTAGAGGCTTGTATCTGAATTCAGATGCGATTTCCACGTCAACGGGAATCCGGGCCAGGTTTTCCATGAGGTATTTTCCCCAGAGCCCGGCATGAAAGGATGTTCCGCAGGCAATAATATGCAGCCTTTTAGGTATGGGCAGACTCTCTATTTCCGGAAGCTGAATATTCCAGGTTTTGCGTTCGATTCTGCCTGTCATGCAATCCCTTATTACCTGGGGCTGCTCGAAAATTTCCTTGAGCATGTAATGTTTGTAACCACCCTTGCGCGCGGCCTGGACGTCCCAGGATATGGCCTGAATGTCTTTGGTAATCGGTTCAAGGGTTCTTGCGTCATAAACAGTCCATTGATCAGAGTTCATTTCCACAAGTTCATTATCTTCCAGAAATATTACATCCCTGGTAAAGGGCAGAAAAGCGGGTATATCCGAGGCTACGAAGTTTTCTCCTGTGCCCTGACCGAAAATCAAAGGACTGGCCTGGCGGGCCGCCCAGATGGTTCCGGGATGATTTTTGGAGATAAGGGCAAAGGCATATGAGCCTTCAATGAGGTTTAAAGCCCATGAAATCGCTTCCGGAATCGAGCCGCCTTCCTTCAAACGCTGGGAAATAAGACAAACCAACACTTCAGTGTCGGTTTCAGAACGGAAACTGCATCCGAAACCGGCAAGCATTGTTTTCAAATCCTGAAAATTTTCAATGATGCCATTATGTACAATGGCCAGGTGGGCATTAATATCCAAATGTGGATGCGCATTGGTTTCATTGGGCAGGCCGTGGGTGGCCCAGCGGGTATGGCCGATACCCGAGGTGGCATGGAGCACATGGTCCGAGTCGAGCTTGGTCTCAAGAGCCTCAAGTTTTCCTGATGCCCTGAAAAGATGAAGACTTTCCCTGTGAACAAAGGCCAGGCCTGCTGAGTCATATCCCCGGTACTCCAGGCTTTTAAGTCCCTGAATAAGGACAGGCACCGCCGGCCTGTGCCCTGCATAGGCAATTATTCCGCACATATTTATGCTCCAACGGGTATTTTGAACATTGAGCTTTTTGCCATGAAGGCCATGAAGAGGATATAATTATTTATTTTCCTGTCTTCATGTCTTTTATGGTAAACATTTTGTCCGTCTTGGGAATCAAATTGATGAAATCTTTTTTTGTAATGCCTGCAAGTTAGTTATTGTAAATCCGTAAAACCCACTTGGTTTGATGCATTATTTTGTTGGTCAATGAAGTCTTCCCATAGGGCTGCAAGTTTTTTAAGGGCTTTGCCCCGGTGGCTGCGGGCGTTTTTTTGTTCAGCGCTCATCTCCGCGCCGTGGAGGTTAAGAACCGGATCAATAAACAGGGGATCATAACCAAAGCCCTTATCTCCGCGTGGTTCAAAGGCGATCATTCCTTCCCATTCTTCTCTTACCAGAAGCCTATGCCCTCCAGGGGACACTGCGGCCAAAGCACAGACAAAGGCGGCCCTGCGCTCATTGCCTTTAAAATCTTTCATTTCGATTAACAGTCTGGAGTTATTTTCCTGGTCAGTGGCTTTTTCCCCTGCGTATCTTGCAGAGTAAACCCCGGGTTCTCCGTTCAGAGCCGGCACTGCCAGTCCTGAATCGTCGGCTATGGCTATAAGCCCTGTTTTCCGGGAAACTGTCCGGGCCTTGATCAGGGCATTCTCTTCAAAAGTAGAACCTGTTTCTGGAATGTCACCTATTTCAGGATATTCATCAAGACTTTTTACCTCAATATCGGGGAGAACTGATTTCAAGACGCGATCTATTTCCCTGATCTTGCCCTTGTTTCGGGAAGCCAGGACTACATTAATTTTTTTATCTGGTGTGTCCATAATATTCTCTGTCAATAGTTTGTTGTCCCACGGGCAGCATATCAAGATTCTCTTTTCGTCCGGATATTGTCTACATCACAATAAACTTCCTTACAATTCAAGCAAATCAAAGGTCAAGGTTTCAAAATCGACCAGAAACACTCTTCCTGCGAGGCCGGAGTCTTTACCCGTCAGCAGCTTTATGGTTTCAGCAGCCTGGACGGAAGCAATCAGACTGACTGTCTGAGCCATGTTGCCAAGGATGTTTTCTGCGCCATCCTTGTTTTCCCCGCGCCAGAAAACACCGGGACTTTTACCTCCCGGATAAACGGTTGAGACAAGACCTGTTGTTCCAGCCAGAAAGCCTGTAATCAGCGGAATTCCGGCCCTGGAAGATTCTTCCAGGAGTACTGGTCTGAATTCAACCCCCCCTAGAGCATCCACCACAAGATCAATATTTTTCATCAGCCCGGGCAAATCCTTCCTGCTCAGAAAATAGGGATGGATCTGGCAGCGGCAGAAGGGATTAATTTTTTTAAGCCGGACTTTTGCAGCTTTTACTTTAGATTTTCCAAGGGTGTCAACAGTTCCAAGGATCTGTCGATTGAGGTTGCTTTCCTCAAAACAGTCCCCGTCTGCCAGGACAAAAGTTCCCACCCCTGATCTGGCCAGAATCTCCAGAATATACCCACCCAGACCTCCAAGACCCACCAGTAAAATCCTGGACCCGGCCAGCCTTATCTGATCATTAAGGGTTAATGCATTGAAGTTTCTCAGATATCTTTCCGGCAGGATTTTATTTTGAAGTGCCGACAGCTGGGCCTGGAAGCAGGTCACGTTGTGGGCGGAGGCCAGCTGGATCAGGCTGGAACTGGAAATGCATGAGAAAGGATGGTGCTGCAGTGCGCGGGAGTTTTTTTTCAGTGCAGTGATGAATGGGGAATGCTTCAAGGAATCAGCCGCCTCCGATCGCCGGGAAGATTCCGACCCGGTCGTCTTCCTGGAGTTCAATCTCTTTTCCGGAATTCTGGCCGTTGACAAAGACGATTTTTACTTCTTCCCTTGGTATTGAAAGCTGGTCAATTACATCGATCGGAGTGGCACCCTCTTTTATTTCGAGAAAGCCATCCGTTGGTGCATACCTCGAAAGGGTGGCAAAACAGGAAACCTGGATTCTCATATTTGTTTTGTTCACCGTTTGTTTTAAAGCCGGACGCAAGCTTATAGTATGCGCCCGGCTTTATGTTATATCTCAATCTTTGCCTTTTGCAGTTCCTCGGCGGTAAAATCCCATTTAACATTATGTGGAGGGAGTTCCTCATTTATGAAAAAGTCGGGCAGCTGGTCATGGGCTGCCGTAAACCCGGCATCCCGGTTAAAAGAATATTCGTCCTTCAGGATTTCAATGCCGGTCTTGGCAATGTCCTCAGCGGTAAAGTTTTTGCCGAATCTGGAGCTGATGAGTTTGGCGATTGTATCCAGTGAATCATCAGTGTCAAGCACGGCAAAGGCGACAAACAGGCAGAAGCCTGTGGCGTCCACTGCCGCGGTTGCGATCTGCAGATTTTTCGAGATTTCGATATTTCCTTCTTTGCCCAGTGGGTCAATGTCCCCGCCAACCTTGAGAATGTTCTGGCATATGGCGTATCCAGCTGTATGGTCGCCGCCCATGGGAGTGGTGGCGTATGTTACACCTACTCCCTTGGCAGCCCTAGGATCGTAAGCCGGCAGGGATTGTTTTTTGACTACCGGAACCCTGTCCACTCCAAAAGCTTCAGCCGTAAATGAGGTTCCGTTGCCTATGATTGCGCCCAGATAATCTTTGGGATCATGTACTCTTTTAAGCAGTTCAATCGCCTTGAGGCCGTCTCCCCAGGGAAGGATCCCGGCTTCCATTGCCATGGCCAGAGTGGTTCCGGTTTCGATGGTGTCAAGCCCCAGATCGTCACAGAGCCGGTCCAGCATGGCAATATGATCAATATCGCTGATAAGCAGGTTGGAACCGAATGCCCAGACTGTTTCATATTCAAATCCCGAAGTCAGGTATTCGCCATTTTCATCATTGTAGCTCTGGGAACACTGAATAATGCATCCGGCATGACATCCTTCCCTGGCTATGCCCTTTCTTTTGTTGATAAATTCAACCATTTTTTCGCCGCTGATATCCGAGGCTTTGTCGAATCTTCCGCTTCGAAAATTTTTGGTTGGCAGGGTTCCTGCCTCGTTTATGATGTTGATAAGAATTGATGTTCCATAAGATGGAAGGCCCTGTCCCGTAACCGGATGGTTGACCAGTATTTCAGCCCACCTTTTGGCCGCGGCCTTGAATGCTTCCCTGTCAGCCATTTCCGGTGCCTTGGATCCTTCGGAATCAATTACAATTGCCTTGATCTTTTTGGACCCCATAAGCGCGCCCAGCCCGCCTCGTCCAGCGGCCCGGCTTGGTTTTCCCCTGGGATCGGTAAACTGGATGGAAGAAGCGAGTCTGGTGTTTTCTCCGGCAGGCCCGATTACCATGATACCGACTTTGGTTCCGAATTTTTCAAATAGTCTGGCTGAAGCATCATATGTGCCCAGGCCGGTGATCTCAGGTATCTCAATCAACTCAGCCCCATCCTTGTTGATGAACAGAGTTTGAAAGGGAGAACCCGGATCAGGCTTGTCTTCCAGAATCAAGCCCATTATGTCCATTTTGGCTAATTTTTGGGAGAATGTTCCGCCGGCGTTGGATTCCTTAATGGTTCCGGTAAGGGGAGATTTGCCTCCGACGGAGAGACGTCCGGTATTGGCTGCCGTGGTGCCGGTAAGCAGTCCCGGGGCGACAATCAGTTTGTTTTGCGCGCTCAAGGGGTGGCAGGCAGGAGGAACTTCCCTGCGCACCACTCGTGAAGTAAGCCCTCTGCCGCCTAATCCGGCATAGGGACCCGTCAATTCTTCATAGGCGATCTTTTTGTTTTTGCTGTTAATGCGAAGAAGCTTGGCCATGATGTCTCCTCCTGGTTGAATTATGTTTTGCAAAACATAAGATATTCTTACAGGATTCGCAAATGAAATATAGATTTGAGGAAAGGACATGACGAAACCCGGAGAACTAGCGGGATGCGGAATTTGGCTCCAACTGAATGTCGACCGGCAGGCCGGGATCAATTCCCACTACGGCGATCTTATGCCTGTCAGCCAGTTGAACTGCTTTGTCCATGTCGAAAAAAAGGCTGGAGCCTGATTCGTAAGCCAGGCAGGAAGCTTTGGCCCTGATCATGGTTTCAACGGTTCCCAGGCCCAGGGCGGGGAGATCAATCCGGCTGTCCTGTCCGGGCTTGAAGGTCTTGATTACTGTAAAGTTTTTGCCGGCCAGGTTTCCGGCCCGAAGGATGGTTTCATCAGTACCTTCTATAGCCTCCACCGCAACGACCACTTTTTCCTTGACCGCAATGCACTGGCCGATGTCCAGAGCGCCGATTTCCTTGATCAGAGGCCATCCGAAAAGAATGTCATCCTTTTCGCCCTTTCGCGGTCTTCGGCTAGAGATAAAACCGGGAGGGGAGAAAAGATCAGGCACAAACTTGAGGGCTGAAACAACCTTCAGATTTTCAGCGCTCAGTTCTGCGGCCACAGCGGATAAAAGAGCGTTATCGTTTCGACTTTTAAGTCCCAGAAGAAGTTTTATGGCCCGAAGGTCGGGACGGATATCAAAGGCTCCCGGCTTGTTTATGGGACCGGCAAAAACAACATCCGAGACGTTCTCATTCTGAAAAAATCTGATCAATTTGCCAAGTTGACCCAGCTTGACCCAGATTACCCTGTCGGCGGCTTCATTGATGGCCGTAGAAGTCTCCTTGTCGAAAGCCACAGCGACCACTGAGTAGCCTTTTTTTCTGGCTCCTGCCGCCACAAGCAGGGGAAATTGTCCCCCTCCGGCAACAAGTCCAAGGATCTTAGGTTGCGTCATTTTTTCCGGCTGACCGGTCAGGGGCGGCGACACCTCTGACACTGGACTTTATGAATGATAAAAGCTTTTCCACGGCTTTGAAGCTTCCCCATTCCTGTTCCGCCCTTTTCATGCCCTCTTCTCTGTTAAGTCCCTGTCCCCAGATGGCATGAAAGGCTTTTTTAACGGCTGCTATTTCCTTCCGGTCGAATCCGGCCCTGCGCATTCCGATGATGTTCGGGCTGTAAAGCTTAGCCCGTTCACCAGCGGCCAGCATAAAAGGGGGAATGTCCTGGGCTACCCCGCTTTTCCCGCCGATAAAAGAATATTCACCGATATGCACGTACTGGTGCACAGCGCAAAGCCCGCCGACCACCGATCTGTAATCGAGTTTTACATGCCCGGCCAGTGTCGCTCCATTGGCCATGATTACATTGTCGGCCAATTCGCAGTCATGAGCCACATGGGTGTAGGCCATTAAAAAACAGTTGGAGCCGATAATGGTGATGCCTTTTCCGTCCGGCGTACCGCGGTTGAGAGTGGCGTATTCCCGTATCTTGTTGTTGTCGCCAATTCTGAGCCAGGTTTCCTCCCCTTTATACTTTATGTCCTGAGGAGATTCGCCTATACAGGCATATGAATATATATGGTTATTTCTGCCCAGAGACGTATAGTTCTTGATCTGGGCGAAGGCATCAACTCTGGTGCCGTCTCCGAGCATGGTGTTGCCCTCAATAATGGTGTAGGGACCTATAACCACATCTTTCCCGATTTCGCATCCGGAATCAATTATTGCTGTAGAATGGATTCGAGCCGTCACTATTGATCTTCCCTGTCAACTATTGCAGCAGAAAATATACCCTGGGCCGCTACATTTCCGTCAACAAAGGCCTTGGCTTCCATTTTCCACAGGCTCATTTTGTGCCGGCCGTAAACAACCTCCAGGATCATCTGATCCCCGGGAAAAACCGGCCTGCGAAAACGAACCTTGTCCAGGCCGGCAAAAAGAAAAATTTTGCCCTCCATTCTTTCCTTGATGCTTTTTATAACCATGATCCCGCCGGTCTGAGCCATTGATTCCAGAATAAGCACCCCCGGCATAACCGGATACATGGGAAAATGCCCCTGAAAATGAGGTTCGTTCAGGGTAATATTTTTAATGGCCTTTATATATTTATAAGGCTCAAATTCCAGGACTCTGTCCACCAGCAGAAAGGGGTATCTGTGGGGGAGCAGATCCAGGATGTCTTTGCTTACGATCTCTCCCTGGACTGGCGGTTTCACTTGCTTTCTCCTTGATTTAATTTTTCCTGCATGGATTTAAGCTCGTTTTCAAGTTTTTTAACGCGTTTAAAGATTTGGGGAAGCTTGGGCATTAATACCGCGTTTTTGAGGAATGAAGAGTGGTTCATGGTAGGAATTCCTCCGCAGTCAGTAGCCGGAGGAATGGATTTGCCGACACCGGACTTAGCCGCCACCCGCGAATTGTCACCGATTTCCAGGTGGCCGGCAACACCGACCTGTCCACCCAGGATTACATTTCTGCCCAGTTTCGAGCTGCCGGAAATGCCCACCTGAGAAATGACCACGCAGTTTTCACCTATCTGAACATTATGAGCGATTTGAACCAGGTTGTCGATTTTGGTTCCTTTTCCGATAACCGTTTGCCCAAGGGTGGCCCGGTCAATTGTGGTTCCTGCTCCTACTTCAACATCGTCTTCGATGGCCACCGCTCCGATATGGGGGATTTTTTGCCTGAGAGGTCCGTTCGGGACGAACCCGAAACCGTCGGATCCGATAACGGCTCCGGAATGAATTATGACCCGGTGCCCGATTACTGAAGACGCCATGATGCTAACATTAGGATAAACGAGGCAATCATCACCGATGCGGCAATTTTCCCCAATGTAGACAAAAGGGAAAATACGGGTGTTGCAACCGATTATCGCCCCCGGACCGATAAAGGCCATGGGATGGATGACTGCCTTCGGGTTAATACGCGCTGTCTCGTGGACAAAGGCCTGGTCAGAGTGCCCCTCTAAAAAACCCTGGGCCTGATCAAAAAGTTTAACTGCTCTGGCAAAGTCCAGGTAGGGGTTGGAGCTTATCAGGGCTCTGGAAATCCTGGAGGCATGTTCTTCTTCCACAATAATCGCGCCTGCCCTGGTTTTATCCAGCAGGGGTGCATATTTGGAATTGGCCAGAAAAGAGACCTGATCCGGCCCGGCATCCTGCAGGGTGTTGACCCCCCGAATTTTAAAGTCGTCACCGGTGTGCCTGAGGTTTAGCAAGGACGCCAGTTCTGAAAGTAGCATTGTTGCCTCTGTTTTTGTTATATCGGCAGTGAACAGTGCCCACCCGAAAACCCATCTCTCACAGCTTCAGGCCCTTAGTTTTTAGTTGCCCAGGCCTGATTCAGTTTTTCAATCAATTTGTCGGTCACGTTCAAGGCATCACTGGCGTAAATTATTCCACTGCCCTGGGCGTCGAAGATTATTGTGTATTCGTTTTCTTCTCCGTATTCGTTGATCACTTCAAAAAGCAGGTCAATTATGGGTTCAGACAAAACCTGTTCTTCCTGCTGCATCCTTACCTGGTAGGACTGAAACATTTCCTGAAATTCCTGTACTTTGGTGCGAAGCTCGCGCTCAAGGTCCTCTTGGGCTTCCTGGCTCAAAACCAGGCTTTGCCTTTGCATTTCTTCCCGCATTTTTTCCAGTTCAGCCCGCTCCTGATCGAGTTCTGAACGCATATCCTCAAATCTTTTGGTCAACTGGCCCAGAGCTGTTTTTCCGGGCTCCGAAGTTTCCAGAACTCTTTGTACCTCAACATAAGCCATTTTGCCCGAGGCCAGGGCGGTGCCTGAAAACATGATAAATACCAGCATAAGCATTACTATTTTTTTCATTACTATTTTCTCCTCATTTTTTTAATATTTACAATACTTTTAATGACGCAGGGATGATCTGCAATCCACATTTAACCTCGAAAAACAAGACTTATGAGCAAATGTTTCACCCCCGGGTTTTTTTGTGTTCTGCCCGGTTAAGATGAAGTCAGATATTCTTATTGCTCTGCGGCTTTTTCTAGAAAGTTTGTCCTATGCTGAACTCAACCCTGCTCTGACTTTTGCCGTCCAGCTTGTCCAGGCCGTATCCATACTCCACCCGGATGGGGCCCAGTGGTGAATACCACCTGATGCCTGCTCCAATGCTCTTGAAGAGATCCATATCAACTGATTCGTCGGAATCCCAGGCATTTCCGGCGTCGAAAAAGACCAGCCCCATAATGCCAAGATCCTCATTCAGGGGGAATATAAGTTCCAGATTGGTAAAAAAATGTTTATTTCCGCCCTTGATCTCGCCGTCATCAAACCTTGGAGCAACTTCTCTGGCCGGATAACCTCTGATGCTGTTTATACCCCCAAGGGTAAACAGTTCGAAGTTAGGTATCTTTTCGCTGGTATTCTGCATAACATAACCAGCCTGCCCCCGCCAGTGAAAGATGGCTTTCCAGAAAAGAAGACGATAATAATCCGATCTGTAGATATATTTTACAAAGTTGTCGTCTCCTCCGATAAGACCTCCGGCGTATTCCATTGACAATGTATTCACAGTACCCCTGGAAGGGTTTAACCTTCTGTCAGTGGTGTCTCTGGTGGCGGCAAGATAGAGAGCGCTGGACCAGTTTTCGCCTTCGAGGTCCACAATATCCCGGTGGGCGTCGCTTGTGATATTTTCAATAGTATACCGATCCAGGCGGTAATGCCAGTACATGGTGCTGTATTCTCCCAGAGGGTAGGAAAACCTGAGCCGGCCTCCTCTGGTCTGCTTGTCGTAGGTAAAAAAATCATCATCAATCCAGTAAAGATCCGTACCCAGGCCCAGATTGCTGTCCCTGAAATAAGGATTCCAAAAGCTCAGGTCAAACATGGTGGTTCTGCTTCCGAAAGAACCGCTGAATCCCAGGGAATACCCCTTGCCGAAAAGGTTGCGCTGTTGAATCATGCCGGTAAAAAACAGCTTGTCATAAGATGAATAGCCGGCTCCGGCCGAGAGCATGCCGGTGGGTTGTTCGCTGACCCGGACTACCAGGTCGATTTCGTCATCTTCCGGAGTGGGAACGGGTTCTATCTCCACTGTTTCAAAGTAGTCCAGCCTGTGCAGCCGTTCATTGGACCGGCGCAGGTCCGTACCGCTGAAAAGGTCGCCGTCGGACAGTCTCATTTCTCTGCGGATGACATTGTCCCTGGTCTTTACATTACCCTCAATATGGACCCTGTTGATATATATTTTGCTGCCCTTGTCCAGAACATAGGTTGTATTGACCAGTCTGTTCTCCCGGTCCACATTCATATCGGCATCGGCATCGGCAAAAGCATAACCGAAGTCAGTATAGAAATCGACCAGCTTTTGCAGATCATTACGCATGACTGAGCGATCAAAATACCTGTCCTCGTGAGCCAGGTCATCCATGGCAATAATTTCCCTGAGTTCTTCAATGCTGACCAGAAGATCTCCCCGGAAATCTACTGGCCCGGCCTTGTATCGCAGGCCTTCTTCCACCTGAAAAGTCAGATATATTCCATCCTCTTCATATTCAATAACAGGCTGGCCTACGCGGGCGTCAATAAAGCCCTTGTTGGCGTAATGGCCTTCAATGACTGCGGCATCGCGGTCCAGGAGTTCTTCGCGCAGGATTCCTGAGCCTGTCAGCCAGGAAAACACGCCTCGTTTTTTTAAGGCCATTTCATTGCGAAGCTCTCTTTGACTTATGTTTTCCGCGCCCTGAATTTCAATTCCCCGGATGAAAAGCCTGTTACCTTCATTGATCCGAATATTCAGGTTTGCGGTGCGCTCATCAATATGGCTGATGTCATAATCGACAGTGGCATTGTAGTAACCTTTGCCCCTGTAAATTTCCCTGATTCTGGCCAGATCCTCGCTTATGATCCTGGGATTGACCACCGATCCGGTTCTGGTGGTCAGGGCTTCAAGCACGTCTCTTTCCTTAACATTAGAAGCTCCCTGTATATTTATATTCTGGATCAGGGGCTTTTCTTCCACGATAATCAGGACTTCTTTGCCCTGCGGGGTGTCATTTACTTCAAGGCGAACATCATCAAAATAACCCAGATCAAAAATTCTTCTAAGTTCTTCATTGAGCATTTCAGGCTCAAATACATCCCCTTCCTGCATGCGCATGCGAAGGAGGATGACATCCGGATCCAGGATATTCACGCCCCGGATTTCTATGGATGTGATTCTATCTTCTCTGAGCAGTTCCTGGTAAATCCTGTCGGCAAGTTCTTCCACCGCGGGCAGGATATTTATAACTCCTTCCCTGACAATATAAAAAGAAACGGTTTCTTTTTCTGCAAAACCGTCCACAAGACGAACGTCAAGACTGATAAATTCATCCACTTTGCTGAAGCTTCCATATACGGCGTATCGGCTGTCAGCCATGAGAGCCAGTTTCCTGGACCCGGCAATATCCAGATGCCTGATTTCTTCCCTGGCAATAATATTTCTTATACTTTCCAGTTCAGCGACATTAAGCCCTTTATCCCGGAGGGAGCTGATAAGCATGGTGGGAAGTCCTGTTTCCAGATAGGCCAGATCCTCAGGGGCATTGATTTCAAAGGGGAGAACAGCTGTACTTTCCCGGGACATGGCCTGTGAGGGGAAAATCCAGGCAAGTCCTATCCATAAAATGAAAAAGGAAATAATCAGCGGATACTTATTGTTCTTTGACAGCATAAAGTTTACCTGATCTTAGTTCGTAGTTAAGGTTCATATTTGAAGCCAGATCGAGGTTGTGAGTAACCACGATCAATGTCATTCCGAGATCCCGGTTGAGTCTTAAAAGAAGTTCTCCTATATCCCGACCCTTGTGCACGTCAAGGTTTCCTGTGGGTTCATCCGCCAGGAGAACCTTAGGTCCGGAAATAATGGCCCTGGCAATGGCCACTCTCTGGCTTTCTCCTCCGGAAAGTGTGGTTACGCTCTGATCAGCCCTGCCTTCAAGTCCTACCTGGTTAAGAGCTTCAAGGGCTTTCAGTCTGGCTGATTTTTTATCAAGACCGCTTAAAATTGCAGGTATGGCCACGTTTTCCACAGTGCTGAATTCGGGGAGAAGGTGGTGAAACTGAAAGATAAAACCGATCTGTTCCCGCCTCAGGGCCGCCTGTTGTTCTGGTGAGATTGCCGTCAGGTCCTTATCCCTGAAAAACACTCTGCCCGAGTCAGGACTGTCCAGTCCTCCCAGGATGTGCAGCAGGGTGCTTTTACCCGAGCCGGAAGCTCCCAGGATTGCCAGAGACTGGCCATCCTTTATGTACAGATCGATTTCTTTAAGAATCTCTATGGACTCTGTTGCCTGGGAAAAGGCCTTACTGACCTTTTCCAGTTTGTATAAATAATCATTCATATCTTAAAGCGTCAGCCGGGTTCAGATTTGAAGCCTTGCGGGCCGGATAGATAGTCGCCAGAAAGCAGAGAAACATGGCCGCCAGCCCGATGATTATCAGATCCTGTGTCTGATGGAGGACAGGAAGGTGATCAAGATAGTAAACATCAGCAGGAAGCCGGATAAACTGGTATTCCTTGAGCAGATGGCTGATCCCCAGGCCGAATATAAAGCCCAGAGCCGTGCCCACGGCTCCGATGAGCATTCCCAGAAGGGTGAAAATTCTTCGAATCAGGGACCTGGTGGCTCCCATGGACATCAAAATGGCAATATCCCTGGTTTTTTCCATGACCAGCATGACCAGGGCGGTGACAATGCTGAATGATCCAACCAGAACTATCATGGCCAGTATTATGCCCATGGCGATTTTTTCCAGCTGAAGAGCGGCGAAAAGGTTCTGGTTCATTTCCATCCAGTTGCGCACGTAATAGGGATAGCCTCCAAGGAAGTCGTCAATGGTTGCCGAGACTATATGAGCCCGGTCAACATCGTGAACCCTGACCTCCATGCCGGTAACCATGTCTTCCCTGAATCCCAGGATGGACTGAGCAGCATTGATGGAGGTATAGCCAAAAGAACTGTCATACTCATACATGCCGGTTTTAAAAATTCCGCGAACTTCAAAAACACTTATCTGGGGGGTAAAGCCTGCAGCAGTCCTGGAGCCGGAGGGAGAAAGAACGTTGACGGTATCTCCGAAATTCACACCTATTGTGGAGGAAAGTTCCTGACCAATAATTATGCCCGGAAATTCCTTTTCATTGTCAAGATCGCCTACCCGCCCAAGAATCATTTCCTGGTCAAGGGTCAGAACTTCCGAAGATTCTCCGGGATCAATCCCCCGCAGAACCACTCCTTTTACTCCCCCTGGAGCGCTTACCATGACTTCGGTATAAATAAAGGGTGCCGAACCCCTGACTCCCGGCAGTGAGTTCAGTTGTCTGGATAGCGCATCGTAATTTGCAATGCCTCCGGTATAGTCGCCCACCATGACATGAGCGTTTATTCCCAAAATTTTATCCCGGAGGTTCTGGCTGAATCCGTTCATCACTCCCAGGACAATGATCAGTGCGGCCACGCCCAGGGCCACGCCCATAATGGATACAAGTGAGATGACGGAAATAAATGCCTGCTTTCTTTTGGCCCGGAGGTAGCGCATGGCTATAAAAAGTTCAAAAGTCATCAGCTGCTTGCAGCCTCCGGACGTAGTAAGGGGAAGAGAATTACCTCGCGGATGGAGGCCGAGTCGGTAAAGAGCATAACCAGGCGGTCAACGCCTATTCCCTCGCCTCCGGCGGGGGGCATTCCGTATTCAAGGGCTCTCAGGTAATCCTCGTCCATAAAGTGGGCTTCGTCATCGCCGGCGTCCTTTTCCCTGGTCTGGTCCTCAAAACGTTCCTTCTGGTCCCAGGGATCATTTAATTCAGAGAAGGCATTGGCCATTTCCCTGCCGGCAATGAAAAGCTCAAATCTGTCGGTAATGGTTGGGTCATCATCGTTTTTTCTGGAAAGAGGAGAGATATCGGTTGGATAGTGATAGATAAAGTGAGGCTGAATCAGCTTGGGCTCAACCAGAATATCAAAAAGCTTGGCCTGCATTTTGCCTAATTTTTCACCGGTCTGTACATTTTCTCCCAGTTTTTTGACCAGTAATCCTGCATTTTCCGGATTCTGGTAATCTTCTTTTTTCAGCCCTCCGATTGTCTCCAGCGATTGATAAAAGGAGAGCCTGGTCCAGGGAGGAGTGAGGTCTATGGTATTTTGCTGATAAATGATTCTGGTGCTGTCAAACATTTTTAAAGCCAGGGCGGAAAGCATTTCTTCGGTCAGAGACATAAGCTCATTAAAGTCCACGTAAGCCCAGTAGAATTCGAGCATTGTAAATTCGGGATTATGCTGGGTTGAGATCCCTTCATTGCGGAAATTGCGGTTTATCTCATAAACCTTTTCAAAGCCTCCCACCAAAAGCCTTTTCAGGTAGAGCTCAGGAGCAATCCGCAGGTAAAGCTTCATGTCCAGGGCGTTGTGATGAGTCTGGAATGGTCTGGCGGTTGCGCCGCCGGGAATGGACTGCATCATGGGCGTTTCCACCTCCATGAAGCCCTGATGGTCCAGGAAATCGCGGAGATGCTTGACGATCATGGTTCTGGCCACGAATATCTCCTTGGCCCTTGGATTCACCAGCAGATCAATATATCTCTGACGATACCTTGTCTCAACATCTTTCAGGCCGTGGTATTTCTCCGGCAAGGGACGCATGGACTTGGACAAAAGGGTGATTTTACCGGCATTTATGGTCAGCTCCCCGGTTTTAGTCCTGAAAAGGTCTCCCTCAACTCCGACGATATCCCCAATGTCGAATTTTTTGAATATCTGATAATTATCCTGGCCCAGTATGTCGCGCTGGACAAATACCTGAATTCTATCCGTGTGGTCCTGGATCTGAATGAAAGTGACCTTTCCAAATGAGCGCAGGGCCATGATTCTGCCGGCTGCGCTGTAAATTTTGCCCGGATTTTCAAGCTCTTTTGCGCTTAACTCGCTGTTTTCAGCGATGATATATGAGATATCGAATTTTTTGCGAAAGGAGTTGGGAAACAACGGCACCTGGTTTTCTGTAAGCAGTCTGGCTTTTTGCCGGCGATGTTGAATAATCTGGCTTTCGCTTGGTTCGTTCTGTTTTTGTTTGTTCAAGTTGAATCCTTGGTTAGCTGGGATTTTGCCCAGATCAGGTAAATAAACTCTACAATTATTGAAATTTGATTGAAACGTCAAGAAAATGGCTTTTTGCCCGGCCTGATCTTCTCAAACTCTTTCGTTGAACAGGTGGCTATTTCTAAATGATCAGATGAAAGCACTTTAAGCAATGGAAAAAATTTATTCATGCATCTGATAAAAAGTAAAATCTAACGTTTTAAAAAAGATTTTGAAAAAAGAGGAAAGTGTATTCAATAATATTACGTATGTAATTTATAATGAATACACTCAGCCTGGTGCAGTAGCTAAAATACGATGTCTTGACATTATCGGTCATTATGTTAATTAGTTAGAATGTAATCAGGCAATACTGTATTTTTTACACCAAAACCACAGGTTTATTAATGGCAAAAATTGAACTTAAAAACGTCACCAAGATTTTCGGGGACCATCCCAAAAAAGCTTTGGCCATGCTTGAACAAGGCAAGGCCAAAGATGAGATTCAGGCCAAAACAGGGTCGGTGGTCGGAGTCAACAATGTTTCATTCAATGTAAACGAAGGCGAAATAGTAGTTGTGATGGGGCTTTCCGGAAGCGGAAAATCCACCCTGGTTCGTTGTATCAACCGCCTTTTTGAGCCTACCTCCGGAGAGATTATCGTGGACGGTCAGGATGTGCGCAAGCTGAACAAGGAAAAGTTGCGCGAATTCAGGCGGGAAAAATTCGGCATGGTTTTCCAGAATTTTGCCCTTTTTCCTCACCGCAATGTAATCCATAATGTTGAATTCGGCCTGGAGATCCAGAACGCGGACAAAACCGTACGCAGGGAAAAGGCTGAAAAGGCGCTGGAACTTGTAGGACTTAAAGGTTGGGGAGATAAATTTCCCTATGAATTGTCCGGAGGAATGCAGCAAAGAGTCGGTCTGGCCAGGGCGCTGGCCCTTGATCCTGACATGCTGCTCATGGATGAGGCCTTCAGCGCCCTGGATCCCCTAATCAGGCGAGACATGCAGGACGAACTCATAAGTCTCCAGCAAACCATGCGCAAAACAATTGTCTTTATCAGCCATGATCTTGATGAGGCCCTGAAGCTTGGGGACAGGATTGTGCTTATGAAGGACGGAGCTGTAGTCCAGATCGGCACCCCTGAAGACATCCTGATGAATCCATCCAACGAGTACGTGGCCAAATTTGTTGAAGAAGTGGATATCACCAAGGTTCTGACAGCTGAGACAATCATGAAGAAGTCACAGGACGTAGCCTATCTGGGTACGGATGGTCCGAGAACGGCCATGCGCAAGATGAAGAACAACGCAATAGCTTCCCTGTTTGTCCTGGATAAGGGGAACAGGCTGCAGGGAATTGTCTTTGCCGACCAGGTAGCCGGGCTGATAGAAAAAGGAGAAAAGAGTCTCGAGCCTGCCATTGTCAAAGATATCGCTAAAGTATCCCCGGGCACGGCCGCTTCGGAACTGTTCGCCCTGATGCAGGGGATTTCTCATCCTGTGGCGGTTGTTGATGAAAACGACAAGCTAAAAGGCATAATCGTCAAGGGCATCCTTATGGCGGCCATTGCCGAGCGCGGAGGTAACCCATGAGTTTTGAACTTCCAAGAATCCCCCTGGGAGATGCCATAGAGGCTGTCCTGAATTTTCTGGTCACACACCTGGCCTTTGCCACCAAGGCTTTTTCTGCTGTGGCGGATCAGGGCATACGGGTAATGGAATCGGGCATGATGGCCGTTCATCCCATTTTGATGATATTAATTCTGACCGCCATAGTTTTTTATCTTACCAGGCAAAGAGGGGTAAGCGTATTTACCTTCCTGGGTCTGGGGCTGATCTGGAATCTTGGTCTGTGGTCTGCGACAGTGAGTACTCTGTCACTTGTACTGGTTGCTACCCTTATAGCCATTTCAATCGGCATTCCCATTGGTATATTCTGCGCTCTCAACACCCACGCCTTTAATGTTGTCCGTCCCGTGCTGGATTTTATGCAGACGTTGCCGGCCTTTGTCTATCTGATACCGGCCATACCCTTTTTCGGTCTGGGAAGAGTGGCGGCTATCTTTGCAACGGTAATTTTTTCCATGCCGCCGGCCATCAGATTCACCACTCTTGGCATCAGACAGGTGCCTAAAGAGCTTGTTGAATGTGCTGATGCGTTTGGAGCGGACAGGTGGCAGAAGCTTTTCAAAATTCAGCTTCCCCTGGCCAAGGCCACTATTATGGGCGGGGTCAACCAGACAATCATGCTGGCGCTGTCCATGGTGGTTATTGCTGCGATGATCGGTGCCCGAGGCCTGGGAGGAGAAGTATGGAGAGCCATTCAGAGGCTTCAGCCCGGTGCAGGCTTTGAAGCCGGTATCGGCATTGTTATTGTGGCTATAATTCTGGACAGGGTCCTGCAGAAGCTGGCTAAACAATAGAATTCAGAAGTTGCGTATCTTCGCCGCCCTGGCGAAGTTAACCTTATTACAAGGTTTTTTTTGTAAATTGATAACCAGGAGGTAATTATGTTTAAGAAAGGATTGTTTGTATTTTCGATGCTGGCCCTGCTGATGGGCTTTTCCCCGGCCAAGGCCGAGGCACAGGGCAATGTTACCCTTACATATGTGGAGTGGGATTGTGCCGTAGCCAGCACTTATGTCGCACAGGCGGTTTTGCAGGAAGAACTCGGCTATAATGTTGAAGTCCTTCCTGTAGGCGCAGCGGCAATGTGGCAGGCCATATCCACTGGAGATGCCGACGGCATGGTAACAGCATGGCTGCCTGTGACGCATGCCTCTTATTATGAACAACTGGAAGGTCAGGTTGAAAATCTTGGTCCTTTGGCTCACGGCGCCAAGATCGGCCTGGTTGTTCCTGAGTACGTAACCATCGAATCCATCGACGAAATGAATGATCATGCCGACAAATTCAGAGGCAGGATAGTAGGAATTGATCCGGGAGCCGGTATAATGAGACTGACAGAGGATGTGATAGAAGAATACGAGCTGACCAATATCGAACTGGTTGAGGGCAGTGGTGCAACCATGGCCGCGGCTTTACTGGACGCTATTCAAAACGAGGAATGGGTTGCAGTGACCGGCTGGTCTCCCCACTGGAAATTCGGCCGCTGGAACCTGAAGTATCTGGAAGATCCCAAGAACGTTTACGGCGATGAAGAATATATCGCGACCATCGTTCGTCAAGGTCTGAAAGATGATATGCCAGAGGTGTACAACTTCCTGGATAATTTCTACTGGACTCAGGAACAAATGGCCACTGTCATGGTCATGAATCAGGAGAGGGGAGCAGACCCTTACGAAAGCGCCAAGACCTTTATCAACGACAATCCCGAACTGGTCAACGAGTGGCTTGGCAGATAACTGTTGCCTGAAAAAAATATTGACATATGAATTAAGCTGTCATAAAAGCCAAATCTTTCGCAGGGAAGTAACCTTGCCTGCGAAAGATGTTTTATTTGTTCCCGGTAGCTCAATTGGCAGAGCGGGT
>SKKD01000004.1 GCA_007121655.1 Desulfonatronovibrio sp. | reverse complement strand
GCTGATCTACGCTGATAAGAGAGATATTAATGCTGTTCCTGGACACTAATGAGTGGACTTGAACAAAATCCACGGCTAACGTCGAAGAGCCATAATTTTTAACAGGCTTTTGAATCACTTAGACAGGAAAGGCATGAAAAAATATTCATTGGAGATGGTAGTTTTCTGTTCAGGCGCGGTGGTTATGATCCTCGAACTTGTGGGGGCCAGGATAATGGCCCCCTATCTTGGGACTTCAATTATTGTCTGGACCGGACTTATAGGAATAGTTCTGGCAAGTCTGAGCGTTGGATACGCTCTGGGGGGAAGATACGCTGACAGGGGTCCGACCATGGCCAGGCTCTCAATGATCATTCTGTGTTCCGGTTTTCTGATCGCCTTGAGCACCATGATCCACAAGCCGGTTTTGTCTGCTTTGCTCCAAAGCGGAGGCGGCATATATCTCAATGTAATCCTGGCCACAACCATACTTTTTGGGCCCCCCAGCGTAGGCCTGGGCATGATCACCCCCTATGCGGTCAAAATGAAAATAAACAACCTTGAAACCTCCGGAAGCGCCGTGGGCAGAATGTATGCCCTGTCCACCATCGGCAGCATAGTGGGCACCTTTCTTTCAGGATTTGTTTTAGTAGCTTTTTTCCCCAGCACCAATATTTTATTTTTTCTGGCAATTATCATGGCACTTTTATCCCTGCTGGCTGCGGTAAAACCTGCTGTTCCGGCCAAACTCGCTTTGCTCGTCCTCGGAACTGTCGGCATTGCGGCCGTAAGTTCAATGCAAAACTTTGCTGAAGAACATGGATTCTTTGATGTGGATTCCAGATATAACCGAATTCAAATCTATCAGGGAGAAGAGAAAAACACCGGGCGCATAATCAGGGTAATCAGCACCAGTCCTGACAGGTATCAATCGGCCATGTATATTGACGACCCAACTGAGCTTACTCTCGAATACACCAGGTACTTCAGACTGATAAAACATTTCAATCCCGACCTGGAAAACGCCCTGATGCTTGGAGGCGGGGCCTTCTCCTTTCCCAGACATTTTCTGAAAGCCCACCCCCATGCCCTCATGGACGTGGTGGAAATAGATCCCATGTTTACCAGACTGGCCAGGGAACATTTTTTCCTGGAAGATGACCCCAGGCTGGACATAATCCATCAGGATGCAAGAACATTCCTCAACAATTGTGATAAAAAGTACGACGCCATAATCGCTGATGTTTTCAGCGGATCATATTACATCCCCTTTCAGATGACTACAGTGGAAGCCGTGAGGGAAATGTACGATATTTTGAATGACAACGGTGTAGTGGCCATGAATATTATTTCTTCGGTTGAAGGACTGAACAGCCGTTTTTTTCAGGCCCAGTTCATAACTTTTCAGGAAATTTTTCCCCAGGTTTTCGCCTTTCTGGTAGAAGGACATGCAGACCCGGAAAAAAGTCAGAATATTATTATTGTAGCCTTTAAATCCGAACAACCGATATCCATGAATAGTACCTATCCCGAGTTGAACAGCATGCTCAAGAATTTATGGCGGGGTGAATTTGCTTATCATCTTCCGGTGCTGACCGATAATTATGCCCCGGTCGACCGATACCTGATTCCGGTTATTAATTAGGTTCCTCGACATTGATGTGGATTACTGGTTCACAAAAATCCATATCCCCGAGCCGGGGTTTATGGACAAGTTGCTCCCCGCCTGGGGCAGAAGACCTTTTTCATTGCCCCGGCTCAGGGCAATGAACAAATGCTTTTCTCTGTGAGTTCTAGGCCTGTTTCAGGCCGGGTGTGAGACATTTCTTCCCGGTGGAATTGACTGTCGTTAGTGAGGGCAAAACCGATAGCAGCATTTTAAGCATATAGAGTTTGAAAGGATCAAAATCCACACCAAACGTCGAAGAGCCTCTAATGCTGATCAGGCATTAGAAACTGAACCCCGGAGGCAGATCTTCAGAATCATCCGGGTCAAATAGATATTCAGGAAGCTTTCTTTCCCTGTCAGGATCAGCCTCAAGCTCAAGTCCGATCGCCCTGCCCTTCTCAATGTAGGAACCGCTGTTCATTCTTAAAGCCTCCATGGGTTCGACTATTATGGCTGAACTGCCCTGGACGGGGCAGTGATATTCGCAGGCCCCGCACCCGCTGCATTTGTGCCGGGTGATAAAAGGAACAGGCGCGGAACTTTCCGGAACGCGTTTGAGTTCAATGGCCGCGTAAGGGCAGACCTCAAAGCACACCAGACATTCCCTGTTCCATTCCCAGGCCAGACACTTATGTTTAATCACGGTTGAAGTCCCTATCCTGGCCCACATTTTCTCGGCGGGAGAAAGTGATCTCAGGGCTCCTGTGGGGCAAACCCGGCCGCAGACATTGCATAGGGGATCACAAGGACCTCTTCTGGGAAGAACTTTCGGACTGAACAAACCCCCGGGACCCGCCTCAAACCAGGTCGGCTGCAGGGTGTTGGTGGGACAGGCCTTCATGCACAACCCGCAACTTATGCACCTTGCCTGAAAGTCCTCCTCCAGCAAAGCACCCGGTGGCCTGATAAGGGAATCAGGCAAAATATTTCCGGGTAAAAAATCACTCTGCACCCTGCTGATTCCTGTATGAACCAGTATTGCCGAACCTGTCCCGGCTAAAGCCGAGGCAATAAGCTGCCTGCGCCCGGGAATAAATCCGACTGTGCCGGAAACTTTTTCTGCATGGCTCAGACTGAACGATACGGCATTTTCGGGGCATGCCCGGACACAGGTCTCGCAGGTAATGCATTCCTGGTGAAAGGTATTATAAGGGTCATCATCTATGGCTCCCATGGGGCATTTTTTCCGGCAGATGCCGCAGTCCGTGCAATCGGCGGATACTTTTCTGCGGACAAGAGGCCTTTTACTCGCCAGAGCCATCAGGGCTCCGGAAGGGCAGAGATACCTGCACCAGAACCTTGGAGCATAATAAACCAGACCAAAGACAGTGATAAAAAAAAGAACTATAAACCATTGAGTTGCAAAGCGGTAAGTCTGGACTTCCGCGTAGACCAGACCATCCAGACCAAGCATTAAGTTGAGAGGCAAAAGCACATCAAGGGCTGTATCGCCCATCAGGACCAGACCCGGATAAACAACCAGACCGTAAAACCTGGTGATAAGAGACAAAGGAGAGGCAAGAAAAACTGAAGATATGCTCAGTATGGCCATACCCAGAATGAAAAATAAAATGAAATATTTAATTTTCCTTAATTTTACTTCTTTATCAGGGTCTAAAGCGTTTTGATCTTTGTTCCGGGTTCTGAAAAATCTGTCTGAAATATCAATGGTTATTCCCATGGGGCAGATATATCCACAGAAAAATCTCCCCAGTATCAGGGTCAGCCCGATTATCGCCAAACCGGGAACCAGGGTCCAGATCCACTGCCTGGAGCTGATCAGGGTACCTGAAAAAACCAGCGGATCGAGTCTTAGAAAAAAATCAACCGGAATCCATTCAACCAGGGGAAATGTTGCCAGCCAGAGCAGGATAAGGAAAAAACCAAGGCTTATAGCCTGAAAAACCACCCTGAAATTCATCAGGCAGTTACCGTTTTGACAATAAGATTTTCCAGATCCATCCTGCCAAGGCCCCTTTCATGAGCCTCAAAGACATGAGCCACGTTCCTGGGCATGATATCCCGTCCATACCAGGGGAACATATCAATGGCCATTGCATCGGCCGCGACCATGTCCGCGGATGCAATCACCCTGTCGGCCTTTATTACCTCGCCCGGTCCCATGGGGCCATGGCTGGCCAGGACCCTGGTGGCATCAATAACTGCCAGGTCTGCCTTCAAAAAAGTGCAAAGATCAACAATGGCCGAACTAAGGTTGTATCTGCGATGCATTATGCCTCTGTCCCGGATCAACCCCATCATTCCCTTCATGGACAGGCTTACTCCCGTAGCTGAATGAGACTTGGCCACAGGAGCGGCAATAAGGACATCGGCGTCAAGTACGTCACGCATCACATCTGTTTCCTTGAAGCGTTTACCCTGGTCAAGAATGACCTTATCAAAAAACCTGCCGGAACTCATGGTGCGCACGGAAGTTCTTGGCACCTGCCTGCAGGCCTTTTCAATGCCTGAACGCTCAATGCAGAGTTCCGCGCCCTGCAATGGATTGTCCAGGATCATTACTGATGAGGCCCCTGCATCAATACACATTTCAGAAAGAGTACGGACCACATCGGGATGAGTATTTGTCGCCCGCTCAGGAGGATGGGCAAAACTCATATTGGGTTTTATCACCACCTTGTCTCCGGATTTTACAAAGACCCCGATACCCCCCAAAATCTCCACAGCAGCCCTTGTGGCTTCAACAGGACCGCCCCTGGCAACGGCAATGTCAGGTATCTGATCAGCTTCAGCAGGCAATGGAAAGATTAATCCGGCTTTCACCGCGGCAGCCGCGAAAATTGCAGCCTGTCCGTGCTTTTTTAAAAACTCACGGCGGGTTACTGAAAAATAACCGGTTGAATTATCACTTGAAATGTTTTTATTTTTCTTCATAATTTCCTCTCAGGATTGAATTCATTGTTTTCTGCATTTATAATATTTTTTCCGGGAGCGGACAACTTTTATTAATTCGCAAATATTTAGGAATTTAGGAATTCAGGAATTGAGGAATTGATGAGAGGAAAAAGAACCAGGGAGCATTGCCCCACCTGTCATTGCGAGGGGGCGTAGCGACCGAAGCAATCTGCATGGCAAGCATATAAGCTGCTGAATTTGTTGCTTTACAGTTCAAATTACTTATAAATTACGATAGGATCAACCGAAAAGGATTCACTTATGGACTTCATAATTATCAGCTTTGTAGCCCTGGCCGCCTCAGGTCTGACACTTTTTTCAGGATTCGGCCTTGGCACTCTTCTGCTGCCGGCATTTGTCATTTTTTTTCCGGTTCAGGCCGCAGTGGCCATGACTGCTGTTGTCCATCTTGCCAATAATATCTTCAAGCTGGCCCTCATCGGCAACAAGGCAAACCTGAGAGCTGTAGCCGCTTTTGGACTGCCCGCGCTTGTTACCAGTTTTGTCGGGGCACTGCTTCTCTTGAGACTCGCCGACATGCCGCCAATAACCTCCTACACAATGTTTGACAGGGAATTCAGCATCTACCCCATAAAGCTGGTCATAGGAATACTCATGGCCATGTTTGCCTTTCTTGAACTTATGACGCCAATGAAAAAAATTGCTTTTGATCCAAAGTATCTCCCCCTTGGTGGAGTTTTGAGCGGGTTTTTCGGCGGACTTTCCGGACATCAGGGTGCTTTTCGCAGCGCCTTCCTCATCAAGTCCGGCCTTGGAAAGGAAGCTTTTGTGGGGACAGGAGTAGTCATAGCAGTAATCGTGGATATATCCAGAATTACTGCCTATTCAGGGCTGCTCTGGAGCCCTGAGGTCCGGGAAAACATGAACCTGATTGTAATAGCCTCAGCGGCAGCCTTTACTGGAGCGGTTCTGGGCAAAATGATGCTGAAAAAGGTCACCCTGAGATCGGTTCAGATCATTGTCTCTTGTCTGCTTTTTGTTATAGCGGTGGGACTTGCAAGCGGAATATTGTGAGATGGCCTGAAAAATGAAGATGGATGAAAAGTTTGGCTCTTCCGATTTATGCGACATAGCCCACCCGGGAGTCGAAAGACCTTTTTCATTGCCCCGGCTCAGGGCAATGAAAAAATGCTTTCTCTGTGCGCTCAAGGCCTGCTTCAGGCCGGAGCGAAGGCCCTATGGCTTCCTGCTCGGAAAGCTTTCCAGCTCGGAGAGGCCGGAGGCAGGCCGGGTGTGAGACATTCTTAATTCTTACACGAAAGGGATAGGCATGGCATACCGGATTTATTATAAACAAGGAGAAACACGAAAAGAAGTAATACTAAAGACAGGTACATTCGTCATATGCCGGTAAAAGACATGCAGACTTACTCCATGAAACCTGACTTCCGTTTATGACGAAAGGCAGTTTTTAGCTTTAAAAGAATCGATTAATAATTAAAACTGCATCAACTTATCTGCCGGTTCCATTTCCTCCTCGCTGGGGCAGACCGAATCACGCAGATCAGCCAGGGAAATGCCTTGAAGCTTTGTCCAGATAATCTGGTTGATTTCACCCCAGACCTTTCTGGTCTTGCAGCTTAGATGCTTTATGCACGCCTCGGGCTCGTCAAGGCAGGGACAAAGCTCCACCTTTCCCTGAACCGCCTCAAGGATATCGGCCATAGTAATTTTATCCGGAGGCAGAGCAAGCACATAGCCTCCTCCAGGACCTCTCAGTCCGTCAACAAGACCTCCCTTTCGCAGAAGTCTTACAATTTTTTCCAGATATTTTTCTGAAATGCCCTGTCTTTTGGCTATGGTTCTAATCCGAACCGGACCTTTATCTCCCTGCTTGGCCATATCCAGCATAAGTCTTGTTCCATAACGAATTGTAGTGGATAACTTCATTATAACTCCATTTTTTTATATTTTACAAAAACATACCAATGAGGTATTTTTATATCTTACGGCTTATACATTGTCCAGAGTATTTATGATGAGCTTCCCAAAAACATCTAATATTTATATTATAACTAAAATTTATAGCACAGGAAAGCCCTGTTTCATCCCTTGCATTTCTTCTTTCAAATATTTATATAACCCAGTTCATCTCCATTTAAGGAATAAATTATGACCAATAAAAGTCCTCATATATCTTTGCCCGCGGAAAAACTGGTCCGGCGTGTTCTGGACATGAGCCCGGAAAGTTTCCAATCATGGCCTGAATCGGTACGCGGACTGGCCCTGAGCCTGGCTGGTGAATTATTCTTAATTCGCTATAATCCATTCATCAACCCCGAGTTGATCAAACAAAGTGTCTGGTCTAGGCTGGGCGCGGAGAAATCCGGTCTTTCCCCGCAATATTTTAAGGATATTTCCACCCGTCTGGAAATTTACTGGCAGTGGTTCCTGGATGATCAGGAATTCAAGACGCGGGTGAAAAAAAATCTCAGCAAGCATCTGCCTGTGGAAAACATAGTCACCGCTCCCAACACCATTATTGAATGCGCCACCGACGCCACGGATCTGCGCATGGAACTGCCCATGATGGTCCTGTTTCCTGAAAACACCCTTCAAATTCAGGCCATTGTCCGTCTTGCCAATGAAATGGGTTTTGCCATTGTTCCCAGAGGAGGCGGGTCCGGTCTCACGGGCGGAGCAATTCCCGCCATGAGACGCAGCGTGATCCTGAGCATGAGCAGAATGAAAAAAATCCTTGGCATTGACCAGGAAAGGCTTTTGCTTTGCTCGCAGTCGGGGGTCATCACTCTGGACGCAATCAAGGCTGCGGCCAGAGAGAAACTTTTGTTCACTGTTGATCCGGCTTCCAAGGCAGCTTCGTCTTTGGGCGGAAATATTTCTGAGAACGCCGGCGGACCTTTCGCTTTTGAATACGGCACCACCATAGATAATATTTCAAGCTACAAGATGGTTATGGCCAATGGTGAACTTATCGAAGTAAAACGCCTCAACCATCCCGGACATAAAATCCTCATGGATGAAGAAGTTGAGTTTGAAGTACTGGACCATGAAGGAAATGTCCGGGAAAAGATCATTCTTGGCGGAGATGACATCAGAACTCCGGGGCTGGGCAAGGACGTAACCAATAAATATCTGGGGGGGCTGCCGGGAATTCAGAAAGAAGGGGTGGACGGAGTCATCACTGAAGCCTGTTTTACTCTTTATCCCATGATGGCCATGTCCAGGGTTCTTTGCCTTGAGTTCTACGGCCACTCCATGCACAACGCCATGCAGGTCATCAAGAATATTGTCGCCCTGCGTGATGAAATAAGAAAAGCCGGCGATCTGGTAAAAATATCCGCTCTGGAAGAGTTCGGCACAAAGTATGTTCAGGCCATCGAATACCGTAAAAAGTCCAGACAATACGAAGGTGAACCTATTTCCGTTCTTATCATCCAGCTCGACTCCAATGAAGAACAGGCTTTGAACCAGTCGGTTGAGAGGATCGTCGATATAGTCTCCCCCTATGACCAGGTGGATGTGTTTGTGGCCCGTGACGATAAGGAAGCTGAAATCTTCTGGGAGGACCGGCACAGGCTTTCGGCCATTACCCGGAGAACAAGCGGTTTCAAGATTAACGAGGACGTGGTCATTCCTCTGGATGTGATCCCGGAATTCTCCGATTTCATTGAAGATCTCAATCTTTACTACCTGGCCCTGGCTTATCGCAAGTCCCTGAACAAGGTTCTTGATCTTCCGGGTGTGGACATGGATGACGAATTCATTCATATGGAGCTGGACATGGCCATGGGAGTACTGAAGAATAAGGTCTCCAGGGATGATCTGCCGGAGGAGATATTTTTCCTTCAAATAGGTTTCTTCTTCCAGGATCTTAAGGGTCGTTATCCGGAGCTTCGCGAGAGCCTGGAAGAGATACTTAATGAACTCAACAACACCAGGATAATCGTGGCCAATCACATGCATGCGGGTGACGGCAACTGCCATGTGAACATCCCGGTCAACTCCAATGACCCGGAAATGATGCACCTGGCTGAAGAGGCCGCAGGCAAGGTTTTTGACAGGGTCCTTGAACTGAAGGGCCAGGTTTCCGGTGAACATGGCATCGGCATTACTAAGATAGGATTTTTATCTGATGAAAAAATCAACGCCTTAATAGAATACAAGAAAAAGATCGATCCGAACAATGTATTCAACCCGCAAAAACTTACCAGCAAAGTATTGGCGGTCCATCCTTATACATTTTCCTTTAACCGGCTTATTGAGGATCTAATCAAGAGCGGTCTTGAGGAGAAAGAGCGGCTCATCGATCTTTTAAAAAGCATCCAGACCTGTTCTCGTTGTGGAAAGTGCAAACAGATCTGTCCAATGTATCTGCCTGAAAAAGGACTTTTGTTTCATCCCAGAAATAAAAACCTGGCCATGGGCGCCCTTATCGAGGCCTTATATTATACCCAGGTCCTCCAGGGTACCCCGGACAAGGAGGTAATGGGCCATTTAAAAAGAATCATGGAGCATTGCACCGCCTGCGGAAAGTGCACTCAGGCATGTCCTGTAAAGATTGAAAACGCCCAGGCTGCGCTGGGAATGCGTTCTTATCTGGATATAAACAAGGCCTCCGGCCATCCCGTGAAAAACAACCTGCTCCAATATCTGTGTCGGGACCCGCAGAAGATTATGCCCCGGGCGGCGAAAATAGCCTGCGTAGGCCAAAGTTTACAGAATACGGCCCTGGGTGTTGTACCCTCTTCCTGGAGGAAGAAGATGTCCAGCCCCCTTTTCAGGGATAAATCTCCAGGCATAGGATATCGCAACCTGCCGGAAACCCTGCATCTGAATAAACAGAACATGTTCTCAGCTGAAGGCAAAGACACAAATTCAGCAGTGTTTTATTTTCCGGGTTGCGGAGCAGGCCTTTTCTACCGTGACATCGGCCTGGCCACTCTTGCTCTGATACTGGAATCAGGAAGAAGCGTGATCCTGCCTGAACAACATCATTGCTGCGGTTATCCTCTGCTGGCCAGCGGCTGCACCGGGAGCTATGAAAAAATCCGGGCAGACAACAGGAGGACTTTGCAAAACATCCTGGATTCCGCGCAGAGTAAAGGGCTGAAGCCGGAATATGTTTTGACCTCTTGCGGAACCTGCCGGGAAGGAATAGCGGACTACCGCCTGAGGTCATCCGGAGATGAACTTGGTCGCATGGACGTTGTCCAGTACCTGCTGGAAACATTGCCTGCCGGAAATGCTGCAGGAGGGGAAAAAATTCTTTATCACCCAGCCTGTCATGCTGAATGGACCGGGGTGAACCTGCTCAAGGCCGGAGAAATCTATGCGGGTAAGCTTGAAAAATTTCTGGGAGCCGGAGTTGAAATCAGCCCGGGATGCTGTGGTGAATCCGGTCTCGGAGCCATGACTTCTCCCGCGATATACAATCTCATCCGTTCCAGAAAACAGGAAATCCTGTCCGGACAATTACCGCGATATTCTCAGCAGTCTCCCCTGCTGGTGGGCTGTCCATCCTGCAAGATAGGTATTTCCAGAAGCCTGATGGAGCTCAAAAACAAAATGCAGGTAATGCACACAGTGGAGTACCTGGCCAAAATCAGGCTGGGGGAAAATTGGAAAAAGGATCTGCTCAGAAGAATCGGCAAGGGAAGAAAAGAAAATAATTTGGTGATTGTGCCGACACATAGACAAAAGGTGCCGGCATGAAGTTATTCCAACACGGTTTACTTCGGGTAATGATTCAGGATTTTATCTAAATGCGCTACCTGGGCATAGATTTCGGGATCAAGCGGATGGGGCTGGCTGTCAGCGGCCCTTCAGGCAGTATGGCCTTTCCGCTGAAAACCATTGTCCGTACTACCAGGTCAGCCATGTTTGAAGAACTTCTGGGTTTAATCCGCGAGCAGAATATTGAAGCCATAGTTCTGGGCATCCCCTTGGGGTCTGAAGGAGAAGAAAATCTTACCAGCACTCAGGTAATGAATTTTAAGGAAAGTCTGGAAAGAAGGATTGACCTGCCGGTCTATATAATAAATGAGGCCTTTACCTCTGCCGAAGCTAAGGCTATAATGATTGAGCGCGGCGTCAGGGAGAACAGAGAAAGGCAAAACCTGGATCAGGTGGCGGCAGTGCTGATCCTGGAGAGCTTTTTGTCTCATCGGGAAAAGGATTTCAACATGGTCCGGGAGAATCCATAACCTTTGAACACTTTAATGAAAAGAATTCTTTTAATACTCGTTATTCTCATCCCCTTGGTGTTCCTTGCAAGCGCCGGCTTTTTTTATCACCTCATCACCAGTCCCAACAGCAGGGAAAATCTGGATGTTACGATAAGAATCCAACCAGGCCAAAGCTTTAAAATCACGGCTGCCCAGCTTTATTCAAAGGGCCTGATCAGTAACGAACAGGCTTTTTATCTCCTTGGCAGGCTCAGCGGACAAGCCAGGGAAATCAAGGCAGGTCATTTTCAGGTTAACGCTTCCTGGAATATGATCCGTATGCTGGAACATCTGACCACCGGAAAGGAAGCCTTATACCGTCTCAGGATCACTGAAGGCCTTACCTGGTGGCAGGTCGGCGGATTGCTGGAAAATGAAGGGCTGGTTGATTTTGATGATTTTAAAAAACTGGTCCATGATCAGGATTTTCTATCCGGTCTTTCTGTGTACGCGCCGAATGCCGAAGGCTTTTTATACCCCGAGACCTATTACCTTTCGCCCACCAGGGATGTGGGCGCCGAAAGATTGATCACAATAATGATCAGTCAGTTCTGGCAATCTACGGACAAGCTGTGGAAAGATGCGGATTTTGAGGAAATATACCGGACGGTCAACCTGGCCTCACTTATTGAAAAGGAAACCGGGGCAAGCCATGAAAGAAATATCATCTCAGGTGTGTTTCATAACCGTATTGAAAAAAACATGCTGCTGCAATGCGATCCGACAATTATTTACGGCCTGGGAAAAGAATTTGCTGGAAGGATCAGACGGTCTCATCTGGATGACAGTGAAAATCTTTACAATACATACAGACACCGGGGATTCCCACCAACTCCCATCTGTTCGCCGGGTCTGGCTTCCCTGAAAGCCGCGCTTTTTCCGGATGAACATGATTATCTTTACTTTGTGTCCAGAAATGACGGTTCACATCACTTCAGCAAGAACTTGGCAGAACATAACCGGGCGGTTAATAAATATCAGAGGGGAAGATGACAGGTTATTGTATAGTGAGCCTCGAAAGGGAAGACAGGTAATCCTGGCCGAAGTCTAGCCCAGAATTTTCCTGACCTTGCCCAGCAGTTCCGAAAGGTCAACGGATTTGACTACATAATGATCTGCCGCAATGGACTTGAGGTCATGTTGAAAACTGTCGTAGGCGGTACAAAGGATCACAGGTATGTTCTGATCCCGGGAACGGATTTCCTGCAGAAGATCAAGGCCTGACTTGTCCTGGCCAAGCTTGATGTCCAGCACTACCAGATCCGGCTTTTCCTTATCAATAACAGGTAAAATTTCTTTGCTTCCGTCAGATGTCACTACTTCATAACCAAGGGTTTCAAATTCTTCCTTATAAAGCATTCTTATGTGCAGCTCGTCGTCGACGACCAGAATTTTATTACTCATAAACTGTCTTCCTTATGGATTTTATCCAGCATTTGCATATCTTATAAACTAAAAATATACTAAATGAAAATAAAGAGCAAGTCCATGCAGATCACTGTGCAGCCGGAAAATAAAATCAGGGACATTACCAGAGTTTCTTCAGTCCTGGGCCTGTTAAACAGACTCGGACTTAAAACCACTCAGGCTCTTGTCATCAGAGACAACCAGCTCCTCACTCCTGACCAGCCCATTTTCAAGGATGACCGGATCATTGTCCGCAAGGTAGCTTCAAGAGGATGACATGAAGTGTACCAGGTGCAGGGAAAAGGCGGTAGTTGCGCTGCCCAGTCATACCGCTGGATTTTGTCCTCCGTGCTATCTCCTGTTTGTTGAAAGACAAGTCCAGAAAGCCATCAAAGATAAAAAGCTGTTTTCCTTTGATGACAGGATAATCATAGCCTTGAGCGGTGGCAAGGATTCCCTTGCTCTGGCCTGGCAGCTGAAAAAGCTTGGCTATGATATCGCGGGTCTGCACATTGATCTGGCCATTCCACAGTCTTCGCCCATAGCCCGGGATCATGTTGAAAGGTTTTGCAGGGCTTATGACATCAACCTTTCTGTTCTGGAAATGGAAAAGCTTGGTCTGTCCATCCCTGAGGTCAGAAAAAAAATCAAAAGGCCTGTGTGTTCCCTGTGCGGAAAAATCAAAAGGTACTATTTCAACAAATTTGCCTTGGATAACGGATTTAACGTCCTGGCCACGGGACATAACCTTGATGATGAAGTTGCCAGGCTCTTTTCCAATGTACTCAGCTGGGAATCGGCCCACCTGGGGGATCAGGGGCCTCTGCTTCCTGAAGAAAACGGCTTCACCCGCAAGGTCAAGCCCCTTTACAGACTAAGTGAATTTGAAACCGCAAATTTCTGTTTTATTGCTGAAATCGATTACGGATTCGCACCCTGCCCCTACAGCGGCGGGGCCAGCTTCACATATTACAAAACCTTGTTCGATGAGTTGGAGCACAAACAGCCAGGCCGCAAACTCAGCTTTTATGAAGGCTTTTTAAAAAGAGGCCGGAAAGCGTTTACAAGGCTGGACCTGGAGGAAGGGGTTAAACCTTCTCCCTGTAAATCATGTGGTTATCCTACTTCCGAGGAGTCCTGCGGAGTATGCAGGATTAAACATATGCTTGAACAGAGTTGATTATCCCACCGCCTTTGCCACCAGTTCACCCATTTCATTACATCCCACCTGGTTCATACCAGCAGACATGATATCTCCGGTCCGGAAGCCCTGCCCGAGGACCTTTTGAACAGCGCCTTCAATAGCATCCGCTTCTTTTTGCAGGGAAAAGGAGAACTTCATCATCATGGCTACCGAAAGAATCGTGGCTAAGGGATTGGCCAGATCTTTCCCGGCTATGTCAGGAGCAGAACCATGTATCGGCTCATAAAGAGCAGGATTTTTCAAGCCCATGGAGGCAGACGGCAACATGCCCAGCGACCCGGTGATAACAGCCGCCTCATCTGACAGAATATCCCCGAAAAGGTTGGAGGTAAGGATGACATCAAACTGAGAAGGGTCCCGGACAAGCTGCATGGCCGCGTTATCCACATAAAGATGGGTAAGCTCCACATCGGGATATTCTTTGGCAACCTCAATCACCACTTCACGCCATAACTGGGACACATCCAGCACATTGGCCTTGTCTACGGAGCATACCCTGAAGCTCCTCTTTCCGGCCGCTTCAAAGGCAACCTTTGCCACCCGTCTGATTTCATCTTCTGTATAAATCATGGTGTTAAAGGCCACTTTCCGGCCGTTTCTGACTTCTTCTCCCCTGGGTTCGCCAAAGTAAATTCCGCTGGTTAGTTCCCGGATCACCAGAAGATCGATTCCTTTATCAACAATAT
>SKKD01000187.1 GCA_007121655.1 Desulfonatronovibrio sp. | reverse complement strand
CCTGGTCAAGATTCCATTTTTAATGGCCTGCTGGACCAGGGTGACTTTCCTTTCAAAATCCACGAGCAGGGCGATCTGGTCATCGGTAATCTTCTCGCCTTCCTCCACAAACCCATCATCTGAACAGGCGCTCAGCAGCAACATTGCAGCCAGCAAAAGTCCCGTCAGCAAATATAACTTTATATCTTTATGAGTGCATCTCATATTCATCCCGCTTAACATTTAAATAATTATGGTTCAAAGTATTTGAACTCAGAGACCTCCGTCCCGGGCATGATCACTTAACAGGAAAATACTTGAGTTCAAGCACGATTTCCTGAGCCTTGGGACCCTGGCAATATTCAATAAACTCACTGACCAGTTCCTCGTTTTCCTTAAGATAAACCAGGTTAAGCTCCCTGGTGATGGGGTATTTACCCTTAATGATATATTCTTTACCGGCGATCAATCCGTTAAGTTTGAGAATTTTAACCGGCATCCCCTTTTCCATAAGATAAATTGTGGTGCCCAGGGACATGTATCCCACAGCCCCCGGAACCCCGCCCACAAGAGTAATACCGTCAAGGTTGGAACCTATTTCATAAGCGCGCCCGGAAACATATCCGTTTTTTCCGGGAGATGAATTGTCCCGGTGATGAAGACCACTGTACTCTTCAAAAAGTTCGAGTGTTGAGCGTCCCATTTCCTTGGAAACCAGAACAACTTCCCTGTCCCAATCAATAAGTTCATTCCAGTTGACAACCTGTCCGGTAAACAGGGCTGTCACGGTTTCCAGGTTGATTTCATTCAGGGGATTACGCTCATTTACTATAAATACCAGGGCATCCAAGCCCAGGGTTACATATTCAAGCCGTTCCTTCTCAAAGGGACTCAGAGAACGGGAAACCATCCCCAGATGAGAATCTCCTTCCATGACATCCTGAGCCCCGGTCAGGCTTCCCCCGCCTTGAACGGCAAACCTCTGACCGGTCAGTTGTGTAAACTGTTCAGCGATGAGCTCCACTACCGGCTGGACAGTGGTGGCACCGGAAATCCGTATGACCTGCTGTCCATGAGCCGGAGTCAACACGACGCTCAACAGAAAAAACAGGCTTATGATCGATAACAAATACTTCATTTCTTCCTCATGCTGAATTTTGTGCCTACTGCTTTCCATCCTCCACGCATTTCATGCAGTAAAAAAGCTCGGCATAGTCCAGGGGCTTGCTGACCACGCCGAACAGATCTGATCTTAACGCTTGAGCCAGATGTGGGTGATATTTCTGAGATGAAATGCCGATAATCCAGGCTTTTGTATTTTTCTTTAAGTTCGATACAAAATGGTTGGTAACCATGGACAGATCAAGGTCAAGGATTACCAGGCTGATCCTGTCTGCCACCTCATCCTCATTATAAAATTCAACCGAGTCGGCCAGGATCGGCCGATATCCTTCCTTTTCAAGGGCCCGCCTCAAGTCTTTTCCTTCTGCTCCCTCTACCAGCACCAGTGCATGCTTATCCATATGCCCCCCTGAAAACTGCCCAAAATGCCTGAACAGGGTCGAATCAGGCAGTAATGGTGATTAATCTAGCAACAAACGTTCCAGAGAGATGCCAGAGGGGTGTGGATAATCCGGGGAAGAAGGAATCAGGAGGTATGATGTGAATTCAAGGGATGCCCTGGCTATGAATAAGGTAAGGGTGCAGGTAAGGGCAATCAGAACAAATAACGGCAATAACTGTCCAAAAACGAAACAGAGTGTTCAGCCGGCTGGACGAACCTAAGAGTCTGGATCTTTTATCTCGTGTTTTTTTAGCTTTGCGTAAAGAGTACTTCTGCCGATACCAAGTCTTTCAGCAGCCATTTTTTTATTCCATCCACACGATTCAAGTGTCTCCAGAAGCAGGGTTTTTTCCTGTTCGTTGATGGTCTTGGACTTTGCCACTTTTATCGACTGAAATCTTGGGGGCAGATTTTCAAGGGTGACCACCCTGCCCTTGGACAACACCACGGCCTGCTCCATTACATTTTCCAGTTCACGCACATTTCCCGGCCAGTCATAGTCAAGCAGGGCTCTCATGGCTGATGAACCGATGTCGTCTATTTCCCTGGACTGTTCCTGAGCATAAATTTTCAAAAAAAACCTTGCCAGCAGCGCTATGTCGTTTCCGCGCTCTCTCAGCGGAGGAAGATGAACCGACACCACGTCAAGCCTGTAATAAAGATCTTCCCTGAACCTGCCGGACCTGACCTCATCCAGCAGGACCCTGTTGGTGGCCGTCAATATCCGTACATCAACCTGGATGGTTTTATCGCCGCCAAGACGTTCAAATTTCCGGGTCTGTAAAACCCGCAGCAGCTTCACCTGGGCCGAGGGATCCACTTCTGAAATTTCATCCAGAAAAACAGTTCCTCCGTCAGCCAGTTCAAACCGGCCTTTGCGTTGCCTTGCTGCTCCGGTAAAAGCCCCTTTTTCATGACCGAACAATTCACTTTCCAGGAGTGTAGCCGGATAGGCTGAACAGTTTATGACCACAAAAGGTTTGTCACCTCTGAGGCTCTTTTTGTGGATGGCCCTGGCCACCAGCTCCTTTCCTGTCCCTGATTCGCCCTGGATGAGAACAGTGGCATCAGTGGGAGCCACGTCTTCTATCAGCCTGAAAAGAGTCTGCATTTTGTCGTCTCGCCCCACCATTCCCTGAAATTGAGGGACGCCGGGCTTGCCCCGCAGCCTGCCCATTTCCTCGGCATAATGCAGAGCCCTTTTAATTGTGCCGGTGGAATGAGAAAGAATCAGGCTGATCATATCCATGGCATCATAGTCACACTTACATCCTGATTTACAGGAAGAGAACATCACCCCGCATAAAGTATCTTCATGGTAAAGAGGAATGGCGGCCTGAAAGGATCCCTCACCTGAATCTGATGGAAAGTGATCCGACCGGATTACCTCTCCGTCTTCAAATCTTTCCACCGGACCTGTACCCTGCATCCTTGACTCAAGCGTGGTTGCCAGATCCAGATCCCGAACCCGTGTGCTCTGGTTTTCAGATATGAGGAAAAGACTCTCTTTGTCGCTGCCGAAGATTATCAGCAGATAATCGGGACAGTTAATAATTTTCTTGATTCTTTTGATCAGATATACGCCGATCTCGTCGAGATCGCCCAGAGCGGAAACCCCTCTGGCTATTTCGCAGGTGGTCTGCATCTTTTTATGGGCTGTTTCCAGTTCAACAGCCTGTTTTTCCAGTTTTTTGGTATATTCCTGGATTCTTTCGGTCATCAGGTTGAAGGCGTTGCTCAGGTCGGCGATCTCATCCTTGCCTTTGACCTCAATTCCTGCCTCCATGTGTTCAGGATCAATATCCTTGACCGCTCCGGAGAGTTCGGCCAGAGGTCTTGTAAGCCTGTTTATCATTGTCAGCCCGATGATCAATGCCGGAACCAGAATGGCCAGCCCCAGAAAAGTTATCTGCCTCCACATGTGGGCGAGTTGCATGTTCAGGTGCTTTTGGGACAGGCCAAGACGAACCGTTCCGGCCTTGCCTTCAAAAACCGGCATGGCGAGGTCCAGAAATTTTTCCCCGTCCATGGAAGCAACACGGATAAAGCTTTCTTCCTGTCCATGAACCAGGTAATTGGCCCTGACCAAATCGGCGGGAGTCCCGTCTTCAAAGGTCGAAGCCAAGACCCTGTCGTCCCGGAGCACGAACAGGTACTCCAGTGCAGGCATGGTATCCCTGTATACTTCAAGTTTTCTCTGCACGGCCACCAGATCGTTGACCAGCAGGAGCTCGGTGATCTCGTTGGCCAGGGTCAGGCCCATGTTTCTAGCCTGGGCAGCCATAAGCTGCCTTTGAGAGGACGCGTAGCGCTGTGAAGCAAGTAGAGTTACAGCGGAAATGCTGATCACCACCAGGGCGACAATGGTCAGGATAAGGGTTCCTTTAAGGGTTCTGGGCATTTTCTCCGCCGTGCGGGTATAACTTATCCAGCAGCATCCTGATGGAATCATACCAGGAATCCATGGGAACCACAAAACGCTCAATCAGCAATTGATCGAGTATCTTATTT
>SKKD01000087.1 GCA_007121655.1 Desulfonatronovibrio sp. | reverse complement strand
GCTTACCAGATAAGCCCGCAGGCCGTACTCTTCTCCGCCTAATTCCTGCACCTGCCTGGTCATATAGGCCGGATTGACCAGGGTCAGCTCCTGGCCGCCGGTGGTGACCAGATCCCTGTCAGGAATGTGGTCCAGGAATGGATTGGGAGGGGTCGACTCGGTGGGCGGGACGTATATGCCCTGATGCATGCTGGCCCATCTTCGGTATACCAGGTCTTTCTGAAGCGAGTTATGGGCCTCTGATCTGGCCAGCATCAAAAAGGATTCCTGGATTTGATGCCGGTTCCAGCCAAGAGACACAACAACGCCGATGATCCACACCACCCCGATAATGATCAGCAGGGATTCCCTGGACAAGCGCTGTTTAAAAGAAAGATTATACAACTTCATATCCATCAAAGCTTAAGGTGTCAGGCTATCTCCTCATTGCACATAATAAAAAAAGAGTGAAGCACAAAAAATGAATCACTCCTCAACCGGGGCGTAATGACCTTGGCCCGCTTTTGACCGGGCTTTTACCTGGGGCGGATTGAAAACACAAGTCGCATATCTGGTCCGGTATGTAGACAGGCCGGATTGACAGGCCGGAAGTTCATATCTTGTTGCGGACGGGATTTATCCGTCTTATTCTCTCCTCGATGGGTGGGTGAGTGGCAAACAGGCTTTCAAACCTGCTCACTGCTTCAGTAAAAAACATATGGCTTGCCTGTTCAGCATTGGGATTGTTCAGATGGTTTTTATTTTCCGTTTTTGACATATCCCTGATCTTAACCAGAGCTCCTTCCATTGCCTCGGGCATGCGGGTAAACTGCACAGCCGACGCGTCAGCCAGATATTCTCTTTGTCTTGAGATTGCAGCCTTGATGATGTTGCCGAACAACATGCCCACAAATCCGGCTACAATCAGTCCCACACCCAGAACAATAAAAACTATGAGCGCCCTCGGGTCGGTCCTTGATCTTCTGCCTGACATCATGGAGCCGTACAGGGCGTTGCGAATAACAAAGCTGCCGAAATAAGTCAGAACAAGAAGGCCGAACACTATTCCCATGAGCTTTATATTCAGGTACATATCCCCGTTTTGAATATGGCTTATTTCATGGCCGACTACCGCCTGGAGCTCCGACCTGTCCAGATGTTTTACTGCCCCCGAAGTAAGACCGATCACTGCGTCATCCTCGCGCCATCCTGCGGCAAAGGCGTTGATTGAGTCTTCTCCGTCCATGATGTATAATTTGGGAATTTTGGACAGGCCTGATGCTATGGCCATTTCGTGAACAATATTCAAGGCTTTCTGCTCGTCTGGATTCTGGGTGTTTTCCGTAACCAGCCTGGCTTTTAATATGTCGGCCACAGCCGAACCGCCTTTACTGAGCCTTGAAACCTGGTAAAAAGTACCACCCACAATCACAAGAGTAACAACAGCGCCGAAAACAGCCAGTTCCGGCCAATGAATATGTATTGACTGCCAGGCCTGGCTGAGTGAACCGAAATGAAAATAGAAATAGCCGAAAATAAACAGATAAATTATTACAATTACCCCGATCGTGCCCAAAATAAAAAGCAATACCAGGTATCTGCTGATTTTGATGGCCTGTTCCTTATGTTCGAAAAAATCCATTTTTTCCTCTTGGTGATCCGATGCTTATCAGCCGCGGAAATCGGGATACTGCAACATCTGTTACGAAAAAGAAACTTTGGGGGCTTCTTTGATTTCCTCTCTGTCAAATTCCAGAAAAGAAGCTTCCCTGAATCCGAGGGCGGGAGCAAAAACAGCCTGGGGCATGGATTGAACGTAATTGTTGTAAGTCATTACAGCATCGTTATAGGCTTGCCTGGCAAAGGAAATCTTGTTTTCCGTGCTTGTCAGTTCCTCGGATAGCTGCATCATATTCTGGTTGGCCTTAAGATCAGGGTAATTCTCAACCAGGGCGAACAGTCTGCCAAGTGAACCCGAAAGCATGCCTTCGGCCCCGGCCAGTTTCTTCATTAAGTCCGGCGCTCCGGGATCTGAACTTGCCTGTTTCGAGGCATCCAGGGCCTGATTTCGGGCCTTGACCACATTTTCAAGGGTTTCCCGTTCATGTTTCATGTATGATCTGGCTGTTTCCACCAGGTTGGGAATAAGGTCGTATCTGCGCTTGAGCTGAACGTCTATCTGGGAAAAAGCGTTTTTGTAACGGTTCCTCAGTTTCACAAGACGGTTATATGTCTTAAGCGTAAATAAAACAAAGAGGACAAGCAGCACCACCAGAACAATCCATAGAGCATTTGACATAATGCCTCCCTGAGGTTTTTTAAATTAACTTTGTTTTTAATAACAGAATTTCTGCCGATGTCCAGATAAGTCTTTGATACCGGGGAAAAGCAGTGCGTAAAAGGGATCTTTTTGACTGTCTGTGGAAGGCAGTGGAGGTAGACACCATAATATCATCCACGGGCCTTACTAAGCTCATACCCGGTCTTCAGCAAGCACTTACCTATATATCATGGTGCTTCAGTTTCGCGTTGCTCTTATTCAGCAACCGGGTAATCTCCGGACCTCCATTCCTCCAGCGGCAGGACAGCTGCCGGCCGGCCGTTGTCAAAAAACCAGGGATCCACGGCAAACCGCTTTCCTGAACCTTTTTCTTCCATTACTGCTGTTTTATGCCAGTAACTGAGACGAAGAGGACCCTTTCGCGCCGGTTCAACCACCTCATGATTAATCAGGAGGTTTTCTCTGGAAAGCAGCAACAGATAAGTAGTGGTGTTTACCGTATCGGCAATGCAGTCCAGTTGCCTTGAACCAGGAGGTCCTTCCCTGTTGCGGCCCTTGTTATGTTCCGTACCCACCTTGGGTCCGACGATCCTTTCCAGCAAACCTATAGTCCAGGATACCCGCTGTCTCTCATGTTCAGGGGAATCCCCGTCACCCGACTCCATCATTTCCCTCACCTGCTCCCACTCCAATGAATCGATAAGAGTTGTTTCTCTGTGCCGGCATCCATAAGACACGCAAACAACCAGATTATCAATTTCCGGTAATGCAACCTGATGCTTATTAAGAAGGGCTTCGGGTGACCTGGACGTACAACCCCAGGCGCCGGACAAAACCAGTCCGGAAACTATCAGAAGCGCGGGAATAAAATTGTTCTTTCCAGTGTGAAACATTTTGAAGATATTATTCATATTTAGGTTTATGCTCTTTTGCTGGATTTTCTATCTCCGCCCTTCGCAAAATGGCGCAATGACAATTGTCTCTCTCTACTTATTCCTGACTTATGTAACCAGTTTTGTGTAGGACAAGGAAACCGGCAGCCGTGTCGGTCAGCTAAACAAAGGTTGAGCTTGGGGGAAAAAAGTCCTATAATTCAAAAGTTTTTGCGTACTCCAGACAAAAAAATAATCCAACCAGGAGGAATATAGTGAGTTATTCTGAAAAATATGATCTGATGGAAGAAAAGCAAATTTCGGAGATCAACTCCAGGGCCAGGCTTTTTGTACATAAAAAAACAGGAGCCAGAATTCTTTCCCTGCTCAATGATGATGAGAACAAGGTCTTCAGTATAAATTTCCGCACACCTCCCCGGGACAATACCGGAGTCCCCCATATTCTGGAGCATTCGGTGCTGTGCGGGTCACGCAAATACAAAGTAAAGGAACCTTTTGTCGAACTCCTCAAGAGTTCTTTGCAGACCTTCCTCAACGCGGTCACATTTCCTGACAAGACCTGCTATCCGGTGGCCAGCCAGAACATACAGGACTTTTACAACCTCATGGACGTTTATCTGGACTCCGTATTTTATCCCAGTATTTCCAGACATATCTTTGAACAGGAAGGCTGGCACTATGAACTGGAACAGCCCGGATCTCCCCTTAAATACAAAGGCGTAGTTTTTAATGAAATGAAAGGCGCGTACTCTTCACCTGAAAGTCTGCTGGCCGATTATTCCCAGCAGTCAATATTCCCCGACTCCACCTATGGCTTTGACGCCGGAGGGGATCCGGAAAAAATACCCACCCTGACCTATGAAGACTTTATTGATTTCCATAAAAAGTTTTACCATCCATCCAATGCTTTTATATTTTTTTACGGGGATAATCCTGAGGACGAAAGGCTGAATAAACTGGCTGTGTATCTGGACGAATTTGACAAGCTTGAAGTTGATTCAACTGTTATAACTCAGAGTAAAAAAAGTCTTAACCGGAAAATAGTCAAACAGTACAGCTCTTCGGGAGAAAACGATCCCAAATGTTACCTGACGATCAACTGGCTTTTGCCGGACACCTTTGATGCCCAGCTGAACCTCAGCCTGCGCATTCTGGATTTTATCCTGACCGGTATGCCTGCCTCGCCACTGCGCAGGGTGCTCATCGAATCCGGCCTCGGAGAAGATCTGACAGGGACGGGACTGGAGACGGACATTCTGCAGATGTATTATTCCACCGGCCTTATGGGAGTGGAATCCAGAAATCTGGACAAGGTGGAAAAGCTGATAGAGTCCACCCTGAAAGATCTGGCCGGGCAAGGGATTGATCCTGAAATAATCATGGCCGCCCTGAACAGTCTTGAGTTCGCCCTGCGCGAAAATAACACGGGCTCTTTTCCCAGGGGAATGGCTGTGATGTTCCGGGCTCTGACCACCTGGCTTTATGATGGAAGCCCCTTTACCCTGGTTGAGTTTTCACCTGTGCTTGATGAGATTAAGAAGCGGCTGGAAAATAATGAAAAGATATTTGAGAATCTGATCAAAGATTACCTTCTGGACAATTCCCATAAATCGGTTGTTGTTCTCGAGCCTGATCCCGACCTTGAGGCCAGGCTCCAGGAAAAAGAGAATTCCGCTCTTGACCGGGTTAAGCAGCGCCTGTCAGAAGAAGAGCTGGAAAAAGTAATTGAAAACACCCGGGAGCTTAAAAAAGTCCAGTCCGCGCAGGACGACCCCGAGGAACTGGCCAGGATACCAAGACTCGGGCGCAATGATCTGGAAAAGGAAATTAAGATTACCACGAGAGAGGAAACAGAAATTAATCAGGTCAAAGTCCTGTTTCATCCACAGCCCACAGCCGGAATTTACTACCTGGATCTTGGATTCGACTTACACTTCCTTCCCCAGAGGTACCTTTCCTATGCGCCGCTGTTCGGCCGGGCTCTGGTGGAAATGGGCACAAAAAAGCAGGATTTTGTCAGGCTGACCACCAGGATCAGGCAAAAAACCGGCGGAATTTCTCCGGCGATATTCGCGCATACTATAATGGGACAGGACCACAGCGCCTGCCGCCTTTTTTTGAGAGGCAAGTCACTTCCCGAAAACATAGAGGAATTGTACAACATCCTGAAAGACATCATCATGGACGTCAACCTGGACAATAAAGAGAGATTCAGACAGATAGTCCTTGAAGAAAAAGCCTCCCTGGAGCAAAGCCTTGTCCCGGCCGGACACAGATTCGTGAGCATGCGCCTGAAAGCAAGGTACAATGAGGCTGACTGGTCCCAGGAACATATGTCGGGAATAAGCTATCTGCTTTTTCTCAGACACCTTGCCAGACTCATAGACAAGGATTGGGACAGGGTCAGAATGGACCTGGAGGAAATAAAATTTCTCCTTTTCCACAAGGACGCCATGCTGGTTAATATTACTTCCGAACAAAGCCTTTTTGACCTGAATCAAAACTCCACGGACAACTTTTTCAGCCTTATACCCCGGCATAATATTTCCCCTTCAACCTGGGTATCATGTTGCATGCATGGAAATGAAGGCATGTTCATTCCCGCCCAGGTAAACTATGTGGGAAAATCAGTTGATCTCAAGTCATCGGGTTATAAATTTCACGGCTCCAGCCTGGTGGCGAGCAGATTCCTGCGGGCCAGCTGGCTCTGGGACCAGATAAGGGTACAGGGAGGCGCGTACGGGGCATTCGGCAGTTATGACTACCTGTCCAACTTCGTGGCCTTTGCATCCTACCGCGACCCCAATATCCTGGAAACCATAAAGGCATTTCTGGGTTCGGGCGCTTATCTGATCCGGGACGAACTGGACAAGGATGAAGTGGAAAAAGCCGTTATCGGGGCCATCGGTGAAATGGACTCCTATCAGCTGCCGGATGCCAAAGGATTTTCCTCCCTGGCCAGATATATGGCGGGAATCACCGACCAGCACCGTCAAAAGGTAAGGGAGCAGATTCTTGAAACCAGCCTGGATGATTTCAGAGAATTCGGCAAAGCCCTGGACTTCGGATTAAAAAATGATCCGGGCATGATCTGCGTAATGGGGGGCGAAGAACAGGTGGAAAAGGCGGCCCCGGAGTTAGGACTGGAAAACAGGTTCAGAATACTTTAGCAGAAGGGTGATTGCCGCGCTCGCCTGGGCGGCCCGGGACCAACCGACAAGTAACTTGAAATGATCTATGCTTTATAGATTGCTTCGCTTTGTTCGCAACCTTCTGTGCCAATGAGAATGAGATTGCCGCGCTCGAGGACTCGCTCGCAATGACAGCCGGAATTCAGGAATTCAGGATTCAGGAATTCAGGATTCAGGAATTCAGGATTCAGGAATTCAGGATTGAGGAATTCAGGATTGAGGAATTTCGGAATTGAGGAATTCCGGAATTTTGAAGAGAGGAAGAGAGGAAGAGAGGAAGAAGAGACCAGGGAGCATCGCCTCACCTGTCATTGCGAGAGAGCGAAGCGACAGAAGCAGTCTGCATGACAAACCAATAGTCACGGCTTAGTTACGCCTCACCTGTCATTGCGAGGGAGCGAAGCGACAGAAGCAATCTGCACGACAAACCAATAGTCACGGCTTGGTTACGCCTCCATTTGTCATTGCGAGGGAGCGAAGCGACAGAAGCAATCTGTATGATAAAAATATAATATTTTGGAATAATTGCTGATAAGTTTAAAGTTACTTCATAAAGTAAAAGGTCCGGAAAGGGGTCATGACATTTCAAATCCAGCCCTTTTCCGGACCCGTTACCTTTTCTTTTTATCTAAACTACTGCAGCTTGCTGTTGATGTTATTATTGATCCAGTTAATATCCCACCATTCAACCGGATTGACTGAAATGCCCGACACCAGAACCTCAAAGTGCAGGTGATCCCCAACAGCCAAACCTGTGGTTCCGGTGCGTCCGATGATTTCTCCCTTGGCGACCATCTGGCCTTCCTGTACATCTATGCTGCTTAAATGGGCGTACAAAGTCTGAAGGCCTATACCGTGGTCAATGACAACTGTCTGGCCGTAAATTCCGATGATCCCGGTAAAAACCACCTTCCCTTTGTTGGCTGCGGGAATCGGTGCCTGGGCCGTAGAGGCCAGGTCAACGCCGAGATGCACCTGCCGGTCAATCTCCTGGTCCTGGTAGTAATAGGTCCTGCGATCGGCAAAACCGGCCATCTGTGCCGAGTTGGACTTTCTGAGAAAGACGCCCTCAAAGTCCAGCACATGGGATGTTTTTCCGGCTATCTCCTCGACCTTAGTCCGGTTGTCCTGGCGCATTTGTCTGTTCACCTTTAAAAATATATCAAAAGGATCATTCTCCTCGGGGAAATCCCTTTCAAACTGAGGCATCTGGGAACGAAGAAAATTATCGCCGATATTCAGGCGGTCGTGCCTGAAGCTTCTTGAATTTACATGATAGTTGATTCCTGAAATCTGTTCGTTCCCTGCCCTGTCCCTGGCCAGTATCCTTGGAATGTCGCTTTTTGTATCCGCATCATGGGGGAAAGCGAACAGACAATGATATTTGCCGTCCGGCTGCCTGTAGGCAGGAAAAAAATAATCTCCCACAACAACACCGGTTTTGACCACATCCTTGGACAATTCATAAATCGTCAGGCCTGAGCCGCCCTGATTGAGATTGTGGACCATAGAATACAGGGAGATTGACGGAGGAACATTGTCAAAGGTCATTGTCCTGGACAATGTGGAAAGATTGCCTCTGCCCCAGTTGACAATGGACCTGTCCAGAGCGTTTATAATCACCTGAAATTCGCCCTGGTCAAGCCTGGGAAGCTCCATCTCCGTTCTAAAGCTGTCAATCGCTTCCCCAAACTGCTCGGTGACTACAGTATGAACCCTGTCCCCCTGGATTACCTTGACTTCAACGCTTTTCAGTCCGAGGCCAGGGTCTTTCACCTCGATTTTAAACGGCTGCCTGTCATTTGTGTGAGTAACTTCCGGATGAAGGTAAACAACCGGTTCTTCCATGTCCGCGTACTTCAGGTAAAGCACGCCGCCACCGGCGATTATAATCAGGGCAATGAAAATATAAAATTTTCTCTTGAATTTTACGCTCATAAATACCTCTTTTGTTGTCAATCTATTGGAATAACCCTTACCATTCAGGGTGTTTAAAATTCAAATGCAGGGCGCCCATTTAAGCTTGATCCGTTTAGCATCTGACCAGCCGACTTCGGTGGGTGCAAAAGTAGATCAAGATGCGGTTATTTTATGAAACCCTGAAGCCCGCGGCCTGTAAATACTGCTTTACTCCGCCAAGAGCGGCCATAAACATTTTCGACCCGGCCATAAAAGAGAACAGGTCATCCGGGCCGCCAAAATGTTTTGCAAACTCAGGCCCTATGGCTGATACAGGGTTGTCGTCCTTTATTCTGGACATGGCAAGCACATAATCATCCAGTCTGCATTTCAATATCTTGAAATAATCAATTTCTTTTCCGATAAACAGGCTGGTGGCCTGGGAAAGATTGCCTGAAACTTCATAAATGTTCTGCCAGAAGGGCTCCACTACTTTATCCTTAACCGGATCATCCTGAAGGTAGTAAGAGATGCTCCAGCCCACAGTGACAATTTTCAACAGCTGTAGCTCGTATTCCAGCTTATCAATGCTGAGACCTGCGAATTCAGGCACATTGTCGGTGATCCACTTCACGTCCTCGCGGTCCAGGGCGTAATCGCAGAGGTCTTTTACAATTATGGTTAACTGTTCTTTTTTATCCATGGATAACATCTTGTTTTAATTAGGGACAGGAATCAGGAAAGCAGCTCCAGCAAATGATAGCGACCTTCTATGATGGCCGCCACAAAAAGAAGCGGCACCACAAAAATGAGGTAGGCGGAATTGGCTCTTTTCCAGCGCTGGATCCAGCTCAATTTCTCAGGGGAAAAAAAGTTTCCAAGTCCTCTCCACATGCCCACTCCGAAGGCGATAAACATGGCCGGCCATTCAAAAATGCCATGTGGCCCAAGAAAAATCAACAGTTGTGTCCAGGTGAGAGCTTCCATCCACCCGGCGAACCATCCCAGCAGAAGCCCATTGAATGCAGCCAGGGACATGGGGATGATCCCCCAGAAAACAATAAAACACATGGCCAGATAACTGGCTATGAGATTATGCATAAAAATTCTGGCCATAAATCCAAGTGGGCCAAGACCCTCAAATTTATGGACCAGTTCTTCAAACTGGTTTTTCAAAAAATCCAGGTTTTCCGGATACATCCATCCTACAACAGCTGCTGTGCAATATATCAGCAGGGCAAGAAAAATAAAATTCCTGGATGCCTTTAAGGTATCCAGGGCCATTTTGAAAATACCGTCCTGTTCAGTCATGATTACCACGCCCATGCATAAACAACTTAAGAAGATTTATATCATATTTGTACTTCACTGTGGCCTTTTTTAACTTCTGCCCCTTGATAAGGCTTTTGAAGAAAAGTCCGTTTCCTGCTTACTCAAGTGACAAAAAAAGCGCATCCTTTATCTAACAAACCGACTCCCGCCTACTGCCACTTGTACGCCTCAAGGACGTTGTCCGGGTTTATTCTCTTGCAGGACCATGACCCCCGGCTGATTTGATATCTTAAAACCTCCCAGTTTTCATGGTCGATACAGTCCACATGGCCGTAACCCTGTTCTTCCAGGGCCTGAACGACATCATCAAGAAGCGGCTCAATATCTATATAGGGACCCTCGTATTCTATCTCCAGGAAGTTATCCCTGAATTCAAATGGTGACAAATTTTTCCGGGAAAGGGAATCAATTTTTTCCGGGTCAAGTCCCTTGACCTCACCGAATATGCGCATTGGAAATTTCATAACCGTCTTAAAAGTCCTTATTGAACAACGGTCCAAAACCTGATGATAAGGGTTTTACAGTATTCCCGGAGATCAAAGCACACGGGAGGCTATCCAGGTTCCGGCCACAAAAGTGCCCAGGGAGCTGCCCAGGTTGGCCAGAACAACCACCAGCAGAATCCTGCAGATGGGATTGAACCAGAAGCCTTTAAAGGTAGACAGAGCCTGGGGTAAATTTTCCAGGTCCGCCACAATGGGTTTTTTTACCCACGCCTGAACAAGTCCGGCAATCCAGCCGGCAGCCATGGTGGGGTTGAGGCTGGTAATGGGTGCGGCCGCAAAAGCGCTCAGGATGGTCAGAGGATGGCCTAGAGCCAGGCTCACCCCTATGGCGGAGAATATCCCGTTGATCAGTATCCAGATATAAATTGACTGGACTGAATGCTCAGCACCATGGACCAGAAAGCCATACGTCAAAAGTCCCAGGATAACCAGAGGGATGCCCCATTTGACCAGAGTGGGCCAGACAGGCTTGGGCGGAATCCGGGTCAGAGGAGAAATGTCAATGTCTTTGTCCAGGTACCCGGTGATGCCCGGCACATGAGCCGCTCCCACTATAGCCAGAACCTTTTGTCCGGTACCGGTTGATATCTTGTGTGCAAGGAACTGATCCCGTTCGTCAACCAATGCTTTCTGAACCTGGGGGAATGACTTGGAAAACTCATCCATGACCAGCTGGAGCTGGTCCTTTTTTTTAAGTTTTTCAATATCTTCTTTTTTGATATCTCCCTGAAATATCACACTAAGCAGTAGATGAGAGAGCAATTTAAACTTGGACCAGATGGAAAGCGAGGACCAGATCCGCTTGAGAGTGATGTTCACGTCCCGGTCAGCCAGAACCAGCCGCGCTCCGATTTTTTCAGCCTGGCGTACTCCTTCAAGCATTTCCGCTCCGGGCTTGACTCCGAGCTTTTTTCCAATTTTGCGGTAAAATGTACTGAGACCCAGCTGAGCCAGTAGAAACAATGCCTTGTTCTCCTTGACTACCTGGTAAATATTCATCTTTTGCCAGTCGTCCTCTTTTGCCAGAACCTGATACCTTGAGTGACAAAGCTCCACGCAAATGGTATCCGGTTCTATTTCCAGGACCGCTGCCTTGACATCATCAACACTCTGTTTGGAAACATGTGCTGTTCCAAGCAGATAAACATCTTTATTTTTCAATTGGATATAAGTCAGGTTTTCATTGCTTGACTGATTTTGTGTAATATGGCTGTCTTTATTCATGTTTTATGTTTTTTAAGTCTTTTCCGAATTGTTTTTTCTTGGTGTTTGCCGCTCTCTTACATGTATTTGAATTCAAAGTCTGTCAAATGTTTTATGATCCTCTCCGTACAAGAATAAGATCATAAAAATTGATGTTTGATCAATAATGACCTATTTTGTCAAGTGCCCCCTTTATATGGTAAAACAGCGGGACGTCAGACAATCATAACTGGAAAAGATTCTTGAATCTAATGTTCCGGCAACTTTTTTAGATACTTTCAAGGGCTTGCAAATCATGAAAACACTATTAGTATTGGGAATAGGGAATATTCTGCTGAAGGATGAAGGTGCCGGGATTTACTGCATGCAGGCACTGAAAAAGAAAGCCTGGCCGGATAATGTAACCTTTGTTGATGGAGGGATATTCACCCAGGATTTTTTTGGCATGTTTGAAAAATTCAGCTATCTTCTGGTCCTGGACGCGGTAAGGGGAGGCAACAAGCCAGGCACGCTATACCGTCTGAAAGCAGGGGATTTGGTTGAAACAAGAAAAAACAACATTTCCCTGCATGGTATCGGCCTTCTGGATTCTTTGAAGATGGCCGAACTTTTGGGCAATAAAATCAGCTTCACGGTTGTGGGTGTCGAACCGGAAGAGATTTTCTGGAAAAAGGGTCTCACTAAAACTCTGGAAGAGGCTTTTCCTGACTTTGTAGAGCTGGCTGCAAGGGAAATAAACAAAATTCTTATGTCCTGAAACTCAATATCCTGAGAGCCCCTTTTTTAAACTTGCAATACAAGCGCAAATCATGTATTGATTTATCAATCAGCAGGATTTGACTATAAACATTAAATGTTTATAGTCATTAATTGTTATTGTTTATTATATGCTCAGTTATTGTTTTCTCAAACTCAACGAAATGGAGTGAAATTCTAAAGGAGGTCTGGTTGATGGCACAGGAAAAAATTAAGCCGGTTGGCGAAGATAGCATGAGTGGCTCCAACCCCGCTTTTTCAAATGATGAGGTTGGCGGCGTCAAAAAAGATATGGGACTTGTGGGGATAGTTATCTCTGTCATGGCCGTCCTATTGCTGGTTGTCTTTTATTACGCGGTGAATAATAACATGGATGAGCTGTCCCAGGAAGTCGGACAGATCACCGAAACAAGACAAATGGTTCAGGATCTGGACACCAAGATGACCGAGATGGATGCACGCATAGCTGAGGTGGAAAATCTGCCGGAAGTGGTCAGAAGCATGGTTCTTGGCGGAATGCTCGAGGAAATAAATCAGAAAGCCGGATATATTGGAGAACGCTTAACTGAAGAACAGAAGGAAAAGCTTGACCAGGCCCGGGAGCTGATGAATCAGGTCCAGGAAGAGCTGACTGCTGAATAATATAACCGATAAAATTGTTTAAAAAGCCCGGGCCGCAATGGCCCGGGCTTTTTTATTGTTGTTTAATCCCTGTACGCTTCAGAAATCTACTTCAGGCAAAATGAACAGCTGCTCTGTTCCAGAGGATTCAGCCCGGCTTTCAGGTGGGATATTCTCCGGTAAGATTGTCTGATCCTGTCTTCAGACACCCTGCCCTCTTCCACCAGATTTTTGATGATGGCTATGCTCCTGGAGACAATATCCTCTTCATAGATCATGTTGTTGGCAAAAATAATGATATCCACTCCGGCCAGAATAGTCATCTCCAGGGCCTGCTCCAGCGGATAATGCTCCCGGATGGCCTTCATCTGCATATCGTCGGAAATCACGACTCCTTCAAAACCAAGCTCGCTGCGCAAAATTCCGCCAATAATTTTTTCAGACATGGTGGCCGGCCAGTCCGGATCGAGATTTCGGTTATAGATGTGAGCAGTCATGATCATATCACAACCCTGATCCGCTATCAGGTTTTTAAAAGGTAAAAGCTCTGTTTCATTCCAGGTATCGGTCACATCTACAAAACCCAGATGGGAATCCTCCAGGGAACTGCCATGACCGGGAAAATGCTTTGCAGCAGTCAGGACATTAAAAACGCGGTGCGCATTGACAACCTCCCAGGCATGCCTGGCCGCCACCTCGGGATCACCGGAAAAGCTCCTGTCCAGTAGACCAATGACCGGATTATCCGGGTTGGTGTTTAAATCCACCAGAGGCGCCAGGTTCAGGTTGATTCCAATTTCAGACAGGTCCTGAGCCGTCCTTAATGCGTAATCAAGGGTGATTTCAAGATCGTTGAGCCCTCCAAGATATGCCTGAGACACCGAGTCCCTGAACCCATAGTTCTTCTTCAACCTTGAAACTCTGCCCCCTTCCTGATCAATAGCAACCAGCAGGATATCATCTCCAGACAATTCCTGCAGATCAGCAATGAGCTTTGTCAATTGTTGAGGATTTTTGATGTTACGCTCAAAAGCCTTCTTTTCTACATCATAATCAAAAAGAATTACCCCCCCTATGCCATGCTCCAAAATATCCCTTGCCACACGACTCTGTTCATCCACCATGTATCCCCTGAAGCCCACCATAAGCATTTGTCCGATCATCTGTTCAAGAGTCCTGGCGCAAACCTGGGCAGGCAACACCAGAGCCAGCAGGAAAGCGGTTAAAAATAATTTCTTCATGCTTATACTCTTCGGTTAAGGGTTTATGTGCTGAATTTAAACCGGCGCTTTTCAAGCTCAAGACAATAACATCCGGGATTGCAGCATTGTAAGCATCTTCAACAATATACCTGAACAATAAAGTCTTCTGATCCGGGCTGCAAGTGAATATTTAGCAGGCTGGAAATAATGATTATATTTTTTCACACCAAAAACCGGCTTTACCAGGGTGGTTTCCGTAATTTATACGGAAAAACATGTCAGACGCAACAAAATTTGTGACTCAAGGACCTTAAAATATTTTATAAGATAATGAAATAACTTATAAAATATCAAATGCCGCCAAAACCTGGGGCAAGGGATGATTTTTAGCCCGGATTGTGGTACCTGGTTTTATTATTTATGGAGGTGAACATGAGCAATGAAATTGATAAATTCTGGTGGATAAGGCTTGATCTGATCAGGAAAAATCTTGAGGAAAACAATTTTGAATGTTTTCTGGCAAAGGATCTACAGGAGGCCAGGGATAAGGTCCTTAAAGACTTAATCCCCAGGATCAGACCATCTTCCATATCCTGGGGTGGTTCGGCCACATTCAAGGATACCGGTCTTTATGATATCCTTAAGGAAAGTCAGGACATGGAAGTCCTGGATACCTTTGATAAAAGCAAAGGGCCTGAGATGGCTCTGGAAATCAGACGCAAAGCCCTGCTGACCGATCTGTTCATTACCGGCACAAACGCTATAACCGGGCAGGGTTTCCTGGTTAATCTGGACATGATCGGCAACCGGGTGGGAGCCATTGCTTTTGGTCCCAGGAACGTTCTGGTTCTTTGCGGTCGGAACAAGATCGTGGGTGATGTAGACGAAGCCATGGATCGGATCAAGAGTATTTCCGCCCCGGCCAATGCCATGCGCCTGAACAAAAAGACTCCCTGCGTCAAGACCGCCTGTTGTCATGATTGTGAAAGTCCCGACCGGATATGTAACGTCTGGACAATTACCGAAAAATCTTTTCCCAGGGGAAGGATTATCGTAGGGTTGATCAACCAGGACCTTGGACTGTAATGTCTGTAACAGGACCCGGGGAATATCGTATTAACGGTATGATTTTTTTTGTCCTTCAGGTTTGGCTTGAGGAAAAATTATGCTCAGAGTAGTTTGTGCATAAAAAAATGAGTCGCTGTTTACTTTCCTGACCCTAACCTCCGGGAGCCTTACTTTGAGCACTTATCAGACAATCCCTGAAATTTTTTACAGAAGCGTTGAAAAATTTCCTTCCAGGCCGGCCCTGGGCTACGTTGATGAACAACCCCTTACTTATTCCCAACTGAACGACAAGGTAATTAGTCTTAGCGCCATACTTGAGGAGGCAGGCATCAAAAAGGGCGATAAAATCGCCATTTTGAGCGAAAATTGTCCTCACTGGGCGGTAGCCCTGATGGCCGTCACTTCTATAGGCGCGGTGGCCGTACCCATTCTTACCCAGTTTCATTCAAGTGCGGTGGTTCATATAATCAGGCATTCCGAAGCCAAACTGGTCTTTGTTTCCAAAACTCTTTTTCCTAAAATCGGGGAGACTGATTTCCAGGACCTGGGGATAATCTTTATAGATGATTTTACTGAGGCAGACGGCGGAGACAACAACCGGTTCGCCGGCAGAAAAAGAATAAAAAGCGCCCTGAATTCAGGGTTAAAAGGATTGGACAGACTAAAGCAGTCAGCATACAAATTTGCGGGCAGGGATCTTTTAAACCCGGTCAACCCTGATGATCCGGCGCTGATTGTCTATACTTCCGGCACCACAGGGCACTCCAAAGGAGTGATGCTGGCTCACGGGAGCCTGGTGTATGACGCGGAAATGGCCGGCAGGCTGGTAGACGCCGAATCAAAAGACAGGTTCTTATCCATTCTGCCCCTGGCTCACACCTACGAATGCTCCCTGGGCCTGATTGTTCCGCTTCTGGTTGGCGCTTCGGTCACCTACCTGCGCGAAGCCCCTACTCCCAGGATACTCCTGCCTGCAATGGGCAAGGTTAAACCCACGATCATGCTTATGGTTCCTCTGGTAATTGAAAAAATATTCAAGAACAAAATTCTGCCCCAGCTTAACAAAAACCGCCTCATGCGCGGATTGTACGGTTTTTCCCCGGTTCGCAGAAAGCTGCATAAGCTGGCCGGCAAAAAACTCATGACCTCTTTCGGAGGAGAGATCAAGGCAATCTGTATTGGAGGAGCAGCCCTTTCTCCTGAAGCGGAAAAGTTCTTGAGGGATGCCGGTGTTCCTTATTCTGTAGGATACGGCCTTACAGAGACAGCTCCTCTGGTAGCTGGAGCGAAACCTTCCGAAACCAGGTTCACCTCTACAGGCCCACCTCTTGAAGGTCTTGAACTGAAAATCGACAATCCGGACCCGGAAACCGGGATAGGCGAGATATTGGTTAAAGGACCCAATGTAATGCAGGGTTACTACAAGGCGACTGAAATCACCCGGCAGGTACTTACAGAAGATGGCTGGCTGTCTACCGGAGACCTGGGCAGGCTGGACAAGGACAATTACCTTTACATCAAGGGCAGGCTCAAAAATGTAATTGTGGGGCCAAGCGGAGAGAATATTTATCCTGAAGAAGTGGAAGCGATAATCAATCAATTTGATTATGTCCTGGAATCCCTTGTCTATTCAGTGTACGGAAAACTGGTGGCCAGAGTTCATCTAAATTATGAACAGCTTGAACAGGATTTTGGACTGAACAGCATTTCCGAATCAGAGGCCCTCTCCAGGGTCAAAAAAATCCTGGAAGAACTTAAAACAAATGTTAATTTAAAGGTTTCTGACTTTTCCAGACTAAACAAAATTATTGAACAGACGGAACCTTTTGAAAAGACCCCCACCCAGAAAATCAAACGATATTTATATATTGAGGAAATTTGATGTCTAACTTTACCCACCTTCACTGCCATACCGAATACAGTCTTCTGGACGGAGCCATACGGATCAATGACCTCTGCTCCAGAGCGGTCGATCTGGGCATGCCTGCAGCAGCCATCACTGATCACGGGAATCTTTTCGGAGCCATGACCTTTTACCTGACAGCCAGGAAATACGGAATAAAACCCATTATCGGCTGCGAGGTCTATGTGGCCCATAAAGAACTTACAGACAACGAAAAACTCAGATATCACCTGGTTCTGCTGGCCATGAACAATGCAGGATATCAAAACCTGATCAAAATAGTAACCACGGGCTGGCTGGAAGGTTTTTATTACAAGCCCAGAGTGGATAAACAAATCCTGAGAAATCACAGTGAGGGTCTTATCGCGCTGTCTGCCTGCCTTCAGGGCGAGGTGCAGCACGTTATGCGCGGGAAAGGATTTGAAAAGGCCCGCGAATGCGCCGGGCAGTACGCAGAGATCTTCCCGGGCAGGTTTTACCTGGAACTTGAAGCCAACGGCATCAGGGAACAGGAGGAAGTCAATGAGAAGCTCATTGAATTGTCTGGAAAAACAGGCCTGCCCCTGGTAGCCACCAATGATTGTCATTACCTGAGCGCCGACGACGTGGAGGCTCATGACACCCTGCTTTGCATTCAGACCAACTCCAGAATCAATGACGTAGCAAGGATGCGTTTTAACACCGATGAACTATATTTCAAATCGCCGGAAGAAATGGAAAAGGAGTTTTCCCATTGTCCCATGGCCCTTGAAAGTGTTCACGATATTGTTCAAAAATGCAATCTTGAGCTGGAAGTGGGCAGGCATCACTTCCCGAAATACATACCATCCAGGGAAGATACACTGGATGGCGAGTTCAACAGCCTGGCCAGGGAGGGACTTGAACAAAGATTAAAGAGCATGCCCTACCAGGTGGACCGGAAAGAGTATGACAAAAGACTTGAGGAAGAAACAGCCATTATCTGCGGCAAGGGCTACCCGGGTTACTTTCTTATCGTTCAGGATTTTATCAATTGGGCCAAGGCCAGAAATATCCCGGTAGGCCCTGGCAGAGGATCGGCAGCCGGAAGCCTGGCTGCGTACGCCCTGGGCATAACCGATCTTGATCCCATAAAGTACAGCCTTCTTTTTGAGAGATTTCTCAATGTGGAACGGGCCAGCATGCCGGATATTGATGTGGATTTCTGTTATGATCGCCGGGAAGAGGTTATCCATTATGTTTCAGATAAGTATGGTCATGACAGCGTGGCCCAGATAACCACCTTCGGAAGGATGAAGGCCAGAGCGGTAATAAGGGATGTGGGCCGGGCCATGGGCATAAGCCTGGCCAGGGTGGACAAGGTTGCCAAGTTGATTCCGGAGGAACTGGGGGTGACCATTGACAAGGCCCTTGAAAAGGAACCCGAACTGCACAGGATAATTAATGACGATAAGGACATGGCCAAACTGGTGGATGTCTGCAGACGTCTGGAAGGAATGGTGAGACACGCCTCCACTCATGCAGCCGGAATAGTGATTTCAGATGGGGCCATGCAGGAATATCTTCCCCTGTACAAAGGGAAAAAGGGTGAAATTGTCACTCAGTATGACATGAAAAGAGTTGAGGATGTCGGCCTGATCAAGTTTGATTTTCTGGGTCTCAAAACCCTGACCGTAATCAACGATGCTTTAAAGCTGATCAAGTCAGGCGGACAACCTGCTCCCGACATGACCAGGCTGCCTCTGGACGATTCCAAAACCTTCGAACTTCTGGGGCAGGGACTGACGGATGGAGTATTCCAGCTTGAAAGCTCAGGCATGCGCGGCGTTCTTACCGACCTCAAACCCAATTGCTTTGAGGAGATCATTGCGCTTCTGGCACTTTACCGTCCTGGTCCTCTGGAAAGCGGCATGGTCAATGATTTTATCAACTGCAAACACGGCAGGATTCAGGTGGAATACATCCATCCTGAACTTGAGCCTATTCTCAACGAGACATACGGGGTTATCCTCTACCAGGAGCAGGTCATGAAAATTGCCCAGGTTCTGGCAGGATATTCCCTGGGCGATGGAGATATGCTTCGGCGGGCCATGGGTAAAAAGCAACCAGCAGTAATGGCCCAGCAAAGAACCAAGTTTTTGCAGGGAGCAAAACAAAACAATATTCCTGAAGATGTCGCCCGGCATATTTTCAACCTCATGGAAAAATTTGCAGGATACGGATTCAACAAATCCCACAGCGCCGCCTATGCGCTTATCTCTTATCAGACAGCTTATCTCAAGGCCCATTATCCCCATGAATTTATGGCGGCTCTTATTACTTCCGAAGTAAACAACACCGACAAGGTGATTACTCATGTTAATGCCTGCCGTGACCTGGGAATCGAAGTCCTGGCGCCTTGTATTAATTCAAGCCTTTCCCAGTTCAGCGTGGAGGAAGATAAAATTCGCCTGGGGCTCAGTGTGATCAAAAACGTGGGCAAGGGAGCCATTGAATGCATTATTAAAGAACGGATGAAAAACGGTCCCTTTAAAAGTCTTCTTGATTTTTGCGAACGGATAAACTCGCGTAAAGTGACCAGAAGGGTGATAGAGATGCTCATCAAGAGTGGCGGGATGGACTGCTTTGGCTGCACGAGAAAAGGACTTCTTGAAGGAATGGACATGATTGCGGCCCGATCGCAGCGCAGCGCAAAACAAAAAAATCACGGCCAGCCAAGCCTGCTGAGTCTGGTATCTCCAGGAAAAACCAGCGTTGTTCTCGGTCTGGGCATAAATTGCCCTGAAAATGATCTGTCCGAATTCCTGGAGGATGAAAAACTCAAAAAGGAAAAAGAAGCTCTGGGATTTTATTTAAGCGGACACCCGCTGTTTCCTTTTCAGCAGGATATCAAAAGACTTAATCTTAAAAATATTCAGGAATGCCGATGTCTTGGTGTTCATGCTGAGGCTGAACTGCCTGTTGTTGTAGTGGGTAAAAAAGAGATCATGAATAAAAAAGGCGAAAAAATGGCTTTTTGCCAGATTGAAGACATGACAGGATCAGCCGAAATTACTCTTTTCGGGGATATTTATACTAAATACAAAAACCTCGTCGACAGTGATGAACCCCTGGTGATCAGGGCCAAAATAAGCGGTTATCAGGGAGGGTTGCAGTCTGATAATAACGGAGATGAAGAATCATCCAGAAAGGTCAAGCTAACGGCCGTGGAGATAAGCAGGCTGGAAGATGTCATTTCCGTTGGCTGTGAACCCGTAAAGATTAATATGTCCATAAACAGTCAGGACACCAGGGATGAGATGTTTGAATTATTGAAGACAATCATCCAGAAGTATCCCGGCAAGGTTCCGATCCATATGAATCTTGTTCTGGATAATGACGTACAGTGCAGGCTGCAACTCGGTCCAAATTTCGGGATTACCCCCGGACAGGAGTTTTGGACCGACTTGTCCCGGATGACAGGAGACAAGGAGAGGTAGACTGCAAGCTGCTCCCGGGAAAGCAAAAACAAAAAGACAAGACAGGAGTCGGATATGTTGGAAGCGCAATGGAGCCTCAGGGTAAGTTCTGATTTCAGTTCTTCTCATCAGTTGCTGAATTACGGGGGAAAATGCGAAGGCCTTCACGGACACAATTTTCTGGTTGAGGTGGAAGTTAAAGGGAAAAAGCTTGAACCCGATACAGGCATGCTGATGGATTTTAAGGATTTAAAAAATAAATTGGCAGGCGTTCTAGACGAACTTGATCATAAGCACCTGAACGAACATGAATATTTTCGAAAGATCAATCCGTCTTCGGAAAACCTGGCCAAATTTATTTACGACCGGCTGAAGTTTCTCCTTCCAGGGAATAAGGTTGAACTAGTCTGGGTAATGGTAGCTGAAAAGGACTCTTCCAGAGCCTATTACCGGGAAGTATAAATCAATCAAGCCGGCAGACACCTGAAGAAACATATACGCAACAGGTGGTCTCTCTGCTATTTTCTATATATTTTCAATAGGTTTGTAAGAGATCTTTCCTGCCCGAGCTTGGGATGTCCTGCTGTGATGACCAGCTTGTCGCCGGAAATAAAATCAGGATTGTTTTCAACGAATTTTTCTGTTCTAAGCAAATGATCCTGGGGTTCTTCCGGAATGTTTATTGATGTCACCCCCCAGGAGAAGTTCATATACTTCTGCATGTTCACGTTTGGGCTGAGGCCGTAAATTGGTTGAATCGGCCTGCATGAACTTATAAGCCTTGCGGTAAAGCCGGAATCAGTGTGGGCCACCAGCGCTTTGGCGTTGACTTTCTGGGCCATGAGACAAGCAGCGAAAGCCAGAAATGTTTCTCCTCCTTCTCTGCCTGGCTTGACAGGACTGCTTCCTTTTTCGAAAAAAAGCTTTTCAGCCTCTTCAGCGATTTCTCCCATGTATCCGACACATTCCAATGGATATTGCCCGATGGCTGTTTCTTCGGAGAGCATAAGGCAATCAGCCCCATCCAGAACAGCATTGGCAATGTCGGTAGTCTCGGCCCGGGTGGGCATGGGATTGTGGACCATGGATAAAAGCATTTGAGTTGCTACTATGACTGGAGTGGCGGCATCGTTGCATGATGAAATAATTCTTTTTTGGAGAGTGGGTAAAGAAGGCAGAGGACATTCCAGACCGAGGTCACCTCTGGCAACCATGACAGCGTCACTGATATCAATTATTTCTTCCAGCCTGTTTAGTGCTATTTCCCTTTCCAGTTTTGCGACCACCGGAATCCACTTACCCTGTTCTTCAATGATGTCTTTGGCTTCGGCAATATCTTCCGGGTCCTGAACAAAAGACAGGGCTACCGCATCGATACCGAGCTTAAGGCCCTCTACAAGGTCGATTTTGTCTTTGTCGGTAAGTGCGGAAATGGATGTTTTGATTCCTGGAAAAGAGACGCCCTTGCGCGAACTGATTATCCCTGTATCTTCCGCCCTGAGCCTGACGGCTTTTTTACTCAGGCCGGTCACTTCAAACTTCAGCCCCCCGTCGCTGACCCGGACGATATCCCCCATATCGATGTCCGCCAGGATATTTGGATGATCAAAAGGGATATACTGGGAATGTTCGTCCTGAAATTCAGAAGGCCCCATATATATCTCGTCTCCTGCATTAACGGTCATGGGCGATTCTTTGAGGTCCCCGGTCCGTATCTTGGGACCGGAAAGATCCTGAAGAATTGTCAGGCTGGTTCCGGTCTCCTTTTCAACCTCTCTGATTCTATTGAATATTTCCTTGAAATCATCGGCGGAGCCATGAGAAAAGTTTAAGCGAAAAATCCGGACCCCTCTCTGGATCAGGCCTATGAGGATATGTTTGTCCCGGGTCGAAGGGCCGATAGTGACGATTATTTTGGTATGCATGTTAATCTCCTGAAATCAAGAGTAGTGCTTAAAAACTACTTTAGTTTTCATTTTAGAAAGCGCTCTTGCCTGATTAAAACTGTTAAATCAATGACTGGCTGTCTTCATTAAAAATAAAATTATTAAATGATAAAAATATCAAAAAAAATTATTGAAAATAATCTCAAATAATTAAGCTGCTTACCTGTTTGAGCTTATTAAATGCAAAATAAATATTAACGATAATACTTTTTCTTCTTGACTTTTCCTTGCCTAAAGTGAAATCAGGTGGTAAATTGTGGTAAATAGTGGTTAATAAAATATGTTCAGAGGACACAGCCAAAGAAGCATCGATCCCAAGGGCAGGCTAATGCTGCCTCCCGAATTTAGGGATAAGATAATGGAAAAGTCACCAGACGGCAACATCATGATTACAAACTTTGATGATTGTGTTGTGGCCTACCCTTTTCCTGAATGGGAGGAAATTGAGAAGAGCTTTGGTAAATTGAATATGGCCAACAGAAAATTCAGGGATTTTCACAGATTTTTTATATCCGGAGCATCACCGGTCACCCTTGATAAGCAGGGAAGAATTCTGGTCCCTCCATATCTGCGTTCATACGCTGAAATTAATAAGGAAGTTATCCTGGCGGGAGTCGGCAGAAAATTCGAAATCTGGGCTTTGTCCAGGTTTGAAGAACAGCGAAGAAAAATGGAGCAGGATTTTGACGAAATAATGGATTCCCTGGCTGTAAACGGTTTTGAACTCAGACTTTAATTATGAGCATTCATCAAACTGTAATGGCCCGGGAGGTCATTGATTTTCTAAGACCCCGTCCTGGTGGAAGATATCTTGACGGTACACTCGGGCTCGGAGGGCATGCCCTGAAGATTCTGGAAGCCTGCGGCGGAGAGTGCTTTGTTCTGGGCACTGACCTTGACCTGGATGCTGTTAACCTGTCCAGAGAAAGACTGGCTGAATTTGAAGACAGGACATTTATTTTTCAGGATTCATACAGAAATTTTGATTACTATCAGGAGAAGCTTGAATGGGATAAGCTGGACGGAGCTGTACTTGATCTCGGGGTATCTTCCCTGCAGCTTGAAAAGGCGGAGAAGGGATTCAGTTTCATCATAGACGGACCTTTGGACATGAGAATGGGCAAAGGTGCGGGATTTGTTTCAGCCGCCCGTCTTCTGGAAAAGATATCCTACTTCGAGCTGAAAAGAATAATCGGTCAATATGGTGAAGAACCTATGGCTGGAAGGGTTGCCAGGGCAATAATTGATGCCCGGGAAAAAAAGGGAATCCGTACGACACTTGAACTGGCAGAGATAGTTGAAAATGCCTACCCTGCAAAAAGAAGGGCTCTGGCCAGAAATCATCCGGCAACCAAGACCTTTCAGGCATTGCGCATAGCTGTGAATAAAGAACTTGAAAACCTGGAATTTTTCTTAAATAAAATAGTTGACCAGCTTGGCCCGGGAGCGAGGATCGTCGTCATATCCTTCCATTCCCTGGAGGATAGGATTGTTAAACATTTTTTTAAGCGCGAAGCTTCGGGCTGTTTATGTCCTCCGGGATATCCTGTTTGCGGGTGCGGCCATGAGAAAAAGTTAAAAATATTAACCAAAAAGCCTCTTATTCCATCAGAAGAGGAGATCAGGGAAAATTCCAGAAGCAGAAGCGCCAAACTTAGAGCCGCGGAAAAGATTTAAGAAAGCAAGAGATTGAAGGCAAAGGCGGATAAAAGGAATTCCTGAACATGAGCAAAAAAACCGGATTCCGGTCATGGGGTTGGCTGGCAATAGTTCTGGCTCTGACCTTTTTGCTGGCTCTGGCCAAGGTGTGGGTGAATATTGAAAGGGTTGACCTGTCTTATCAGATGCAGAGGCTTCAAAACCAATACCAGGAGAACCAGGAGTTAAGGACAAAGCTGACCATAGAAAAAAACAACCTGCTTTCGCCTTACAGGCTGAAAGAGTTAGGTGAGGCAATGGGCATGTCCACCCCGGCAGACAGTCAAATCAGAAAAATCCGGGATTAATGACAAATGGCTAAAGTAATTCCCAAAAGTAAGGTAAAAGACAGAACAAGGATAAAGATTATCCTGATCCTTGGCCTGTTTGCTATTGCCTGGATGGGTTTATGGTGCAGAGCCCTGTTTGTACAGGTCATCCAGGGGGAAGAACTGGCTGCCATGGCCGACCGCCAATATTACAGCAGGGAAAAGATCACCGGAAAAAGAGGAGAGATATTCGACCGGAACAATGTAGTTCTTGCGCAAAGTGTCAGAAGCAAATCTGTATACGCCAATCCTTTTCTGATTGAGAATAACCATTCTGCCGCCATTGACCTTGCCGCTGTTTTGGAGGATGACCCCAACCGGATGAAGACCCTTTTGAATCAGAAAAGGAATTTTGTCTGGATTACAAGAAAGGTCAGCGACAGAACAGCACATAGACTGGCCGAGCTAAATATTCCCGGAGTATTCATCATAGACGAACATTCCAGGGTTTACCCCAGGGGACACATGCTGGGACAGGTTCTGGGCTTTGTGGGCATCGACAATCAGGGACTCGAGGGCCTGGAGAGGTCCCTCAATGAAGAGCTTGCCGGCGCGGAAATGATTATTGTCCTGCAAAGGGATGCTTCCGGACACAAGATGTCTCTTTTGCCCCAGGATCCCACCAGGAAGATGGACGGTCAGGACGTGGTGCTGACTATTGACTCTGAGATTCAATTCGCTGCAGAAAGATATCTGGCGTCAGCTGTAACAAGCCACAACGGCGTCTCCGGCATATCTCTCGTGGTTCATGTTCCCAGCGGAGAAATTCTGGCGTGGGCTTCTTATCCATTTTTTGATCCCAATAATTTTCAGCGTTCTCATTCTTCAATCTGGCGCAACAGGGCGGCGGTGGATCTCATCGAACCCGGTTCTACACTGAAGCCTTTTCTAATGGCTGCTGCTCTGGAAGAGGGAATCGCAAAAAGCGACTCTCTGTATTTTTGTGAAAATGGAAGGTGGCGTCTGGGCAGAAACGAAATAAAGGACGTCAAGGGACACGGCTGGCTTACCCTTAACAGAGTACTCAGGTATTCCAGCAATATCTGCTCGGCTAAAATCGGTCTTGACCTTGGACAGGATCAGTATTTTCAATATCTTGACAGGCTCGGGTTTACAACTGGTACAAATCTGCCCATCCCCGGACAGGGAAGGGGGATATTAAGACCTCCCCATGCCTGGAGCAAGATGGATCTGGCTGCAATTTCCTTTGGACAGGGCATGGCCTCCACCACTCTGCAATTGGCCAGAGCTTATCTGACCCTTGCCAATGAAGGCAGATTTACCGAGCTTAAGCTGATCAGAGATGACAGCAGGCAGTCTCCTGCCGGACAAAGTGTCTTTTCCAGGGAAGTGAGCAGGCAGGTTTTATCGATGCTCAGGGATTCGGTTGAAATGGACGGAACAGGAACCATGGCCAGAATATCCGGCGTTGAAGTGGGCGGAAAGACCGGAACCGCTCAAAAGGCTTCACCCAGGGGAGGATACGGCGATAAATATGTGGCTTCGTTTGTAGGCTTTATTCCGGCTCTTGAGCCTGAATATATGATAATGGCCATCATTGATGAACCTTCTCCCCAGCATTATGGAGGAGTGGTGGCTGCCCCTGTATTTGCCGGGATTGGAAACAGTATCATTTCTTCAGGCCGGGGTCTGAAACTTAGAAATATTCCGGGCCAGGTCATTGAGACTGCCCAGACAGACAGGTCAACCGAAAATGCCAGGTTCAACGTGAACCACAGAAGAGACCGGGTTCCCCCGGGAAATGAAATGCCCGACTTGCGTGGAGAATCTCTCAGGGAGGCAGTGGAAAATCTCTTGCGCGCCGGGATTGTCCCTGTTCTTGAAGGCCGCGGAGTAATGGTCAGGGATCAGGTTCCGGCACCGGGTGAAAGCTTTAGCGAGAACGGCGGGAAGGTAATCTTGCGCCTTAGTGAATCATGACAGGTGGAATTATGGATTTTGCACAACTCATAAACGAAGCCAGGAAAGGCAGGCCGGTAAAAACTCATTCAGGCCTTGTTGAGCCCGGAGATATTTTCGTTGCCCTGCCCGGAACCAGGTTCAACGGGGCCCGGTTTATTCCTGACGCTCTGGAAAAAGGAGCCTCGTGGGTGATAGCCGACTACTCCGAGATTGACAGGTTTCCCGGCAAAAAAATACTGGGTCATGAAGACCCTGCCCTTGCCCTGGGAGAGCTGGCCAGGGCTCTATACAATACTGACAGATTAAAGCTTGCAATAATCGGCATTACCGGAACAAACGGCAAGACCACAACCAGCTATCTACTAGAACATATTCTCCAGAGCAGCGGCTTTAAGACCGGAACAATCGGGACCGTCAATTACCGCTGGGCCGACAAGGTAATTGAGGCATCCATGACCACCCCTGACTGCTTGAGACTGCATGAAATGCTTTCCCTGATGGACAAAGACGGAGTAGAAATGGTAATAATGGAAGTATCCTCACATGCCCTTGCTCAGGACAGGGTTGCCGGGATAGATTTTGACGCCGGAGTGTTCACAAACCTGTCCCAGGATCATCTCGATTTTCATGAGGATATGCAGAAATACTTTCAGGCCAAGTCAAAGCTTTTCTTAAGTCCTCAAAGAAAAGAGTCCTTCAAGGCGGTTATCAACGCCGATGATGAACATGGCAGAATACTTTTAAAATCCATATCCGGGGCCATAAGTTTCGGTTTCAGGGAATCAGGATCTGTAAAATTAAAGGGCAGGCTTCTTCAAAATGACCGGACAGGAATAACCATGGAGTGCTTGTATCGGGATAAAAAATGGATCATCAACTCACAGCTTACCGGCAGGCATAACGGCTCCAATCTGTTGGCAGCCCAGGGAGCTGCCCTGTCTCTGGGCCTTGATCCGGAACATTTTGTCTGTCTTGAAGCTTCGGGACAGACTCCCGGCCGCCTGGAAAAAGTCGAGAATGAATGCAATCTGGATATTTACGTGGATTATGCCCATACACCGGACGCGTTGAAAAATGTCTGTCATTCCCTCAAGTCTCTTGATTTTGACAGACTTATTGTTCTCTTTGGATGCGGAGGCAACAGGGATAAATCCAAAAGGCCGCTCATGGGGATGGCCGTTGCCTCATTGTCTGATGTTGTCTTTCTGACTTCGGATAATCCCAGGGATGAAGAACCCATCGATATTATTGAAGATATAAGACCAGGCTTAAACGGCTGCAGAAAGCTCATCATTGAACCGGACCGCAGAAAAGCCATAGAAATGGCGGTAAATTTCATGAAACCGGGCGACGCTCTGTTAGTGGCTGGAAAAGGCCACGAAACATATCAGGAAGTGAAAGGGATCAAAAGCCCCTTCAAAGATGTTCAAGAGCTGAAAAATGCTTTGAATGCGGTATTAAAATGAAACTGACTCTGGAAGAAATCTCTTTTGCCCTGAAAAGTGTGGGCGATCTGAACGGCTCTGAAAAGACGGTGGTGACCAATGTTCAGACCGACAGCAGGCTGGTTAGGCAAGGGGATTTGTTTATCTGTCTCTGCGGGCAGAAAATGGACGGACATAATTTTTCCGGACAGGCTTCAAGAAATGGTGCGGCAGCTATTGTATCCCACCACCCGATGCCCTCCTCGGGGAGCCCTGTATTATTGGTTGAGGATACTCTGAGAGCTCTTGGCAGGCTGGGCAGATACTGGAGAATGGTAAAGGCAAGGAAGGTCATAGCCGTTACCGGTTCAGCCGGGAAAACCATCACCAAGGAGATTCTGTCGGATATCCTGGGGATTGATTATCAGGTGGGCAAAAACTATAAAAACTGGAACAATCAGATAGGCCTGCCCTTATCCATATTAAAATTTTCCGGAGATGAGGATTTCTGGATTCTGGAACTTGGAATAAACAAACCAACAGACATGGATGAACTGGGGGAAATTGCCTGCCCTGACCTGGCTGTGATTCTTAACATCGGTCCGTGCCACTTGCAGGGTCTGGGCACGCTTGAGGGTGTTGCAAAATCCAAGGCAAAAATCCTGGATCATCTGCAAGGTCCAAAGAAGGCGTTCGTCTGCAGGGACTACGCTCTTCTTGAACAGGAACTTAAGTCAAGACCCCATATTAATCCGGTCTGGTTCTCATGCTCTGACAATCCGGCCGATTATAAAGTAAACTATTTGAAATCCGGTCATTATCAGGTGCGGGACGGCGAAGACAGTATTCAGTTTAAATCCGTGCCCGGTGGAGAGCAATACTGCGAGAATATCGGCGCTGCATGGGCAGTGGCCAGACAGTCGGGAATGGCGCCCGTCCGGATCATTGAAGGACTTGAAAAATTCAGCTTTCCTGAACAGAGGTTTTGTGTAGGGAACTTCGGTTCATGGACCATTATTGATGATACCTACAACGCAAACCCCCTGTCCATGATCCGGGCGGTTAATTCCGCCCGCAATCTGGCTGGACAGAGAAATCTTTTTTTAGTTGTGGGAGACATGGGAGAGCTTGGCCATACTGAGGCCAAAGCCCATCAGGACCTTGGCAGGGAGATATCAAGTGTTGATTGTCAGGGTGTGTTTTTTCAGGGAAAAAACGCCGAAAATGTCAGAGCCGGACTGGATCAGCAAACAAGAAAGCATTTTCATGAAATACTAAATCCCGAACACTTCAGATCCATCCTTGACCGGCTGGATTATCCCGGTGGAGTTGTGTTGTTCAAAGGTTCCAGAAACATGGGCATGGAAAGGTATGTTGCCTGTTTCAGGGAATGGAATTCCGGGGCAAATGACCCGGAAGACTGTGACAAAAATTAGAAGGTATTGAGTCGGCTTCCTGCTCGGAGAGGAATCATTAATCGTCATTGGATTTTACAATTTTGCTGAACGACTCACCCATAACCGGTTAGAAGGGGAGACATTCCCCATAACGGCTTTGAATAGTTAAAGAGGACAAGGATGCTTTACCACCTGCTGTATCCGTTAAGTGAAGACATAAGCGTATTTAATGTCTTCAGATATATAACCTTCAGAAGCATATATGCTTTGCTTACCGCTCTGATTATAAGCATCTGGCTGGGTCCCCGGTTTATCAGCTGGCTGAAGAATATAAAGTGCGGACAATATGTGCAGGATGACGGACCCGAACATAAGGGCAAGCAGGGCACCCCCACGATGGGCGGGCTGCTTATCGCCTTCAGCATGCTTGTCAGTATTTTATTATGGGGTGATCTGACCAATATCTATCTCTGGCTGACCATATTTGTTTTTCTTGGTTTTTTCCTGGTGGGCTTTTTTGACGACTATCTCAAAGTGGTGAAAAAAAACAACAAGGGTCTGAGGGCTACAGGGAAACTTCTCGGTCAAAGCGTCATCGCTCTGGGTGCGGTATCGGTACTTCTTACACTGCCTGGATATAGCACAGAGCTTCTGATTCCCTTTTTCAAAGGTATCAGGCCTGATCTGTATTTATTTTATATACCCTTTGCAGTGCTGGTCATGGTGGGGGCATCCAACGGAGTCAACCTGACTGACGGTCTTGATGGTTTGGCCATTGGTCCGTTTATTGTCAGCGCGGCCTGTCTGTCGGTGTTTGTCTATGTTTCTGGCCATTCACAGATCGCCACCTACCTGCAGGTTCCCTATATTCCCAACATCGGCGAGGTTACGGTATTCTGCGGAGCCATGGTCGGCGCGGGCCTTGGTTTTTTATGGTTCAACGCCTATCCGGCCCAGATTTTCATGGGCGACACGGGGAGTATCAGCCTGGGAGGAACTCTCGGCTTCATTGCAGTTTTGTGCAAGCAGGAACTGCTGCTGGTAATTGTCGGCGGTTTGTTTGTCATAGAAGCCCTGTCGGTGATCCTTCAGGTGGGATATTTCAAGATGAGCGGAGGAAAAAGAATATTTCGCATGGCTCCCCTTCATCATCATTTTGAGCTTAAAGGGATTCCTGAATCAAAAATCATCATAAGATTTTGGATTTTATCCATATTATTTGCCTTGGCAGCCCTGAGTACGCTTAAGCTGAGGTGATCGACAGATGTTAGAGGCAGAAGGAAGAAGACTGGGGAATAAGGACAGAGTACTGAGCAGAGGCCGCGGATTCCGTACTCTGTCATTTCCCTGCACCGCTTTTACAGCCGGGTGATGATTCAGCATAAAGATAATTCGACAAACAATTGCCGGGCAGACTGTAGCAGCCGGAAAGCAGATAACAGATAACGGACATATGAAAGAACTTATCCATTCAGAACAGCTTAAAGGCCACAACGTGGTTGTGGTTGGAGCAGGCAGATCCGGTCTCTCGGCCGCAGCCCTGGCCATTGAACTTGGTGCAAAGGTCCGGATCCTGGAAAAAAACGAACGGTTTGATATAAAATCTCTGACCAGGTTTAATCTTTCAATGGCAGAACCTATCATCGGAGAACACAAAAAAGAGCACTTCCGGGACGCGGACATGGTAATAGTCAGTCCGGGAATTCCCGTCCGGAGCATGGAAAAATTAATTCCGGGTAATGCAAAGATTTTTTCCGAACTTGAACTGGCTTCATGGTTTACTCATGAGCCCATTATAGCTGTTACCGGGACCAATGGGAAAACCACGACCACCATGCTCATAGCCCACGCCCTTGAAAAGATGGGCAAGAAAGTATTTGCCGGAGGCAATCTTGGTGTACCTCTCGGGGATTATGTATTGGGCGGGTACAGCAGCGACATCCTTGTGCTGGAGGTAAGCAGTTTTCAACTTGAAGGTTGCAGCGGGTTTCATCCCCGGGTGGGGGTTTTTCTAAATTTTTCAACCAATCATCTTGATCACCACAGCAGCAGGGAAGAATACTTCCGGGCCAAGACCCGTCTTTTTGCCCGGCAGAAAGAGGAAGACCTCGCAGTTATAGCCCTGGAGCTAAAGCAGGAGATGGAAAGCCTGGGCATCCTCAATTCCAGACGGGTATACTTTGCACCCTCCAAGAGGTTTTCCTGTCCCGCCCTGACCGGGGAACACAATCAGGCTAATATGGAAGCAGCTTTCCTGGCCTGCAAATATTTTGGAATGGATGAAAGTCTGTTTTCATCGGCCCTTAATGATTTTTCCGCGCCTGGTCACAGGCAGGAAGTTTTTTTGAAGTACGAAGGTAAAATTTTTGTCAACGACTCCAAGGCCACTACTGTCTCGGCAATGTCGGCGGCCCTTCAGGCCTTCCCGGCGCCCATAAAGCTTTTTGCCGGAGGAGTATACAAGGGGGGGGATTTTTCAGAACTAACTTCCTTGATACGCAGCAAGGTGGCCAAGATATATCTCTTTGGAGCAGGCAGGGATGTTTTTGAAAAAGCCTGGAAAAATGCGGCATCAATGGAATATTTCCATACTCTGGAACCGGCCGTTAACAAAGCTCTTTCAGAGTCGGCTTCCGGGGATACCTTTTTGCTTTCTCCGGGCACATCGAGCTTTGATCTATTTGCCGACTATCAGGAGCGCGGCGATACGTTCATGAACCTGGTTAAAAAAAAGTTGGGATTGACCTAGCACAGCCATGCAAGTCTATTCATTAAGAACGTTGGCAAAGTGAGAGGTTGTGGAGAACAGGAAATCAAGCCTGGCCATTTCTTTGTCCGGGCGAAGTCAGATTGATTGCCCATGAGTAAGGTAAATAAAACAAACCAGGTTAACAGCCCGGATTTATGGCTTTTGTTTTCAGTAATGATCCTGTGCGGCCTGGGCCTGACCATGATACTGAGCACCAGTGCCATCATGGCTGAAAGGTTTTATTCGGATAAATATTTCTTTTTCAAAAGGCAGCTTGTTTTTGTCCTGGCGGGAACAGCAGTTATGTTCGCGGTGTACATGACTCCCAGGAGCCTGTTTTACAAGCTTAAATACCTGTGGATACTCGCTGCGATTGTTGCCCTGGGGCTTGTTTTTTCACCTCTTGGTTTCAGCGCGGGCGGAGCAACGAGATGGCTTGATCTGGGTTTGATCAATATCCAGCCACTGGAGCTGGCCAAGATATCTCTGGTAATATATCTGGCCTGTTTTTTTGCAGGCAAACAGGAACTGATCAAAAGATTCAGCGTGGGCTTTTTGCCCCCGACAATTATTACCGGTTTGTTTTGTGTCCTGCTTTTAATGCAGCCTGATTTTGGCGGAGCGGTTTTTATCGCGATTCTGTTCTTTCTCATGAGCCTGGTGGGCGGGACAAGGTTGATTTACTTGTTTTCATCATCTGTTCTGGCCGGAATTACCGCGGCCATGCTGATTATGCAGTCCCCTTACAGGTTCAGAAGGTGGTTTTCCTTTCTGGATCCATTTAAGGATGCCCAGGATTCCGGTTATCAACTGGTCCAGTCCCTTTACGCTTTCGGCGCGGGAAGAATATGGGGAATGGGCCTTGGCGAAGGCAGGCAAAAACTTTTTTTTCTTCCCGAGGCACATAATGATTTCATAATGGCGGTGACCGGAGAAGAACTGGGTTTTATCGGCATATCACTGGTATTCATCCTTCTGGGAATAATCATCTGGAGGGTTATGGTTATTTCTACCAGCCAGGCTGATCTGGCGGACAGGTTTTCAGGATTCGGAATGGGCATGATTATTATTCTGGGCAGCCTTTTGAATCTGGCTGTTGTGCTGGGAATGGTTCCTCCCAAAGGATTACCCATGCCGTTTATCAGTTACGGAGGAAGCAGTCTTTTAGTGTCCATGTTCTGTGCCGGGTTCTTACTCAACCTCTCAAGAGAAAGACGATGCTGAAGAGAGTTCTCCTGGCCACGGGAGGTACAGGCGGGCATATATTCCCTGCCCTTGCGGTTGCCCAGACAATCAGGGAAATGTTTCCCGACTGCGAAATAGTTTTTGCCGGAGGTGAGTATGGACCTGAAAAAGAGATTGTTTCCAGCGCGGGAATAAGGTTCAAATCTTTTCCGGCCCGGGGAGTGCTCGGCAGGGGTTTGAAGTCCCTGGGTACATTTTACTGGATGAGTAAGAGCCTGGTCTTGTCGCTGATATTTCTCCGTTCTTTTAAACCTGAAGTAGTTATCGGATTCGGGGGATACGCCGGATTCATGCCGGTATTTGCCGCGAGGTGGCTGAGAATACCCACAGCCATACATGAACAAAACAGCTTCCCCGGAGTGACCAACAGAATTCTGGGGAAAAAAGCGGACAGGGTTCTGCTTAGCTTCCCTGATGAAAATAACTTTTTCCCCGAAGATAAAGTTATTGAAACAGGCAACCCCGTTCGGAAGGAGCTGGTAGACAGGGTCAGGCATAGTACGGCAATGACCGGACAGGCAAAAAGACTGCTGGTGATTGGAGGCAGTCAGGGCGCAAAGGCCATCAATGATCACATACTGCGCAATCTCCACGAACTTAAGGCCATGGATGTGGAAATCTGGCACCAGACAGGCAAGGCGGACTATGAACGGGTCAGCAGAATTTATGAAAAGGAATATCCTCAGGCAAGAGTGGAGTCTTTTATTAAGGATATGGCGGAAGCATATGGTTTTGCAGCCCTGGTCGTATGCAGGGCTGGAGCTTCAACCCTGGCCGAGCTGTGCGTTATGGGGAAGCCTTCCATTCTGGTTCCTTTCCCTTACGCCACCCATGATCACCAGATGACCAATGCAAGGTATCTGGAACAGCGGGGCGCGGCATTGGTCCTGGCTCAAAGTTATCTGGACGAGGTGAATCTGGCCCGGGTTATACTGGATTTGCTGGCAATGCCGGGCAAGCTCAGAGAAATGGGCCTGGCAGCCCATAATGCGGGCAGACCGGACGCAGCCAAAAAGATTGTTCAGGAAATTGAAAAAATAAAAAAACCGGGCGACTAAGTTTTCGGGTGATCTTTGTGTCCTTTATGGAGTTGAGAAAGACCGGGCACTGAGATTCCGGACTATACAGAGTAAAAGAACGAATTCAATAATTTGAAAATAAATCCCGCTGCAGCAAATACAGGCTCAGGATATAATTCATGAAAGGCAAGATAACAAAAATTCACATGGTGGGCATCGGCGGCTCAGGCATGAGTGGCATAGCCGAGGTGCTCCTGAATCTTGGTTATGAAGTCAGCGGATCTGATCTTTCATCAGGCCCGGGACTGGCAAGGCTTAAAAACCTGGGTGCCCGGGTTTTTGCCGGTCACCTGACTCAGAATCTGGGGGAAGCCCAGGTACTGGTTAAATCCACAGCAGTTGGGGAGGATAATCCCGAGGTGATAGCAGCCAGAAAAAATAATGTTCCGGTAATTCCCAGAGCTGAGATGCTGGCCGAGTTAATGCGCCTGAAAACCGGCATTGCAGTGGCGGGCACTCATGGAAAGACAACAACCACGTCTTTTTTAGGAACAATTTTCAAGGAGGCCGGTGTTGATCCCACTGTTATAATCGGCGGCAGGCTCAATTCCTACGGAAGCAGCGCCCTGCCCGGCACAGGGGAATATTTTATTGCAGAGGCAGACGAGTCAGACGGCTCATTTTTGTGTCTCCAGCCCATAATGAACATTGTGACCAATGTGGATGCGGATCATCTGGATTTTTATAATGACCTGGACGAGATCAAGGAATGTTTCGTAGCCTTTATGAACAGTGTCCCCTTTTACGGCATCAATGTGGTCTGCGGGGATGATCCGGGAGTTCAGTCCCTGCTGCACAGGATCAAGCGCCCGGTCATGACTTTCGGCCTGGGTCCGGACAACAATATCAGAGCGGAGATACTCAGCGTTTCAACCGGATCGGAATTCAATGTATTTCTTGACGGAGATTTCTGGGCACGGGTCAAGCTGGCCCACCCCGGAATCCATAACATACTCAACAGCCTGGCCGCAATCGGGATATCCATTCACTGCGGAATCAGCAAAAATAATATTATCCTGGGACTTTCAGGCTTCGGCGGCGTAGGCCGCAGGTTTGAGATTAAGGGAATAAGAAACCAGGTTTTGGTAGTTGATGATTACGGGCACCATCCCACAGAGATCAGGGCCACCATTGAGACCGCACGAATGTGTTATCCTGACCGGAGAGTGGTGGTGCTTTTTCAGCCTCACAGGTTTACCAGGACCAAAGCCTTGTTCGGGGATTTTTGCAGGGAACTGGCAAAAACAGATGTTTTGCTCATCACAGAAATATATCCGGCATCTGAGTCTCCAATCCCGGGAGTCAACGGTCAGAGTCTGGTCCAGGGGATCAGACAGATAAGCCAGGCCGATGTCAGATTTTTTGAAAACCTGGAAACAGCTTTGGAAAAGCTTGGAGAGATCCTGAATCCCGGTGATCTGTTTTTGACTCTTGGTGCGGGAAATGTATGGAAAGTGGGAGATGATTTCCTCGGAGCCAAATGAAAATAGTTCAAAGACCTGACCTGAAACAGATGTCTACCCTGAAGATGGGGGGACAGGCCCTGGCTGCCTACTTTCCACAGGATTACCTCGGGCTTGAAGCCCTGGGCAAAATCTGGCCGGAACTTGGGCCTGACGTACTGATCCTGGGAAGGGGCAGCAATATTCTTTTTCAGGATGGAATCAGGGGATTTTCCATAATTGTCTGGGAAAAACGAGATGACCCTGTTGTAACAGATGGAATTGAAGGCAAGGTAATGGTCCAGGTGGACTCCGGCATGAGTCTGCCGGGACTTCTCGGGTGGTGCGCGAAACATGGATTGACCGGCCTTGAAGGACTGGCTGGAATTCCCGGCAGGCTGGGAGGAGCTATCGCCATGAACGCCGGGTCTTATGGTGCTGAAACAGGGGATGCACTGAAAAGCGTTACGGTCTGGACTCCTGATTCCGGAATAGTGGAAATAAGCAGAGATGGTTTTGAGGCTGGATACAGAAAATTCAGGCTTAAATATATGCCTGAACCTTTTCTTATCCTTAAGGCCTGTTTCTGTTTTGAAAAAAGCGACTCCGTCACTGTCAGGTCAAAAATGAATAAATATTATTCTTTGAAAAAAAAATCTCAGCCGATTCTAAAAAATACATGTGGATGTGTTTTCAAGAACCCCGATAAATTGGAGCCCGCGGGTCTTCTTCTGGAGAAAGCCGGATTTCGGGGAAAAACAAGAGGAGGGGTATGTTTTTCGGCCCAACACTCCAATTTTCTTGTCAATTTGGGCAGGGGCGGCAGCAGGGAAGCCCTGGAGCTGATCTCAGAGGCCAGAGATGCTGTGCTGAGAATTTCCGGGGCAAGGCTTGAACTGGAAATCAAGGTTGTTTGATGGCTTATAACAGAAGCATACATAGCGGACAAAGGACATCAAAACCCTCAAAATACAGGAAAAAAGACTATAAGGGTTTAATCTGGGGTACATTCACGGCCCTTTTCAGGCTCGCCCGCCTGTCATTTGTTCTGATCCTGAGTACAGGGTTTGTTGTTTGTATCAGCATTGCACTTTTATATGGATACAATAGCGCCATGAGCAGTGATTTTTTTGCCCTTAAAGAAATTAAGATCAGCGGAAACAGACAACTGACGCACGCACAAATGACTGAACTTATGGATGTACATCCCGGAGACAGCATCCTGCAACTGCGGATGTTTGATCTTCACGCTAAGCTGAGCGGCAATCCCTGGATTGATGAAGTTTCCATTAAAAGGGTCTTTCCGGACAGGCTGGTGGTTAAATGCAGGGAAAGGCAGGCATATTTCTGGCTTCAGAACCGGGATAAACTCTACTACGCCGATAAAAACGGACGGATAATAACCGCGGTCAGCCCCGTAAGGTATGTATCCCTGCCAATTTTATATATTGAAGACCAGCAGCAGGACCATGACCTGGAATCAGTCGTCGTTTTTCTGGAAAACAGAAGCTTCCCCTTCTCATTTCAGGAT
>SKKD01000001.1 GCA_007121655.1 Desulfonatronovibrio sp. | reverse complement strand
CGCAGGGCATGCGGAAATCAACGCCTGTGGAGATGGACACCCATCGTTGAAGCAGGAACTTCCGGGAACAGGTAACTTAGTACCGGCCACTTTCCTGTCACACTAACGGCGTGATTAAGAGGGAATCCTCTTCCTTCAGGGAGAGGAGGATGTCAATATCTCAACCTTTCTGAATTTTTCTGGTCGAGACCGGATTAACAGGAATCCACGTGTAAGTTCTGTTCCGAGGTGTCATATGAATCTTCCTGCTTACTGAACTGGTTCCATATTCAATCAAAAAAAGGAAGGACCCCGGCAAATGGGAATTTTAATCCTGATCCATGAACCCCTCTCTGATGACCGTGAATTCCCCGGTAGCTGTGTTAAGATTATAAATATTAAAGTTTTTCTTCATGTCCAGCCCTTCATGATGAACAGCGAAGTTCAGGGATGCTGAACCTTCCTCTCCACTGACTATTCTATGAAAGACAAATCTCGGCCAGACAAGCATGGCTGGACCGTCATAAACAACCTCACCCTCCTTTTGAATCTGATTAGGAGTGACCACAAAGCTGAGCAGACCATGTTTTTTCGTGTAGATGTCCACATGTCTGGTCCCATACAGCACAATGAGATTATCCTCTTGATGCGGATGCATATACCATGGCCTTTGAATATCTCCCACCGGGCCCGGAGACACGGCAGCCCTTTCATGCAGTACCCTGTCCATGGCGCTGATTCTGGGTAGAAATTCCATAGGGACATTGTCGAAAAAAACCCCTGGAGTGTGTCTGAATTTGATGAGAGGAATTATTTTATAAAAATCTTTCACTTCTTCGATTACCTTATTCTCCGACATTTGCTCCTCCCTGAAATCATGTTTTTATTTGATCCCTTAAACCCTGCATCAAACGGTTTAACAGGATATTTGTTCAGATTCTCCTGGTCAAAAAATACTTTATTACGAATTTTTCCGTCACAGATCATCTGTATACCGGCAGGGGAGATATTCGTGAACTGTCACGACCGCGACTTATAAATCCCGCGCAGATGACCCGCCTGGACTACCTTGTCAATGGCCAGAATATATGCCGCATTCCGATATGATATGTTTCGCTTTTCAGCAAGGGCAATGACCTTGTCAAAGGCTCTGTACATAACGGCTTGCAGTTCTATCTGGATGGTTTCATCCTTCCACTGAAAATGCTGGATATTTTGCACCCATTCAAAGTAAGATACAGTTACGCCTCCGCCGTTTACCAGGATATCAGGCAAAACAGTTATCCCCCTTTCAGGCAGTTTGGGCTCAGTATAAGGGCATATGGGTCCGTTGGCCGCCTCAAAAATTACTCTGGCCTGAAGCTTTTCTAGGTTGCCGCCATGGATGGCATTTTGCAGGGCTGAAGGGATCAGGTAGTCGCATTTGGAAGTCAGCACCTCACTTTGATCGACAGTTTCACCGCCGACAAACCCGGACAAACTGCCGTTATCTTTCTTGTATCGCCCGGCAGCCTCCACATCCAGTCCGTCTTTATTGATTATTCCGGTTGTGGAATCGGAGACGGCAACTATTTTACATCCCAGGCGACTCAGGTGAAAAGCGGCATGGTATCCGACATTTCCAAACCCCTGAACTGCTGCTGAAGTTTGGTCCAGACGCCTGTTCTCTTTTTCAGCCCATCTGCTGACAATCATGGAGACGCCTTTACCGGTGGCATCCTCTCTTCCCGGAGAGCCACCCAGTTCTATGGGCTTGCCGGTAACCACTCCAGGGGAATATCCTTGCCTTCTGCTGTATTCGTCCATGATCCAGCCCATGATCCGGGCATTAGTATTGATGTCCGGTGCAGGTATATCCTTTGATGGGCCGATCAGGTCGCTAATACCATGAATATATTCACGGGTCAGTCTTTCAAGCTCTCCAGAGGACATCTCTTTGGGATTGCAGGTAATCCCTCCTTTGGCTCCGCCAAGGGGCAGGTCCAGTAAAGCGCACTTCCATGTCATCCAGGCCGCAAGCCCCCTGATGTCTCCCAAGGATACGCCTGGATGGTAACGCAGACCACCTTTGTGCGGACCGCGAACATTATTGTGCTGGACGCGATATCCGCTGAAGACGCGCACACATCCGTCATCCATTGTGACAGGAATTCTCACTGACAATTCTCGAAATGAGGTGTTGAGCCATTGTCGTAATTCGCCGTCCAGCTCCATCATGTCTGCTGCCCGGTCAAACTGCATTATTGACGCCTTATGGCAATCGGTGGAAAAGCCGGAATCAGAGATATCCTTCATACTGTCCTTAAGTATTGATGGTCATGCGGTGAATCATGTTTCAGTTTGAGTCTGCAAAATTCTCTTTTCGAGGATTACAGGAAGTACAGTCAATCAAAGAGTTTCAAAGTTTTGTTTTGGCCCAATTCTGGGAAAATAGAATCTTGTAAGTAACTTGAAGCGTATAAATAACAAATTCAGCATCTTAAAGGTTTGCCCTACAGATTGCTTCGGTCGCTACGCTTCCTCGCAATGACAGGTGAGGCGTAGCCAGAACCGTGATTATCAGGTGTCATTGCGAGCGAGTCTTCGAGCGCGGCAATCTCTATAAGTTCAGGTACAATTCAAGTTACTTATAGGTTTGGTCCCGGACAGCCCGGGTGAAGCGCTTATAAATAAGCCTCGTTATCAGATTAGACAACCCTCAATATAAAATTGGCGGCCGGGCAATTCAGAGAAAAGCAGGCCGCCAATTTCTTTGATTGTTATAATGGGTTTCGATTTAATGCATGAGTCATTTTTTTTGGAAACTGATACGCATAAAATAGTTTAGACAATCCTTATAATCATCCTCCCAACCAATTGCAGGCTTCTGTATGGCAATGCAGATTGTCTATCTGCTCCTGGGTCAACTCCTTCTTTGCAGTTGTCAACTCTTCCTTTGAAAAATCAAAGCCTTCACTCTTGCCTAAGTCCGAACTACAAAAATCCTCTACTTCCGGGTAATCTGCCAACTTTTTGGCCAGATTTTCATCCGTCTGTACCTTCTGACAAAACTTTCTTGCGGATTCTAATGACATTGCTTTTCTCCTTTGGGTTTGGCTTCGTAAAAGAAGCGGTCTAAAAAATGACTTATGATTTATATAAAACAAAAAATTTTAATGTAAAGGTTTTTAAAGCTGCTAAAGAGGCTATTTTTAGTTTTAATCTTCCATGAGACCTTTGCCGCATAGCGCCCGGTTCAGGCAAAATTCTCAAGGGTTCAGACTGTTGTTTAGAATTATTTATGCAGCCATTCTTCTTCAACTCTATCTTCGGCTTCTGCTGCTCGATAATGTACCGTCCCATTTCTTCAACACCAGGATATGTCCGCGTCCTCCTCAAGAAGCTGTTTTGATTCATCACTGCCGTTAATTATGTACAATCATGTCTACCAGAGAATGGGGCTTTTGCTCTTTTACGGACAATCTCTCAAGATAGCATCATGGTTCCTCAGCTGATATGGTTCTTTGTCAGGATATTACAGGCTGATCCATTCTTCCAGTTCCTGGATTTTATAATATGGGAATTAAGGGCATAGAGCCGGAAGTAGGGTGGGTCTGAAAAAAAATATGGAGTCAGTCTTTCGGCAAACTCCCTGTTGTGATTCTTTTGGTAGCAGAGACCGGTGGTGAAATGATAATGAAGTAAGTATTGATATTAAATCCTGTAGTTCTCAGGCAAAATATCATTAATTGTCCAGCTTCGTATTTACACCCGGCCAGTAGATCTTAAAGGTAGTACCTTTGCCTGGCTGGCTGTGGCTGGAGATATATCCCCCATGGTCCTTGATTATGCCGTAAACCGAAGCCAGTCCCAGACCTGTGCCCTTGCCCACCTCTTTGGTGGTGAAGAAGGGGTCAAAGACCTTGTCCAGGATTTCCTCATCCATGCCGCAGCCAGTGTCTGAAACAGTCAAAAGTATATATTGGCCGCTTTTCAGCTCAGTATGTTCATTGGCTAAAGCTTCATCCACATCAACATTGCTGGTCTCAATGATGAGCCTGCCTCCGTCAGGCATGGCATCCGCAGCATTAGTTGCAAGATTCAACAGAACCTGTTCCACCT
>SKKD01000135.1 GCA_007121655.1 Desulfonatronovibrio sp. | reverse complement strand
TATCCTCCGCGCCGTTGTGCCGGTATTGGGAATGCGGAGTTTCCGGTGCCAGTTTCTCCAGCCACACCTCGAAATCGTGGTGCAGGCCGGACTCGTCATCATTGATGAACACGCTGGCGGTAATGTGCATGGCATTGACCAGCACGATTCCTTCCCTTATTCCGCTTTTATCAATCGCGCTCTGGACTTCACCGGTAATATTCACAAAGTCCATTCTGGCCGGGACATCCATCCATAGTTCCTGCCGATAGCTTTTCATGACAACCCTCCTTTTTTGGTTTACAGCAGTGTTTATAAATTTTAAATAATTTTAATGCAATGTTTATGGTTTTTCAAATCGCTCTTGGTGACTATCGCAATAAATTTTACATAATGTAAGCAAATTTTGTTCCTGAAACGCTAAGTCCCTCCTTCGAAAATGAATAACTTGTCATAATTGATTCCAGTAATATTATTAGGATAACATATTGATGCTCGAGGATACAATCAAAAACATTTTTCCTGTTGAAAAAAGTTTGTTGGCAAAGGCTCAGTCCCATCTGGATAATCTGACCAAGCCGAGGGGAAGCCTGGGGCGGCTTGAGGAAATTGCGGTCAGACTTTACGCCATAAGTCAGGGTAATAAGCCGGTAGTGGATCCTGGCCTGATATTTACCTGTGCTGCCGATCATGGAGTGGCTGCCGGTGGTGTCAGCCTGTTTCCTCAGGAAGTAACCAGGCAGATGGTTGTGAATTTCCTGTCGGGAGGTGCGGCCATAAATGTTTTGGCGCATACTGCGGGATTAAATTTGAAGGTGGTTGATGTAGGAGTTAAGGGGGATGATTTTCCTGATCATGAACTTTTAATCAGCAGGAAAGTAATGCCCGGGACAAAGGACTTGTCCCTTGGTCCTGCAATGGAGGACGATGATTGCAGAAAGGCGGTTGAAATCGGCATAGAACTGGTCGATGAAGCAGGCAGCCGGGGTATAAGAACCTTGTGTACCGGAGAAATGGGCATTGGCAACACCACTTCATCCACAGCCCTTTACTGTGCATTTTTCGGCCTTGAACCCGGAGATCTTGCAGGGGCCGGAACCGGTCTTGGGGCTGAAGGAATTAAATGTAAGGCCGAGGTTATCGCCCGGGGACTTGAAATAAATAAATCAGCAATAAGTAATGGTGATCCCGGCAAAATCCTGGCCGCCCTGGGAGGGCTGGAGATTGCCTGCCTGACCGGAATCATTCTTGGCGGAGCCAGGAAAAGGATGAACATAATAATTGACGGATACATTTCTACTGCCGCCTTTGTCTGCGCCTGGAAAATGAATCCCCATGTTCTGGATTATTGTTTTTTTTCACATTTGTCCGCTGAAAAGGGGCATCTTATGGTAATGAAGAAAATAATGGCCAGGCCGGTTCTTGATATGGACTTGCGCCTGGGAGAGGGCACCGGAGCAGCCATGGCCTATTTCATATTGAAATGCGCAGGAGATATTTTTAATAAGATGGCTACATTTGATCAGGCTGGAGTCAGCAGGTAAATTTTTAGACAAGAGAGGAAAAAAATGTTCGGCAAGAGTGTAAACCTGATTAAGGTTTTTGGGTTTCAGGTCAAGGTGGATATCAGCTGGATCATCATTGCGGGATTGGTGACCTGGTCATTGGCCGTGGGATTTTTCCCCCATTATCTAGAAGGGTTAAGGCCTGTTGACTACTGGATACTTGCAATCTTCGGAGCCTTGGGGTTGTTTTTTTCAATTGTATTTCATGAATTCTGGCATTCTGTGGTGGCCAGAAAAATGGGAGTGCCCATTAAAGGCATAACCCTTTTTATGTTCGGAGGAGTGGCTGAGATGGATGAAGATCCCAGGACTCCAAAAAGCGAATTCTGGATAGCCGTAGCCGGACCTTTGTCCAGCCTGTTTCTGGCTCTGGTATTTTACCTGCTGTTTAACTTAAGCCTGACCCTGGATGTGATCCCGGGAGTTTCCAGCGTTTTAATGTACCTTGCACTGATTAACCTGATTCTGGCCATATTTAATCTTATACCTGCCTTCCCCATGGACGGGGGCAGGATTTTGCGCGCCATTTTGTGGCAACTTAAAAAAGATCTGCGCTGGGCGACACAGGTTGCGGCAAAAGGAGGTTCAATATTCGGTTTTGTGCTCATGGGGCTTGGGCTCTTAAATATATTGACCGGATATCTGGTTGGCGGTCTGTGGTATTTTTTTATTGGAATGTTTATCCGGTTTGTGGCTCAGAACTCCTACCGCCAGATAATGGTTAGAAACGCTTTGAAAGACGAGACAGTCCAAAAACTGATGAAAAATCCTGTACATGTACCCGGAGACATAACTCTCAGGGAACTGGTTGAAGATTATGTCTACAAGTACCATTATAAGCTGTTTCCGGTAAAGGAAGGGGAATCCATGAAGGGCTGCGTCACCACCAGGCAGATTGGTGAGATTGAACAGAAAAACTGGCAGGACATATTGGTCAGGGAAATCACAAGAGAGTGTTCACCTGAGAATACTGTCGGTCCTGATGAAAGTGTGGTCAAGGTTCTGGGCAGGATGAACCGGTCCGGAGTAAGCAGGATGATGGTGGTGGAAAACGGAGAGCTGAAAGGAATAATTTCTTTGAAAGATATTATGGCTTCACTTTCCGCCAGGATGGAGCTTGAAGGAGACAGCAGTTTTACGGATTAGCAAACCGGCTGAAACTTCCACCAGATCTCCAGGCATGTGTCCGCGATATCGATGCAGAGTTTACAAGTCAGTCAGGGACAGAAGACGATTATCGGAGCTTGGGAGAAAAGAGAAGACATTTTTTCATTACTGCGAGTTGCAGTTATGAAAAGGGTCTTCCGCCCCGGGCGGGGAGCTTGTTATTCATATACACCGGCTCGGTGGATATGAATATTAGATTTTCTTACTCAACTCTTGCTCCTTTACTCTAGGCCTGCTTCCCACCGGGGCGTAGGCCCTATGGGCCGGAGGCAGGCCGGGCGTGAGATATTCTTAATTCTTTACATGAAGGATAGCTTATTTTGAAAAGTACGCTCCAGCCGGATGAACCATAAATCTCCGTATATTTTTTTCCCTAACGCCGGCATTGAGAATAATCCGGCATTGACCACTTGAAATTTAATTTATCAAGCCTATTTTAACAGTTATCAAACTTGATCAAATATCTACCGAATCAATACATAATAAGAAGAAAAAATATGATAACCGAATTACACTGTCACACATCGGAACATTCAGACTGCAGCCATGTGAACGCGGTTGAACTCATCAAGGGCGCGTATAACCTGGGGATGCAAGCCATCGTTATTACTGATCATCACTATAAATGGGATGATGTTGACCTTAAAGAAGTAAAGCGGAAAGCCGGAGTGGAAGATATTTTCATAGTGCTTACCGGTCAGGAAACTCATACTTCCGATTATGGAGATGTACTGATTTACGGGGCAAAAGAGTCGATTAAGAGAAAGAAAGTCACTCTCGAAGAAATACGGGAACAAAACCCTGAAGCAGCTATTATATGGGCCCATCCTTACCGTGACGGCAAAATACCCGCCAGGGAAAAGTTGCTTAATCCCCTGCTGGATGGAATTGAAATCTTTAATTCCAATTATTCGGTTGCAGAAGCGGCCAGGGCATTAAAAGACTGGCATGAAATGAAATTTACGGCAATCGGCGGCACGGATACGCATGCTTTAAGTTATACAGGCGCTTATCCGACATTATTTGATCATTCTTTTGCCACAATTGAAGAGCTGGTGACAGAGATTAAGGCCGGCAGATGCCGTCCTTATTTTAAGGAGATACCCCGAACGGGAACATCCGCTGCAAGGGTGACGGAAATCATAACAGGTCCCAAAGCTTCGGAAGCGCGTAAAAAAATAATCACAAAAACATTCACCAATGTAGATGCATGGAAAGAAGGCGAACGGACTTTTTATTTAACAAACGAAATTTGCCGCCACGGCTTCAACAAAGGGAAATACCGGGTACCGCTGCCCCTGGATAAAGACGCAGTTAATTTCTCTGTAATGGAGAAATATATTTCCGGAGAAACACTTTATGACAAAATTCTT
>SKKD01000105.1 GCA_007121655.1 Desulfonatronovibrio sp. | reverse complement strand
GGCAGGGGATAAAGGGATCCGAAGCCGGTTGCCGCGGCCACTCTGGCCATCTGCTTAAAGGTACCCTGCACAAAAATGGCCAGGGAAAAGAATCCCCCTCTCCTTAGCAGGCCGAGATTATCCAGAATGGATGCTGGAGTCTTCCGGTACCACTGCATGGTTGAGGAACTGATCAACAGGTCGAAGCAGCCCGGCTTAAAGGGCGTGTTTTCTCCATCCGCCTGAACCGGAATCACCCTGCCCCGGGGGACAAGCTTCAGCATCCGGGCGGAAATATCCACGGCCGCGTATATTTCAAAATCCATATGACTCTGGAGAAAATACTCTGCAAGCAGCCCTCCTCCGGCCCCTACCTCCAGCACTCTTGGATAATATCCTTCGGGGATACGGGCGCAACAATCCGCGGCTACCCTTTGTTGTACTACAGCCGCCTTTTTGTAGGTGCTGATGGACCGGTCAAAGTGTTTTTTAATCTGGTTGTTCATAAACGACTTTAATGATTTCTTCTTCAGGAATGAAATGCCCGTAAGGCAAGGGATGATAGCAGGCATGCGGGAGATGTTCCAGTATTTCTTCCGAGACCCCGGGCGGAACTATCTTGTCATCAAGACCATGGATCAGGGTAAGGGGCAGGTCTGTACCAAGGCTTCCCGGATCAATCCGGGATTGGCAGAGGAATTTTAATCCGGCCTTAAGTCCTTCTCTTTCTTCGATTATCAACTTCGGCGAGTTCTTTATGCCGCACAGCTTCCAGAACCAGCGCACTGTCGCCCCGGGATTTTTGTCCAGGCCGGCGATCATTTCCTGTACTTTCCGTTCGGATGAACCATGGCAAAAATCCAGAAATGGAGCTATGAGCACCACTTTTTTCGCCCTGATTTTATGAATATGCTTCAGGCACAGGTGGGCTCCGAGAGACCAGCCGATAACCACATCCCAGCCTTGTGCCGGCAGAGAATCCGCTCCCGCGTTCTCACCGGAATCAAAGGGAAGAACAAACCTGGTTTTTTTCGATAGACATGGAAATAAACATCCGTATCCCGCCCATCCCGAGATGAAAAGCGATGTGACCGGCCCGGAAGGGGCGATTGCATTTAATTTTTTGGTCTGCAGCCCGCAAAAGCCGTTAGTCTTTATTTTATTCATTATGAAGGCAATTCTCTTTAACCATAAGGTCTTTATGACACCCAGTTTAACCATTGAGGTCACAAGAGCCTGGGAAGATCGAAAAACATAAAAAAAATTCTGGACTGGATTTTAAGGTTGACGAGATGATATTTTAGTCCTTTTCCCTCGGCAGGTCTTCCGGAAACGTTTCTGCTGCATATCTTTCACTTTCGAAAAGCGCCTTTACACCCTTTACCTATACTTTACTCAAACCGGACTGGAAAGTAAAAGGTGGAAAGCGCTGAAGTAAAAGGCGTGGAATCAGCGTCTTTTTAAAGGAACATATTACATGACGGCTGATGCCCGGTCATTAAACCTTTGCATTTTCCTGATCCAATCTCCGACCCGGCTTATAAAAACTTGCAAAAATTAAATCGATGAAATAAAGATTACTGCCCTGTATAAAACCCCGATTATCAATCACCAACAAATACGGACAATCATGAACAATCAAAATTCCCAACCCATTCCCCAGGTGGCCGTGATAGGCTCAGGCTACTGGGGCAAGAATCTGGTGCGAAACTTCCACAACCTGGGCTCCCTTAAGCTTATTTGCGACAAGAACGAAACAGTTCTTAAAGAATTCAAGAAAAACTATCCCGGTGTGGAAACCTGCATGGCAATCTCCGATGTACTGGGCAGCGGAACCATCGAGGGAGTGGTCATAGCCACCCCTGCCGAGACTCATTACTACCTGGCCAGGGAGGCTCTTCTGGCCGGGAAGCACGTTTACGTGGAAAAGCCGCTTGTGCTGGACGAATCACAAGGCCGCGAACTGATCAAATTGGCGGATGAGCATGGCCTGACCTTGATGGTGGGACACCTGCTGCAGTACCATCCTATTTTTGTCCGGCTAAGGGATATGGCAGCTTCGGGCGAACTTGGACGGATCAATTACATCTATTCCCATCGCCTCAACCTGGGCAAGATCCGTCGGGAGGAAAACATTCTATGGTCCTTCGCCCCCCACGATATATCCATGATCCTTACCCTGGCCGGAGAGATTCCCGAGCGGGTCACGGCCACTGGAGGCAACTACCTGCACAAGAAGATCGCCGACGTGACCACGACCCACCTTGATTTTCCTTCCGGTCTGAAAGCCCATATCTTCGTGTCCTGGCTGCACCCGTTCAAGGAGCAAAAACTGGTGGTCGTGGGCGACAAGAAAATGGCCGTATTTGATGACACCCTGGCCTGGGAAGACAAGCTTCTGCTCTATCCTCATGAAATCCGATGGGAACAGGGTATGCCCATTCCGTCCAGGGCAGAGCCGGAAAGAGTGAACATCCCTCAGGCCGAACCCCTTAAGGCGGAATGCGCTCATTTTCTTGAATGCATCTCAACCGGACAAACTCCCAGAACCGACGGCCGGGAAGGGTTGGCCGTGCTTGAAGTGTTGAACAGGGCGCAGGGATCTCTCGATGAAGGTGCAAAATCCAGGGATCAGGGCATAAGGTCCAGGGGAAGTGATGAAACACCCGGGCGAAAGGACAACGGATCGTTCATTCATGACACCGCCGTGGTTGATGACAATGTCCAGGTGGGCGCGGGAACAAGGATCTGGCATTTTTCCCATGTTCTGAAGAATTCGCGAATCGGGGAAAACTGCACCATCGGCAAATACGTGGAGATCGGGCCTGAAGTTGTCATCGGCAAGGGCTGCAAGATTCAGAACAACGTAAGCGTGTTTAAGGGAATTACTCTTGAGGATTATGTTTTTTGCGCTCCAAGCGTCGTCTTCACAAATATTTTCAATCCCAGGGCGGCCATCCGCAAAATGGATCATATCCGGCCCACTCTGGTCCGGAGCCATTCCACCCTGGGGGCCAACTGCACCATTGTCTGCGGTGTGACCATCGGCAGGTACGCTTTCATCGGTGCCGGGGCGGTAGTCACCAGGGACGTGCCCGACCACGCCCTGATGGTTGGTAACCCGGCCCGTCGGGTCGGTTACGTCTGCGCCTGCGGTGAAAAACTGGCCGAGGATTTCGTGTGCGGATCTTGCGCCGCCAAATACCGCCTGGATGATGAGGGATCAGTGCATGCGGTCGAAGCATGAGAAGGATAGAGGGAGTGCCTCTGCGTGGATAACTTTTACCATTAACTGAACTATACCGGGAGCTAATATGAAAATAGATTTTGCCAATCTCAACCTGCAGTATAACTTATACAAAGATGAAATAGACGCTGCCATCCATGAGGTCCTGGACGGCTCCAGGTACATTATGGGTCCGCAGATACAGGAACTGGAAAATCAACTGAGCGCTTACACCGGAGCCAGTCATACCATTGTCTGCTCTTCAGGCACCGACGCCCTGCAGCTGGCCCTGATGGCACTGGACATCGGCCCCGGCGACGAGGTCATAACCACGCCCTTTACCTTCATAGCCACGGCCGAGATGATCGCCCGCGTGGGGGCAAACCCAGTATTCGTGGACATTGATGAAAAGACATACAATATTGATCCCGGGCTTATGGAAAAGGCATTTACAGAAAAGACCAAAGCAATCATGCCGGTCAGCCTGTACGGTCAGCCGGCTGACATGGATGAAATAAACGCCCTGGCCGCGGCCCGCGGCATCCCGGTCATCGAAGACGCGGCCCAGAGCTTCGGAGCCACTTATAAAGGCAAGTCGAGCTGCAACCTTTCAGAAATCGGCTGCACCAGCTTTTTCCCGGCCAAGCCCCTGGGCTGCTACGGCGACGGGGGTGCTGTCTTCACCAGTGACGACCACCTGGCTGAGAAAATAAAGAATCTGCGCGTTCATGGCCAGAACAAGCACTACCGCCACAAATACCTGGGCATCGGCGCGCGCATGGACACCATTCAGGCGGCAGTACTCCTGGCCAAGCTGAGACATTATCCTGACGAGATAAAGAACCGCCGGGATGTTGCAGAAACTTATACCAGACTCCTTG
>SKKD01000061.1 GCA_007121655.1 Desulfonatronovibrio sp. | reverse complement strand
TTGCCTCTTTGTATAGCCGGTTCTTGTTTGCCAGGCTATACTTGGGAGGTGCCTTTTAAATGGTTATCAGGGCAGGAAGACCACGCTAGCAATGACAGCCAGAATTCAGGAATTCAGGAATTCAGGAATTCAGGAATTCAGGAATTGAGGAATTGAGGAATTGAAGAGAGGAAAAAGAGGCCAGGGAGCATAGCCTCACCTGTCATTGCGAGGGAGCGTAGCGACCGAAGCAATCTGTATGGCAAAAGGTATAACACGTTGAACTTGTTGTTTATATGGTTCAAGTTACTTGGTAAGGAAGATAAAAAGAACACCCTGTCTTGTCGAAAGTATTAAAACCGGATCTTCTTCAATAACCTGATAAACTGCTGTACCTAACCCAAAATTAAAGGAAAGTCTTTTGACCAGGGTTGAGGATATGAAAAATAATCTTGGAAACTGAACAGGAAGATGGTTTTGCCCATTCATTTATTTCGCCAGCAACTTACCCAGATCCTTAAGGGAAAAACTTTTGCCGCTGTCCCGGGGATTGTCGCGCCCGGCAAGGACTGCCACAAGCTTTGCAACCTCAGACGGATCGCGGAGACGACCTTCGTCTCGCATTTCCAGAAACTCTCTCTGCAACGGTCCCAGCTGTTCGGGGTCCAGACTTCTAATTTCTGCCTGCATCCTGGTATCCATCACCCCTGGGTCGAGGTTCATTATCTGCACCGGTTCCCCTTTTAACTCTTCCGCCAGGCAGCGGGTCATTTGGAGCAGGGCGGCTTTGCTTGCGCAGTAAGCGCAGAATCTGGGAAAAGCCATGGAAGCCAGCCCGGAAATCAGGTTTATGATCCGGCCCCGCCCCTGCCGGAGCATGATCGGGAGCACTTCACGGCAGCAAAAAAAAGGACCGTTCAGGTTTATTGCAATCGTCTGACTCCAGCTTGCAGGGTCAGCATCCTCAAGGGTTCTGGCCGGTCCGATCACTGCAGCGTTGTTCACTAAAATCTCAAGCGAGCCGAAAGTCTCCAGGGTTTTCTTCACTGCATCGGATACTTGTTGCATGTCCGAGACATCTCCTGCAGCGAGCTGACATTTTCCTCCTTCTTCCTCAATGACGCCGGCCACTTTCTCCAGAGACGGTCGTCCACGCCCGTTTAAGGCAACTTTTATCCCCAGGCGGGACAAATGCAGGGCCGCAGCCCTGCCAAGTCCATGTCCGGCACCGGTAATAAAAGCCGTTTTACCCTGCAGTTGCATTGCCACTCCTTATGTTCTGATCAAACCTGCCCGAAACACAGACCCGGCCGGCCATAAACTCTAGCTGGCTGTTGAATAAGGACTTTTTCAACACGCTGCTAGGGTCTGATGGTCAGTACCGGGACAGATGATTTTTTTACAACTCTCTCAGCTACAGAACCGAATAAGATTTTTTCAAACCCCCTGCGTCCGTGAGTGCCCATTATAACCAAGTCAATATTTTCACTTTTGATGCTGGCGAGTATTTCTTCGTCGGGATAACCACTTAAAACTCTGCCCTTTGCATCCAGATCGCTGAAATTTTCCCGGATAAATAAACCCATCCTTTTGTTCGCCTCAGCCATGGCCTCTTCCACTAAATCTTCCAGAGATGTTGGAGATTCATAAAAGACATACTCATGAACATCCGGCGACACATGGATCACTGTAACCGAAGCCTTTAAAGACCCGGCCAGAAGCCGGGTATATGCGGCAACCCTGGCGCTCGCTTCTGAAAAATCAACCGCGCACAAAATATTTTTGATTTCAACCATGACACCTCCCTGCTGATATTCAGGCATTTTTCAATGAAAGCAGTCACTCATAAAATAACATGAACGCTTAATCCGTCAATATACCCTCTGTTAACTGCCCTGTCCGCAACATCAGAGAAAAAGCTTAACCATGCTATGCCGGGAACCTGCAGCTGTTCATTCTTGAATCAAAGAGGGCTGAGACACTTATTTATTGACATATCTAATTTAAGTTGACCTTAAGGGAAATTCTGGTAACGCTTCAATAGAGCCGATACACTTCGCACCGACCATCAGCGCGGATGCAGCAGACAATCCGCCGGCAGGCAACTTTGCCCCCGGTCCTGCCCACCAGAATATTCAGGTAGTGTTTTCAAATAGATCACAAAGGAGAGTTCCATGCACAAGGCGCGGATACTGATTGTTGAGGATGAAGGTGTTCATGTCCTGGCCCTGGAGAGCATGTTGACCGAATCAGGACACGTTGTTCTGGAACCTGTGGCCACGGGCGAGGACGCCATCGCCGCAGTACGGAATGAACAGCCCGATCTTGTACTCATGAACATCGGGCTGGCAGGGAAGATGGACGGAATCACCGCGGCCAGACACATTCAATCCATCTCGGATATCCCCATCCTGTATGTGACCGGACACCTTGATGAAGACCTGCTGAAGCGGGCCGGAATGCCCAGGCCTTACTGCTGTCTGGCCAAGCCTGTATCGGCGCGCGAACTGAAAGTTTGCCTGGAAATGGCGCTGCGTCAGCATGCCCTGAAAAATATCCAGAAATATGATAAGGATACATAAGTCTTTTATTGCTGAATGCGGGTCTGATAAGAACCGCGATGAGAAAGGGAAATCGCGATCTGCAAAAGGGCAGGGTCCGAATGAACCCTGCCCTGAAGTGGATTTATAAAGTTAAAAGAATTTATGAAACTTTACAAAATCGCAGATTTAAATCACAAATCCGACAATAGCCTTGATCAATAGTACTAGATAGGCCTCGGATCTAACAACATTACAATTTAAGAATTCCAGAGAGTTATCTGGCTCTCAACGATTTCCATGTACACCTGAGGCATGTCCCCCAACAGCTCCTGGACTGCTTGTAGCTGCCTCGCTTGCTGCACCTCCAAACTCAGCGCCAGAAAGTCCATGAGCACCTGGGGCACCTTTGTTTCCTCCACGCTCACCCGAGACATGTCCCGCAAGACCTCCTGGATCTGTTTGTGCTTTCCCGCTTACTGCATCTCCAAACTCTGCGCCCGAAAGTCCATGAGCACCCGGGGTACCTTGGGCGAACGCATATGGACTGGCTATGGCCATTGCCAGGACTAACGCAAAAATGAATGCATATCTTTTCATTAAATGTCCTCCTTTCAGATTTCACCTTTTAATCCACTTCTCCAATCCTTTTGCAATTTATGTGCTACATTCTAACCGTTATAGCACAGCAAATTTAACCATTAATACAGCCACTTGCCTGTCTGCCTGACTTTTGTTTTCTAAACGCTTTTTCTTTTTTTTATGGACAAACTTCATTGTCTGTCGATTGTTTCTGGACACATTTTTAAGTCAATCAACACCCTGCTCGTGAACGGGGTTCGTGACTTCCTGAAATATCAGAATTTCCTCATTTAATGGACTTATCAAAAGATTGTCCTTCCTTGTGGTTAATGATCCGACTCAACATATGGATTTTTAGTATTGGGGAGAAAAGAAGATGTATAGAGCAGGCTAAATTGATTGAGCAGTGAGGAATGTTCAACGACAATTATAATTCCCTGTGCCTGTTCCCAATAATTCCCTCCCAATAATCCCGTTTAAGCGTACGCAGCCGGGAAAAGGCTTATAACTCATGAATTTTGTCAGTTCCGGCTCAGGCATAAGATGTTTTAGCTCTCGCCCGCTCCAAGAGTCGCTTGAGGCGCAGAGGTTGGGAGAAGTGAGATGTCATTTTTTCATTTCTGCGAGTTGCAGTAATGAAAAAGGGTTCTTCCGCCCCAGGTGGGGAGCTTGTTATTTATATACACCGGCTCGGTGGATATGAATATTAGATTTTCTTCCTCCACTTTTGCTCTGTGCGCTCAAGGCCTGCTTCAGGCCGGGCGTAAGATATTCTTATTCTTACGCAAAAGTACGCTTTAACAGGATGAACCACACATAATAAAAAAGCCCTCAGATCTCTCTGAGGGCTGTTATTTGCTGGCTCCCCGGGACGGACTCGAACCGCCAACCTAGTGGTTAACAGCCACCCGCTCTGCCAATTGAGCTACCGGGGAACAAAATTAAAAGATCCTTCCTGGCACATTCCGCCAATCACGCCCAAGGCGTGATTAACAGCCACCCGCTCTGCCAATTGAGCTACCGGG
>SKKD01000191.1 GCA_007121655.1 Desulfonatronovibrio sp. | reverse complement strand
TTTTCCAGAAAAATTTTCTCGCTGTCCATTGGCGACCATTGCAGCGGTGTCCAGGGTTTAGGGACAAACATGGAAGCGCTGATGCTGACAAGTTCAACACCCTTGCTTCTCCTGTCTCTGCCGGCCTGTCTTGCCTGTTCCACCCTTTCCAGGAAAAGGGCAAGTTCTTCAAAATCATCCGGATTCTCGCCTGGAAGCCCCAGGATAAAATACAGCTTCAGCGTGTTGAACCGTAGCTCACTGATATGCTCAACTGCGGCAAAAAACTTTTCCTCGTTAAAATGCTTGTTCATAGCGGTTCTCAGTTTTCGGCTTACACCTTCTACAGCAAGGGTGATGGTCCTGATTCCGCTTTTGCGTAAGAATTTCAGAAAATCGAAGTCGAGGCCGTCCGCCCGCATTGAGGAAAGGGAAAACTTGATTTTTTGATTGTACAGCCAGTCCAGGAATGGTCTCAAGTGCTTCCAGTCGGTCAGGGCCGTTCCCACCAGCCCGACTTTACGGGGATTAGTAGTCAGTATTATCTCTTTTAAGTCACTTAAGCCTGCCTCGCGGGGGGGACGGTAGATGAACCCGGCAGCGCAGAATCTGCATCCATAAGAACATCCCCTGTTTATCTCCACCAAAAAGCTGTCCCTGAACACCGATTTAGATGAAATAAACGAGGAATATACCGGCGTTGGAAGACGGTTATCTCCCCTCATGGAAATTTGTTTGCGAACCCTTTTTCTTTGCCCGGGGATAAGTATCCCGGGAAATTTGGAAATTTCCCCCAGGACTTTGCCGGAAGTCTCTCCTGCAAGCCACAGGTCACGGATCCTTTTTGCCACGAGTTTAAACTTGCCCTCTGATTCGCCGACATACAAAAAGTCAAGGCTTGGGGCTATGGGGAAGGGATTAAGGAAAGCGATGGGGCCGCCGGCCATGATCAGCGGCCAATCGCTTCTCTCGTCAGCACGTACAGGCAGGTTCTCCGCCTGAAGAATATTTATGAGGCACAGGTAATCACCCTCAAAATTCAGGCTGAAACATATCAGGGGAAAAAGAGCGAGTTTCTTGTCCGAATCAGGAGAGACAGCCTTTCTGCCCTCATTATCCCAGAAAAATCGCTCAACGTAAAAACCATCATCATAACCAAGCTCTTTGTAGACGCTCTGCCAGCCCAGGGTTGAAAGCGCCTGAGCCTCCTGCTCGGGAAACACCAGAGCCACGGGCAGACGACCTCCCCATTCTCTGGCAGGCACATTGTCTTGCCTGATCATCTGGGCGCTGCCTGAGCAGGGCCCTGCCTAGTCTGCCTGTCTCCTGATAAAAGACGGAATTTCAAATTCATCTTCATCAAAAATAAACTCTTCATTTTTTTGTCTTATGCCGGTCTTGTTCCTGTTTTCTTCAAGGGAATCAATGTTTTTCTTCGTTCTCAGGTAGGTGGGAATATTAAGGTTTTCGCTTCCTTCCTGATCAAGCTGTACTGACCTGGACCGCTGAACAATTCTAGACCCGGATCTTTGAGAATCAAGTCTGGTCACATTGGCGTTTTTTTCCTCAAGCTTTCCGAAAGAGTCCTCTATGCCTGTGGCAATAACGGTTATTCTAATCTCGTCCTCGATTTCCTGATCAAAGACCGTGCCAAAATAAATCTGGGCATCCTCATGAGCGGCCTCATGGATGATTTCCGCAGCCTCGCTGACTTCATCAATTGCCAGGTCAGTGCCGCAGGTAACATTCATAAGCACACCCCTGGCTCCGTCTATGGAGATATCCTCAAGAAGCGGACTGGTAATGGCTTTCATGGCCGCTTCCCTGGCCCGGCCCTCGCCTTTGGCTATACCTGTGCCCATCATGGCCAGGCCCATCTGAGACATGACCGCCTTGACGTCTGCAAAGTCCAGGTTGATGAGTCCGGGAACCATAATCAGGTCTGAGATTCCTTTGACGCCGTAATAAAGCACTTCATCCGCCTTTTTAAGCATTTCAAGAAACCCTGCTTTTTTGGAGGCCAGAGATAAGAGACGATCATTGGGAATGGTGATTATGCTGTCCACTACCTCTTTGAGATTTTCAATTCCCTTATCTCCCTGGCTGCGCCTTCTTTTTCCCTCAAAGTAGAAGGGCTTGGTCACAACGGCCACGGTCAGCGCGTCCATTTCCTTGGCCACCCTGGCTATGACTGGAGCGGCTCCGGTGCCTGTGCCCCCGCCCATGCCCGCAGTGACAAAGACCATGTCGCATCCCTGCAGAATTTCCCTGACCTGGTCGATACTTTCCTGGGCAGCCTCCCTGCCTACCTCGGGATCGGCCCCTGCACCAAGGCCCTTGGTCAGCTTTTCACCAAGCTGAATTTTATGTTCGGCCTTTGAGTGCTTTAATGCCTGCACATCGGTATTGGCTACGATAAACGTAACTCCTTTCATTGCTGAACAGATCATGTTGTTTACAGCATTTCCGCCTCCGCCGCCAACTCCGACAACTTTGATCCTTGCGTTGCCTTCCGTTTCAATTTCCTGAAATTCCATGGCTTCCTCCTTCCCCTGTATCTTGAATATTCTATATAATGTCGCGACAATTTCACACAAACCACATGGCTTCAAAACTACTTAATATCTACAAACCATTTACGCATTTTATTCAGAATCCGGTTAAACATGTTTTTATCCCTGATGCGAAAACTGTTTTCAGCGCTTTCCTTTTCCGCTCCATAGATCAGCACTCCCACTGCCGTGGCAAACATGGGACTATTGACCACATCCTTAAGTCCGCCCACTTTTCTGGGATATCCTATTCTGGTGGGCAAATTAAAAATCTGTTCTGCCAGATCCTGGGCACCCTCGATCAGTGAAGCTCCTCCCGTGAGCACGATACCAGCACCAACGGCGTTTTTGTATCCGGAACGGATAAGTTCCTGATCCACCAGTACAAACAACTCTTCCATTCGAGGTTCGCAGATTTCAGCCAGAACGTGTCTGGAAAGCCTGCGCGGAGCCCGGCCTCCGACGCTTGGGACCTCGATGACCTCGTCATCCTGAATAATGTCGGCAAGGGCGCATCCATATTTGATTTTGATTTTTTCAGCAGCCACCATGGGCGTGCGCAGCCCAAAGGCAATATCATTGGTCAGATTGGCACCTCCAATGGCTATGACCCCGGTATGCTTGATGGAATCGTTGCTGAAGATGGCTACATCCGTGGTTCCGCCGCCAATATCCACCAGGGCCACCCCGATTTCCCGTTCCTCCTCGGTGAGAACAGCCTTGGAGGAAGCAAGGGATTCCAGAGCTATGTCCGATACATCCAGGCCGGAACGATGACAGGACCGGACAATGTTCTGGGCGCTGCTTACCGCTCCGGTAACAATGTGCACCTTCACCTCCAGCCTGACCCCGGCCATGCCCAACGGGTCGGCAATTCCGCTCTGGTCGTCCACAATATACTCCTGAGGGAGAATATGGATGACCTCCCGGTCAAGAGGAATGGCTACGGCCTTGGCCGCGTCAAGGACCCTTTCAACATCCCTGCTTCCAACTTCTCCGCCCTTGACCGCGATAACCCCATGACTGTTGAAGCCTTTGATATGGCTGCCCGCAATGCCGGCGTAAACCGAACGGATTTCACATCCGGCCATGAGTTCGGCCTCTTCCAGGGCCTTTTTAATGGATTGAACGGTTTGTTCAATATTTACCACCACTCCTTTACGAAGGCCTGTTGACGGGCTTGTCCCAATACCCACAATATCCACTCCGTCGGGAGTCATTTCCCCCACAACGGCTGATATTTTGGTCGTTCCCAGGTCAAGACCCACAATTAGTTCCGGTTTGGCCATAAGTGTATCCTTGTTTTCCGGTGTTGGGGTTAATTTTTCTGCCTTGCTGACGCCGGCTTCCATAAACGCTGGATGACGTACGCTAATACTTAATGTTGTCCCTGCGAGCCGTAACCAACCCAGGCGTTGCGTCCGGCAATTATTATTCTATCCACGGCATCATCTTCTCCCCTGTTTCCGAGGTCCGACCATACCCTGCTTAATCTTCCCGGTCCGGAGTCAAGTACGTCTCTATCCAGGGCGATATCAATTTTCCGAGACCCTATATGCATTTCAACTGTTCCTGTTCTTTTTACCCTGATCCAGGAAATATCCTGA
>SKKD01000126.1 GCA_007121655.1 Desulfonatronovibrio sp. | reverse complement strand
TTTCAGTGCCCCGACCGCACAATCCCAAACCTCAGCAAGATAAATGCCTGAATCTCACAGATGGTTTATTTTATTGATATTTAAAATAAACATGAAGGTAAGCTGCTGATGTGTTTACTTTAACTATTTTAAGGTAAAAGAATGATTTACTGTGCTGAATAAGGAAGATTAATATAAAATGGCTAATCAATAACCATTTTGTAATCGGAATTACGACAAGGAATTTTGATGTTTGCTGATACTGCGACCAACTTTTTTTGCTCTTCGGGCTAACCGTACGTGGTCAGGAGAGAGTGCTAAAGGTTGTGAACCGCCCGCTCTCCCGCCGCAGGCGGAATCGCTCAAGACGCCAAGTCCGCCAAGTTAAGAAAATACTGCTTTGTGGGGTAGCCCCATTGAAACTGCTTCGCGTTTCACCGGGTCACACCACAAAGCAGAAACCAACCAATCCCTGGCGGGATGAAAATACGCCTCGAGCGTGGCAACCTTTTCCATTGCTGCCTGCCCATAAAACCTCTTTTGTTTTATAGGGGTCCACCCAGCAATGGAAAAAACTTCTTCCTGGTGTCCCCTGCGCCTTGAGCGAAGCGGGCGGTTCAGTATTCAAAAGTACGCTTCAACCGGATGAACCACTTTTTGCTTCCTGCACCTGGGTTTTTTGAACAGTCTGCCGGATAAGGGCTTTTACAGCAATGTTAATTTTTATGTTTTCGCCAGCTCCAGTGAGTAATGCCGAATTTTTTTATCTTGTAGTTAAGAGCCCGGGGGGAAATCCCAAGATCCCGGGCGGCTTTCTTCTGTACCCAGAGATTCTTTTCCAGCGCTCGTGTTATATTGTTGTATTCCGATTGGTACAGGTTTTTTGAATTCTCGCCGCTGTCATCATGTTCAGGGATGACTGATAGTTCCAGATCAAGATGAACACTGTTCCCCTTAATTGTCGAACCGCTTTCCAGAATCACCGCTCTTTCAATCACATTAGCCAGTTCCCTGATATTCCCGGGCCATGAATACCTCTTCATCAGATCAATGGCATCCCTGGCGATATCCTTAACATTCTTTCTGCTGGTGCGGCATATCCTTTCCAGCAGACAACGGGCAAGGGGTTCTATACACTCCTGCCTGTGCCTGAGTCCCGGGAGATGGATGGCCAGGACATTGAGCCTGAAATATAAATCCTGACGAAACTCCCCTTTTTTAACCATCCGGGAAAGATCCTGATTCGTGGCGACAATTATACGCACATCACTGTGAATGGTCCTGTTTCCACCGAGTCGTTCAAAGGTCTTTTCCTCGACAAACTGGAGAAATCTGGATTGCAGGGACTGGCTCATCTCGCCTATTTCATCAAGGAAAACCGTACCGCCCCTGGCCTGCTGGATCCTGCCCTTTCTGGTTTTGACCGCGTCTGTAAACGCTCCCCTTTCATGACCGAAAAGCTCGCTTTCCAGGAGCGTTTCCGGAATATTGGCACAGCTTATTTTCACAAAAGGTTTTTGTTTTCTGGGGCTGTTAAAGTGCATGGCTCCAGCAAGGTAGCTTTTGCCTGTGCCTGTCTCCCCGGTGATCAATATATTTGAGTCGGTCCGGCTGAATTTTTCAACCAAATTCATAACGCTTTTCATGGATGGACTACAGGCAATGATCTTGCTCAGGTCATAGACGACATCCTGTTGCCGGCGAAGATAATCCAGTTCTGCTTCCAGGCTGCTCTTTTCCAGGGCTCTTCTGATCGCAAGCCTGATTTTTTCTCCTGAATACGGCTTGGCGATAAAATCAAAGGCCCCGGCTTTGACGAGACTGACTATCCAGTCAGGATCATCCTTATCGCTGGTCACAATGATGGGAGTGTCGTTCAAATAGCCGGAAAGGATCTTAAAGACCTCCACTCCCCCGGATTCGCATGCGTCCAGGTCGATAATCCCCAGATCAAATTCATTTTGCAGGGTAACCCGTCCCAGATCCTTTACGCTATGAAAGAAACTGATGTTATATGAAGAGGCAAGGTAATCCTGGAGAAGCTTTTGAAAGGCGGGGTCGTTTTCAACAATCAGAATGCCTGGCATTACCACCTCTGGGCGTTTTAAAGATTTACAAAAATCTTATCTTTTCATGTTGTTATAAGCAATAATTTTATATATCCTAAAGCGTGCCTGGCCCGCAACCCAAGAAAAACTATTAACCGCCCGTTCGAAGACTCACTCAAGACGCAAAGGTCGCCAAGGAAGGTAGGAAGGATTTTTTCATTTGCCGGGTAGTGGCAAATGAAAAGGCAGCCTTGTCCAAAACCGTGACCCGGTTTTGGACAATACATCTTCTTCGTGTCTTAAACTTTGCGTACTTAGCGGCTTTGCGGTTCAATATTTTCTTGTTTTTTATGATAGGGTTTCAAGAATAAGTCACTAAAGCGAGCCTGGCCTGAAACGCCAGGGAAGCATCAATGCATGCAGCCGCAAGGGCAACGGTTTGAAAATCGGGCCGCCTGCCCTATAAATCCTCCATGGCAAACATCCCATCATCATAGATGGTGATCTTATCGCCGTTTTTAAGATAAGCGTAAACAGTTTTCTTTTCAGTACTGACCAGGTCCCAATGCAGGGCTGAATCATTAAATCCCAGTTCTTTTTTAAGATCCGGAGAAAGCTCCTCCCCGGAGTCGGAGGCGTATGTATCAGCGTAGGACGCGCCCAAGGCCACATGGCAATTGCCGTTTGGTCCGCCGAAATTCTCATCATAAAGGGTATGAGCCATAAACTTGTCAATGCGTGAAAAACGTTTGTCCGTCAGAGAAAACTCGCCCAGATAAGATGCGCCGGCATCCAGTTCCAGCTGTTTGCTCAAAAAATCCTCCCCTTCCTCGGCGCTTGAAGCAACCACCCGGCCGTCCCTGAACTCCAGACGCACGCCCCGGACATAATTGCCGCTGCGATACGAAGGCTGATCAGCGTAAAAAACTCCATTGGTCATTCTGCAGTCAGGGGAAAGAAAAAGCTCGAAGCTGGGAATGTTATGACCGGACACCCCAAGCCACCGGCGCTTTATACCAGGATAAACCCTGAGGTCCGTATTCTCGGACAAAATATGAAAATACACAACATCCAGGCTGTCCAGCCAGTCCTTGGCCTTGCCTGATTTTTCAAATATTCCCTGCCAGACCTCCACGGGATCATCATTATCCAGATAGACCGCCTTAACTATCTGTTCCCTGTACTCTTCAACACTCAGGTCTGCCTTGGAAGCCAGTTCTAGTGTCGGATAGAGGCACAGACTCCAGCCGAAAAGCCCCTTGCTTTCTCTTTTTTCGAGGATGTCGCGCAAATACTTTTTGGTTACAGCGTATTTGCCAATTCTAGAAGGATCAATATCCCGCAGATGAGTCAGGGATTCAGGTCCCAGAAGGGAGATCAGTCCGTTCAGAGCTGAATAAAGCTCTTCGTCGCCCGGAATCCTGAACTCCAGCTGATGGTCAGCGGCATTGGAAAAAAATGTCTTCTCCATCTCCTCGGGAAGATTAATCCTGACCACCGGATTAATGCCCATCCGGATAAGATTTTCATAAAGCAGGTTGGCCAGGGGCGCGCAGGATTTGTCGGTCCTTACGAGGACTATGTCATTCTTGACAAAGGGATCCTTCCTGGCCTTTTGCATCCCCCAGATCATTACCCGGGCGTATTTTTCCAGTTCATCAGTGCTGAACAATGTGTCCCTCCCTTGTTTGTTTTTTTATCGGCATAGCCACAGAAAAGAATTTATCAGCCCCAGGCACCCGTTGCGCTGGATGTCAAGTCAGACATGAAGGCAGACGGGTTGTTATTATTCCTGGCGACGGTGCCGGGAGAAAAAGTGTCAGCGCCTTGCAGCGAGAAGACTACCTGTACCGCGGGGCTGTCATTTATAAGTATCCGTCTTATACTGTCAGTAACGTGTCTGTCCTATCCTGTCATTGCGAAGGAGCGCAGCGACTGAAGCAATCTGTACGGCAAAGGCAGCAATCAGTCTCAGGTACCCTCTTTAGTCTCCGGACGCGCTTAGAGATTGCCGCGCTCGCCCCGGTTGAATGGCTGCGCCTACACTCCGTGTATTCAACAGGGCAAGAAGACTCGCTCGCAATGACAGGAGATGAAAACGGAAGTCCGAA
>SKKD01000207.1 GCA_007121655.1 Desulfonatronovibrio sp. | reverse complement strand
CTGTTTCCCTCCGGACCGGGTAAGGGAGCATGTAAGATGGCCGGACTCCCCAAGCCGACCGGGTGTGTTTAACCAAAGTATTTTAGTTGAAAAGCGGGCCCAAAGGGCCCGTTTTTTTTATTTGAATCTGAGAGAGAAAACGTGAAAATGTGTTAAATGCGGATCAATTCTTACTTAAAAGAGACAGGCAATTAAATGGACATCTCCAAAACCATTCAGAAACTTAAAAAAGAACCCGGATTTAATGAAAATGTAGGCATGCTTCTCATCCATAACGGTGTGGTGCGGGCATGGTCGAGAAAAGACCATTCCAGGGTTTCCCAGATAGAAGTAACTCCTGATTATCCTAAAATTGAAGAAATCAGACTGAATTTTGAAAAGCGACCGGGTATTTTCAGGATTATTGTCCAGGCCAATGAAGGGCTGCTCAAGCCCGGGGATGATCTGCTTTTTATAATTGTTGCCGGAGATATTCGTGAAAATGTCAAGCCGGTCCTTTCCGATATTCTGGACAGACTCAAAAGTGAGGCCATCATTAAAAAGGAGATCGGTTAGTGGTAACTTCGTATTTACTGATTTGCTGACCGGCTTACCGACCTTACTTAATTCACCGGTTCAACTGCTAAACGTCCTTCAAGGAGATCTCTAATTCTGGAAGCTTCCTCCAGCCTCCCTCTTTTTATGCATCCCCTGAAATATATCCCTGCTTTTCTCAAAAGGACCTCTTGAAGTTTACTTCTTTTATCCGGAGTCATGTGATTTTTTTTCTCCAGACCAAGGAGGGAATATATCCGGAAAAGATCAAGACCGATTATTTTTCGCGACAACTGATCCGCGTGCCCTCCAGTCTTTACAGTAAGCTCCAGAGGGAGCAGGCCTATGGGATATTTAAGGCTGATTCTGAGCCATAGATCATAGTCCTCACAGGCAATGAGGTTCTCATTAAAAATATATCCCTGATGAACCAGCTCCGACTCCATTACAACACAGGAAGGACTGACCAGACATAATTCCAGAGATTTTTCAAAGATCCAGCCGGAGGGCTTTTGATGTTTATTCCTTGGATTCACCCTTCTCCCGTTTCTTATCCAGGATTCATTGGTCTGGGAAATTCTGAAGCCTCCTTCGCGCATAAACTTTATCTGAAACTCCAGTTTTTTAGGGAGCCAGTAATCATCGGAATCCAGCAACGCTATGTATTGTCCTGAAGCCATGGTTATCCCGAAATTTCTTGCCGCTGAAACACCTTTGTTTTCCTGATAATAATAGATTAGTCTTTTGTCAGTGAAAGACTGAACAATCTCAAGGGTGTTATCGCCGGAGCCGTCGTCAACAACAATAAGTTCTACCTCCCTGAAGCTTTGGGCAAGCACCGATGTGATTGCTCTTTTCAGGAAAAACGCCCTGTTGTATGTAGGGATAATTACGGATATCATGTGGTAATTTTATTTCTTTTTGCATCAGGCGATTTAATCAGCAAAACCAGGATAGATAAAATCCCGTGCAATGGCCAGAACTAAACTTGTGTATTAAAAAACAATATGAAAACCTTGAAACACCTGAGTCATTTCAGATCGTACAGAAGCCTGTGCGGTTCGGCCCCTAGTGAGAAAGCATACCAGGTAGTACTGGAGCAAAGCGATCTCTATATAGTCTGTTCCAAAGACCTGAGGTCTCTGATACTGGACAGACTGAGTATAGTCCGACGGGATATCAAGGGATATATTATGCTGCATCCGGATTTTGCAACTTCATTGGTTCCTGTTGAAGTTAGAGTTGACGCTCCTGAAATCGTAAGGGCCATGGCCGGAGCAGCCCGACTGTTCGGCGTAGGCCCCATGGCGGCGGTGGCCGGGGCCATATCTCAGGAAATAGCCGATCATGCAAGTAAGATTATTCCCGACATTCTGGTGGAAAACGGGGGGGATATCTTTATTCACTCGAGTATTGACAGGGTTGTTGGTCTGCTTCCGCACCCTGAGGAACCCGTGGCATTGGGGATAAAAATATATAAGGAGGAAACACCAGGCTCGGTCTGCTCTTCGTCTGCCACCATTGGTCATTCTCTGAGTCTGGGTCAGGGAGATCTCGTAACCGTCAGGGCCGGTTCAGGAGCAGTTGCCGACGCCGCTGCCACGGCTCTTTGCAATATGCTGAAATCAAGAAAATCACTGCGCAAAATCAAAGAGTTGAGACCGGAGCTGCAAAAAAAAGGTATTACCGGAGTTTTGGCCCAGTGGGGTGAAGAAGTGATTGTTTGGGGGAATATGGAATTGACGATGGTGTGAACGTGTAAAAAAGTGTCGTCATCAGGAGCTTTGCTGACACATTCCTGAAAATATAAATTTCCGGTTCTTGCCAGTATCAGCTTCTATAGGGTTTACCGGATAAGCTAATGAGCTATTCTCTAGATAACAATCTGATTAATTGTCTGGCTCAGCTGCCTGCCTGCCGGTGACTTGCGGGATATCTCCTTTTCAACACTGGTGATCCCCTTTATAACGGTAGAATGTCTGCGATTGAACCGATAGCCTATTTCTTTCAAAGAATGATCAGTAAATCTTCTTGCTATATAAAATGCTACATTTCTGGCCATGACATATTGTTTCTTCCTGCTTTTGGAACAGATGCAGTCAGGGGAAACTTCGAATAATTTACAGACATGGGCAAGTATCTGTTCCATATCCAGTTTATGGTCCTGAACATCGAAGTTTTGAATGACCTGCATTGCAAGCTCAAGAGTGATCCTCTCTTTCAGCATCCTGGCTTTGAAGACAAGATTATGCAGACAACTCTCAAGTTGACGAATATCATTCTGGATTCTTCCAGCCAGAAAATCAGTCACATCATCAGACAGACTTACCTGTAGAGAAGAGGCCTTGTTTTTGACTATCTCCATCCTGGTTTTCATATCGGGCCTCTCAATCACTGCCAGAAATCCACGGCACATCCGGGATACAAGATTGGAATCGATATCGTTTAATTCCTTGGGCAGAAAAGTACTGGTCAGCACAACTTTTTTACCCTGACACTGCAAAGAATTGAAGGTGGAAAGAAACTCATTCTGAATTTTTTCCTTACCCTGAAAGAAGTGAATATCCTCAAGCAAAAGAACATCAATCTGATCCCTGAACCTGGACTTAAATTCTTCCATCCTTTTCCCTTTTAATGCCATTACCAGTTGATTGGCAAATTCTTCCGCTGTAAGGTAAGCAATGCGAAGGTTCTTTTTATTGGCCCGCCCGGACATTAAATTTCCCATAGCCTGGGCAAGGTGCGTTTTGCCGAGTCCCGTGGAAGAACACAGGAAAAGTTGATCCGAAGTGGGAGTTTCCCTGCAGAAGCTTTTGGATGCGACAAAGGCTAACTCATTGGAGGGGCCCACTACAAAATCTTCAAAATTAAACTGAAAACTGGACACGACTTTTAACTGAGTATTGACCGGCAAGGCCGGTTGCTGCTGCCTGGTGATATTCCGGCCTGCCTTGATGGGGCTTGAAATGCCGTTATTACCGGAACAAACGATCACCAATTCCGGGGTCAGTCCAAGGACGTCCTGGCTGGATTCAAGAATGCTGCTCTCAAGTTTCTCTTTGACCCATGATGCGATAAATTCATTGGGAGCTTCCAGGTTAAGGCGTCCGGACTCAGGATTAAAACTACCTTTAAGGGGCCTGATCCATAACTTAAAAAGGCCGGGTTTCAATGATTTTTCCAGTATTAATTGGATTCTTTCCCATTCGTGCATCATGGGGATCATCTTTAGTCAAAACAGCAATCATGTGGCAAGCTGAGAAAAAGGGCTATTTAACTTCGGCTCCCTGCTCTTTTCTTTACAACGTAAATAACTATTATCAAACCTTTTTTTTTTAAAGCATGCTTTTTCCAGCGATCTGCCTACTGTTTAAGCTTTAAGCTGAAAGACCAGTGTTAATAAGGGGAATGAATAATTTCTTAACACCCAGGATTATTTTATCAACAGGGTAAGGATTGATTTTCTTCAAATTTCATCAATTTTCTCTTAGAAATGTTTGTTGTCACTTTTTTTATCCTATGGGCTGTAATATAAGATGTCCTCCCCGGATTTAAAAAAATATATTTTGAATCGGGTACATTTTCCCTGGCACATAATTTATCCTG
>SKKD01000015.1 GCA_007121655.1 Desulfonatronovibrio sp. | reverse complement strand
AAGAGCATGAAGTGAAGAGATGGATAATTGTTGTTTTTCTTCAAGAATTAAGAATATCCACCATGAAGGGCATGAAGGGGCATGAAGGGAAGAGGAAGACAAATTCTTATATCTTAAACTTCATGTACTTCATGGTTAAAGTTCTTGTTGCTTTAAGAAAAGAGTAAAAATTTTCCACCATGAGGGACATGAAGGAAAGAAAAAGGGCAGAGCCCGGAGAGAAAAATTCAAGGCTGAAATTTTAAACCTTGCATTGAACGTTGAACATAGAAACTGCCTATAATTTAAACTTAAAAACTTAAAACTTAAAACTTAAAAAACCTTATCTTCAAATGCAATTCATACCAACTGAAATACCGGAAGTAATCATCATCCAGCCCAGGGTTTTCGGCGATGACCGGGGCTATTTCATGGAAAGCTTTCGCCGTGATATATTCAACAGGGAAATTCCGGACATCAGTTTTGTTCAGGACAACGAATCCATGTCCAATTACGGAGTCCTCCGAGGGCTTCACTATCAATTGCCTCCACACGCCCAAAGCAAGCTGGTTCGGGTATCAACCGGCAGGGTGCTGGATGTTTCCGTGGATATCCGAACACGCAGCCCCTTCTTCGGCAAATATGTATCCGTGGAACTCTCGGCTGAAAACAAGCGTCAGCTGTATATTCCCGCGGGCTTTGCCCACGGGTTTGTTGTCTTGAGCGATAAAGCGGTCTTTCAGTACAAGGTGGATAATTTATACTCCAGGGACCATGAACGGGGCATCGCCTACAATGACCCACAAATCGGCATTGACTGGAAGCTGCCTTGGGACCAGCTGATTTTATCTGAAAAGGACATGACCAATCCCTGTCTTAAGGACGCTGAAGTTTTCCGTTGAAACATTTTGATTAACTTCATGTTGCCATGTAACCTCAGTGCTCTCTGTGTTCTCTGTGGTAGAAATCTTATGTTTGCTCTCTGTGTTTCTCAGTGTCCTCTGTGGTAGTAATCTTTCGTGAAGTTGGATAAATATATTTTCGAATACTTGAATACCCAAACTGGAAGAGGAGATAATTAATGGAATCCATTCTGGTTACAGGAGGCGCCGGCTTTATCGGCTCCAATCTGATCCTGTATCTGCTTGACAACTACCCGGAATACCAGGTGATCAACCTGGACAAGCTGACTTATGCCGGCAACCCGGAAAATCTGAACGAGGTGTCCACGCGCTCCGTTTATAGTTTTGTCCAGGGGGATATCTGCAACAGGGAACTGGTGAACTACCTGTTTAAGACCTTTGATGTCAGAGGGGTAATTCATCTGGCTGCCGAGAGTCATGTGGACAACTCCATTACCGGGCCGGAAATCTTCGTGCAAACCAACGTGCACGGCACTTTCACCCTGGTGGATGCGGCCTTCAGATACTGGATGAAAAAGCCCTGCGAAATCAGAAATGGATTTGAGTCATGCCGTTTTCTGCATGTAAGCACTGATGAGGTCTACGGAAGTCTTGGCGACACGGGCCTGTTTTCCGAGACCACGCCCTACGCTCCCAACAGTCCCTACAGCGCCAGCAAGGCAGCTTCTGATATGCTGGTGCGCAGTTATCACCATACTTACGGGTTAAACGCGGTTATCACCAATTGCTCCAACAACTACGGTCCGCGGCAGCATGATGAAAAACTTATTCCCACCATAATCAGAAACGCGCTCAAAGGCCAACCCATTCCCATATACGGCGACGGGAAGAATATCCGGGACTGGCTGTATGTTCTGGATCATTGCAAGGGGATCGACCTGGTGTTTCACAAAGGCCGCAGCGGGCAAACCTACAATATTGGCGGCAGGAACGAATATCCAAACATTGAAATCGCACGACTTATCTGCGAAATATTAGAAAGAAAAGCTCCACGGTCCGACGGATCCGGCTATGCGGAATTGATTGCTTATGTTCAGGACAGGTTCGGACACGACCTGCGCTACGCCATAGACGCCACAAAGATCGAGACGGAACTGGGCTGGAAAGCCGATGAAAATTTTGAAAGCGGAATGGAAAAGACAGTGGATTGGTACCTGGAAAAATACGGCGCTGAAGGTTGGTTAAAATAGATGATTGGGGGATTTAGGGAATTGAGGGATTGAGGGATTGGGGGATTGGGGGATTGAGGGATTGAGGAATTGAGGAATAAAGAAGAAAGAAGAAGAGGTTTGTCCACGAATCTACGCGAATAAGACAAGGAGATATTTGAAATGGTCCCCTATTGCGCGTAAAGATTGCCGCGCTCGAAGACTCGCTCGCAATGACAGAGGAATAAGGGCAGATGACCAGGGTCAGAGAACGAGTGGGAGACTTGGCGACTTGGCGACTTGGCGAGGGAGCGAGAAGGCAAAGGACTTTGTAATTATAAGAGATACTGGAACTGTGATTGGAGAATTGGGGGATTCGGAATGAAGAAGGAAGAAGAAGAGGTTAGTTCACGAATCTACGCGAATAAGAGAAGGGAGATATTCCCCGGCTTATCGCCAGGGAAAGAGAACGAGTGGGAGACTTGGCGACTTGGCGAGGGAGCGAGAAGGCAAAGAACTTTTTAATTATAAAAGATAATACTGTGATTGAGGGATTTTGGAGCAATGAAGGAAAATCTGTCTTCGGACTTCCGGAAGCCGACAAGGAGAAAAACATGCCTTACGTGAATATCAGGATTACCAGAGAAGGGGCCACCAAAGAGCAGAAACAAGAACTCATCTCCGGGGTGACCATGCTTCTGCGGGATATTCTGGGGAAAAATCCCGCCACAACCTTTGTGATAATCGACGAACTTGACACCGACAACTGGGGAATAGGAGGAGAAACTGTCACAGAGCTTCGAAAAAGAAAAGATTAACGCGGCAAGGAGATCTCAAAACGGTTTTCTCAGACTCCTTTTGAAAATTCGTATTTGAAACCCGTACTGCTAAAAATCCCTTCCAAATACCTTGCGCAGGATGCCGGTGGTTTGCTTGACAGGATTGGTTCTGATGGCCTTCTCTTCCAGGGCAAGGTAATCAAATATGGCCTTAATGGAACGTTCGACAACATGATCGGAGAGATCAGCCTTTACATCCGGAACAAAAGGCATCTGCCTGTATTCACCCATAATATCGTCATAAACCCGCAATGCCCCGGCTTCCGCCAGACTTTGCTCGACTATGGGAGCAAACTCATCTAACAGCTGAGGGGTCATGCGCCCCTGGAAGTATCTTGTGGCTGCGTCATTAGGCCCGTTATATATGCCCATAACATCCTCCAGAGTCATGTCTGAAATGGCCTCCACAAATATCTCCCTGGCTTTGGGCGTTGCCTGTTCAGCAGCCCGGTTCATGCGCAGCTCCAGATCATCAAGCATCCGGCCCATGCCGGCCCTGTTCATTATATGCTGCACTTTCTGAAGACTCTCAGGCAGATAAATATGGGCCCTTGAGTCAAGGTAAAAACCGTTTTCCTGTCCAAGCAGGCTGACAACATTTTCACTGCCCACATTGAGGGCTTCCCTGAGGCCCCGGTCAATGTCTGATTCAGTCAGATGAAACTTGTCCGTTGTCTGCGGCTGCTCCTGAAAAATTTCCATTCCCCGCTTAATCCATCCTTCTGCTCCGGGTTCAGCGGCCCACATAAACAAGGCAACGCAAGCAATCGTTATTATTAAATATTTTTTCATATTGTATACAGTATATGCTTCACAGCTTTACCTGGACTCCCTTATCCCGTAGGTACTCCTTAACCTGTTTTATGCTGAACGTCCGGTAATGAAAAACCGAGGCCGCCAGCAGAATCCGGGCTCCACCCCTGATTACCCCCTGGTAAAAATGCTCAAGCTCTCCTGCCCCGCCCGAGGCAACCACAGGTATGTCCACCTTTTCGGAGATAGCCCTGATGAACGTATTGTCATATCCATTTCTGGTCCCGTCTCCGTCCATGCTGGTGGGCAAAAGTACTCCCGCACCCAGGTTCCGGCATTCCCCGGCCCAGTCGATGGCGTCCTTGCCTGTAGGTTTTGTTCCGCCAGAGACAACCAGCTCAAATCCTGAAGGCATCGCGGGATTTCTTTTACCGTCCAGGGCCACGGTTACTGTTTGAGAACCATAGGAATCCGCCGCCTGCCTGATGAGGTCGGGGTTCTTAACAGTGGCGCTGTTCATAAGTACTTTGTCCGCTCCTGCTTCCAGGACCTTT
>SKKD01000008.1 GCA_007121655.1 Desulfonatronovibrio sp. | reverse complement strand
TTTTCATCTCTGCTCCTGTCCTGAACCTTGAACCCTGGTCCCTGATCCCTGAACCCTGAACCCTGGTCCCTGAACCTTGAACCTTGAACTTTGACTTTGAACTTAGAACCTTGAACTTTGACTTTGAACTTAGAACCTTGAACTTTGACTTTGAACTTAGAACCTTGAACCTTGAACTTTGAACCTTGAACTTTGACTTTGAACTTAGAACCTTGAACTTTGAACCTTGGACCTTGAACTAAGTGCCTTGAACCTTTGTCCCGATCAATTCCTCAAAGAATAATACATTCCCGGAGACCTCCTGATCAAACCCTTAATTTCGAGCATTACCAGCACCTGGCTTATAACCTGGCTGGACCAGCCGGTCTTTTTGGTCAACTCGTCAATATGAAGCAGTTTCTGACAGGTCAGAAGGCCTGCCAGTTCCTTTTCATCGTGACTCAGATCTTCCGGCAGTACAGGCTTTGAAGTGTTTTTAAGCTTTTGTCTGCGGACATGCTCACTGGAAGCAGTTGCTTTAACCATGGGCGCCAGGACTTCCAGGATATCATCCGCGCACTGAACTAGGTAAGCTCCCTGTTTTATCAGGTGGTTGCACCCTTCATAATTGTCCATATTAACAGCGCCCGGTACCGCAAAAACTTCCTTGTTCTGATCCAGAGCCAACCGGGCGGTGATCATGCTTCCGCTTTTGATGGCTGACTGGACCACGAGAACTCCAAGGGAAAGACCGCTGATTATCCGGTTGCGATAAGGAAAATTACCCGGATCAGGCTTTGTTCCCGGACAGAATTCCGTCAGAATGAGTCCCTTTTCAGCAATCCTGATCCACAAATCCCTGTTCATTGCCGGGTAGATCAGATCAATTCCGGTGCCCAGCACTGCAATAGTCCCGCCGGGATTATCCACCGAGGCGAGATGGGCCTGCCTGTCTATGCCATAGGCAAAACCCGATACTATCGTCATCCCGGCAGATGAAATATCCCGGCAGATATTCATAGCCATTTCCTGGCCATAACCCGAGCTCTGTCTGGAACCCACAACAGCAAGGCTGTAATTTTTCAAAAGGGAAGTGTCCCCTCTGTAATACATCATTGCCGGCGCGTCGCTGGTCTGCCTGAGGCCTTCCGGGTATTCTGGATCATTCCACAATATCACACTCAGACCTTTCCTGACAATTAGTTCAAGTTCCCTCTCGGTCTCCCTTGCCCATGATTTGGAAATGAAATTCTTTAACTGATCTTTCCTGACCAGTCCCTCTTCTTGCCAGTGCCGGCAGTTTTCAAGGGCCCGGGCAGGTGAACCATACTTGTTGAAAATCTTCTGCCAGGTCCTTGGTCCAAAGCCTTTGGCCTTGACAAACGCCATGCAGGCAAACAACTCCTCTTCTCTTGACATTCCGGGCATGGATAACCTGTGATACTTTAGAATAATACTGTGTTATTTTAAAAATTTCCTGTGCCGAGCTTTAACAGCGTGTTGAAAAAGTCCTTATTAGACAGGCTGTTCAAAAATTCCAAGTGCAAGGAGCAAAAAAAGTTCAAGGTCGCGGCGTATTTATGATACGTAAGAGTTTGAAGTTTTTGCAGCGACGCAGCAATTGGGAGATTTTCAACAGCCTGTTAAACTGCATGGGTATTCATTTCCTGGCTGATTTTGACCTTCCCTCCGGCTCAAACTAAAAACTTTATGTTATCACTTGATAATTTTCAAGAAATTTACTTTGATCAGACCAATATATTCTTGCCTGACATTGGATTTTGAGGCAAGATTCATTGCTGCGGGCCAGCAGGGCTGCACTGAACAAAAATATATTCGGAGGAGTAATGGCTTTGGAATTTTCTATATACGATGCTCTGGTAACAGCCATTGCAGTAATGCTTCTTGGCTGTTCTTTTGGAATTCCGGCCGTGGCTTTTTTAAGCGAACTGACCGGAATTATCCGGCAAAAGGTATTCATGGACAAGTTCGCCAAACAAGCTGCCAGGCTGGGTCTTTTGTTCATCTATTCTATACTGCTCGGCGTGGCGGGAGCCTGGACAATATCCATATATTACTTTGACAATCCCGGTCCCTGGATAAAATATGATACTTTCTGGAACTTCAATCTCTACCTGTGTCTCCTGGCTGCGGGATTGTTCAGCCTGTACTTTTTTTTGTGGGACAAGCTGAAGAAAATTAAATCTTTTCATCTTTTTCTGGGCGCCCTGGCTGTTTTGTCGGTAAAAATATTTCTGATCCTGCTGTTCTGGGCTTTTTACAGGGAACTGATGGTTATTCCGGAGGTTATTCCGGGACTGGATTCCATTTTCCTGCCCATTCTGACTCAGATATTTATCATTTCCCTTTCTGGAGGCGCTGCCCTTACCCTTGTCTACCTTCTTGCGAGACGAAACAGGGATGACTTTGGCAGGGACTATTATCGTTTTGCCCTGGGATTTGGGGCGAAATGGGCTCTTTTTTTCACCCTGGCCTCTCCTTTAACCTGCGTCTGGCTGTATCTGGTGATGGACAACGGGTTTGACTTTACCTACACCGCTGTTCCCGGTGCAATTTACGCTTTTGCCGTGATCCTGACGGCCCTGGTGTTGTGGAGAATAATCAAAAGCGATCAACCTCTTAGAAACAAGGTCGCCATTACTCTTTGTCCCGTCCTGATCTGGATTGTTTTTATTTTCAGGCTTGTTTCCTATCTTGAATTCGCTAATATGATCTCAGAAGAGCCTGTCATGCATACCTTTGTCAGGGACTGGCCGGTACTGTTTTAAGAGGTTTTTTGCCGCAGGTGAATTTCTCTCCCTCAGGGCAGTATCCAAGTCGTTCACACCTGGGCCCGGCTGTTTTAAATATTACCGGCAACTCCGCCTTTAGAATTTTAAGCATCTTCCAGGCCATTTTCCTGATTTCCCATTGAGCACGCTCACAGCAGCGAAGTTCAAAAAAGTGAATCAGACTGCGGCAGTTCATGGTCACCACAATCTTGGATTCCGAAGCCTGGGGCAAAACAAAACGAGCGTCCTCATTGGCTTTTTTATCCCGGCCCTGTTCCTGGAGGATGGTTTTTAAATCCCGGTAAGCTCTTCCTGCCGCAGACATGATCTCCTCAAACTTTTTCCTGGCTTCAGGAATCCGGGCAATGGCCGGGGGCAGCACATATTCAAAATCGCTCTCATCCACGTATCTCTGGCTTTGCTGGGAATATGAGGCAATCCTGTGCCTGACCAGCTGATGGGTTAATGCCCTGGAAACTCCCTGCACCGCAAAGCTGTAGCTGACGTGCTCCACAGGACTGTCGTGCCCTGACTCCAGCACCTTGGCAATAAATTCGGCCTGGTCTCCAGGATCGATTTCACCGCGAATGATCCTGGACCACAAATCACCTGCAAACCCGGGACTATAGCACTGCCTGAAGGCGGCATAAATAAGAGACATTGCGTTGGGAGTTCCGGTAAGAAGTTTCACTTCCAGTTTGGTTTCAGGCATGGGATTTCCTGTCCTTCGGTTTGCGGTGGTTCCTTAATTTATTTGAAACTGTCATTTTTTTAAAATTGGCAACAGAATGGAGGTTGATTTAGCTGCTTCCTCAATTATTAGGGCGAAGAGCCCGGCCTGGTGTATCCGGTAGATTAAAAGACCTGAGGCCCGGTCCGTCCGACAGTATAGGAACTTTTTTTCAGCCCGGCGACAAGAAGCTGTTGCCATTAATATTAAGGTGCAGGCTCATCCTGATTTACGGACAAAAGTCCCTGCCGGAGAATCTTCAGGTGCTTATACGCCCTGGCTGTGACTACCCTTCCCCTGGAGGTTCTTTTCAAAAAACCGCATTGGATAAGGTAGGGCTCATAAATGTCCTCAAGGGTCCGCACCTCTTCAGAACAGGCAACAGCCAGGGTCTTAACCCCTACCGGCCCCCCGGAAAACTGGTTGATAATGCAGCCCAGTATTTTGCGGTCCATTTGGTCGAGCCCCAGGGAATCGACATCCATGCGTTCCAGGGCGGCGGACGCTATGGCCGAGTCAATTTTTTTCTTTTTTGCCACCTGGGCAAAATCACGCACCCTGCGCAAAAGTCTGTTGGCAATCCGGGGTGTACCTCTGGATCTTTTGCCGACCTCCAGGGCTCCGTCTTCTGAAATATCCAGATTGAAAACCCTGGCCGAGCGCAGAACAATGGTTGCCAGCTCTTCCGGAGAGTAGAAATCCAGGCGGCAGATCACCCCGAACCTGTCACGCAGGGGCGAAGTCAAAAGACCTATCCTGGTACTGGCCCCGACCAGTGTAAACGGCTCGAGTTCAATCTTGACGGTTCTGGCTCCAGGTCCCTGCCCGATAATCAGATCAAGGCAAAAATCCTCCATGGCCGGATAAAGAATTTCTTCCACCGCGGCAGGCATCCTGTGGATTTCATCGATAAACAAAAGATCATTCTTGTTCAGGTTGGTGAGAATCGCTGCCAGATCAGCGCTTCGCTCCAGGACAGGCCCGGAAGTGGAAACAATATTAACCCCAAGTTCTGAAGCCATGATTTGAGCCAGAGTAGTTTTTCCAAGACCGGGGTTGCCGTATAAAAGGGCGTGATCCAGATGCTGTCCCCTGGATTTGGCGGCATTAAGATAAACCCTGAGATTGTCGCGCAGATCATCCTGTCCGATAAACTGATCCAGACTTTGAGGTCTGATCTTTTCTTCGTTAACCATTATAGACATGCTTGCCTGCAATTAAGCTGTATTGTAATCACTTGGATACTCGAAACACGCGAATCATAATTCACTGCTAAACTGACCCCGCAAGGATTAAAAGACCCTGCTATTTGTCCCTGGCCTTTTCCTTCAACACGGCTCTTATTGCCGCGCTGACATCCAGATCGGGCTCTTTTTCCAGCACCTCATCCAGGATATGGGATATCTCCAGTGGAGTGTAACCAAGACTGGTAAGTCCCATCAAGACATCCTCCCTGACCGGCGGCTTTGAAAAGCCGGGGCCGGGCTGCACCTTGCCGGCAATTATAAATTTCAGTCTGTCCTTGAGGTCGATAAGTATCCTTCGGGCTGATTTTATTCCTATCCCCGGGACCTGGGAGAGCATTCTTTCATCTTCAGCAGAAACAACATTCTTAAGCTTTTCCGGAGTAAAGATGCTCAAAATAGCCAGGGCTGTTTTTGGCCCCAGCTTGGGAGTGCTTAGTAGCACCTTGAATGTTTCCCTCTCTTCCAGGCTGAAAAATCCATACAGATCGAGTGTATCTTCACGAACAACAGTAGTGGTGTAAAGCTTGACTTCTTCACCTGACCTGGGCAGTGCCTGCACCGTCCTGGAGGACAAATAAACTTCATAACCCAGCCCTGAAGAGGTCAGGATAATGCACGATTTTTCCCCGATGCTCAATAAGGTTCCGCTGATATAGGCTATCATTTCCAACCCCTGAGCCTGGTTATCCGGCGCTGGTTCAGATGTGTCACAGCCACTGCCAGGGCGTCGCTCGCATCCTTTGACCATACCTCCCTGCTGTTCAGAAGCCTGGCCACCATAAAAGCCACCTGTTCCTTTGCCGCCCTGCCCACCCCGACTATGGACTTTTTAACCATGGTCGGCTCGTATGAATAAACCGGAATATTATTATGCGCGCAGGCCACAATCACTGCTCCCCTGGCCTGGCCGAGCTTGAGGGCGGAAGAAGAATTTTTGGCTGTAAATATTTCCTCAACCGCCGCTTCATCAGGACCGAGTTCGCTGATCAGGGCGGAGATATCCGCAAAAATTTTTGCCAGCCGCCGGCTCATGTCACTAATTGAGTCAAGTCTGATGGTACCTGCCTTAATCAGGGACAGCGTACCTGAGACCTCTTTGACAATTCCATATCCGGTGCACCGTGATCCCGGATCAATTCCCAGGACAATGCTTTTTCCAGATGAATTCACATTTTTTCCATTTCTACCCTCTCCGGGTTTTAACTTACTCTGCCTTTGACTATATAACACCTGGATTCCACGAACTTTTTTTACAGCCAAATAGTAATAACGTGAGGCAGACGGGTGAGGCAAAAGCTGGAACCGGCTTGTAATCCTTTTTCAGGTCCATCGCCCCCTGCTCCGGCTCTGGTTCCGTCACCCGGCACCTATGCCTCTAGCTCTTTTAACAGCTCGTCGGGCAGCTCAAAGTTGGAATAGACGTTTTGCACGTCCTCATGGTCATCCAGGGCTTCATAAAGTTTCAGCAACCTTCGGCCGGTGTCCACGTCCACGTCCACGGTGTTTTTGGGAATCATGGTCACCAGGGCTTCCACGTATTTCATCCCGGCCTCGTCATAGGCATTCTTGACAGACATGAAATCCTCAGGCGCGCAGGTCACCTGCCATACCTCTCCATCATCCTTGATATCTTCAACCCCGGCGTCCAGTCCTGCCTCCAGGATGTCTTCTTCACTGTAATTCTCTTTTTCAAAAGAGAGGACTCCTTTATTGTCAAACATCCAGGCAACGCAGCCGGACTCGCCCATGGATCCTCCGCTCTTGCTGAGCATATGTCTAACCTCGGCAACTGTCCTGTTCTTGTTGTCTGTAACTGCTTCAACAAGCATTGCTGCTCCGCCCGGGCCATATCCCTCGTAGAACACCTCATCCAGATTCTCAGCTGCCAACTCGCCGGTTCCCTTTTTTATGGCTGTCTCAATCTTGTCCTTGGGCAAATTGACAGCCTTGGCCGATTCAATGGCTGATCTCAGGCGGTTGTTTATGTTGGGGTCACCCCCACCGGTCCTGGAGGCAAGAAAAATCTCCTTGGTCACCTTGGTGAAGATCTTTCCTCTTTTGGCGTCCTGCCTGCCCTTTCTATGCTGAATATTATGCCATTTACTATGCCCTGCCATTTATTCCTCCATAATTTTATTCATTCCGGGAGCCTGCGGATTCTGGCCGGCTGATCCAGATTTCCTGCAAGTCAATACTGATCATGCAGCAGAATGCTTTCAGCCTGCTGCCTTCAGCATATCCGTTTTCCTCTTTCCCTCAGAACTCCTTGCTCATTATACATGTCATTACTGATCGCTCCCCAAAAAATGCTGTCCCACCAGAAAAATTTCCTTACTCTCCGGCCTGGAACTTTTGGGTTTAAAATGTTTAACTTGCCTGAACAGCACTCTCATCTCTTTCTTTAATTCCTGAATATCGGGACCTTCAAGGATCTTGACCACGAAGCCGCCGTTAATCCTGAGAAAGCGCTTTGCCAGGCTCAAGGCTTCCATAGCCAGATTAAAGGACCTGGCCTGGTCGGTAAACCTGACTCCGGTTGTCTTTGGGGCCATATCACTTAATACAAGGTCAAAAGGGGCATTCTCCGTGATTCTCCTGCCCGCTTCAGACTCCCCGTCAAAAACATCACCCTGGACAAAAGTGACCTGTTCTGGAAAAGTGATGTCAGGCACATTAAGATCAACAGCCAGCACCTGTCCTTTTTCGCCGACTTTACCGGCCAGATAGAGGCTCCAGGATCCGGGTGCTGCTCCGAGGTCAAGGACGCTCTGGCCGGGATTAAGAAGCTTGAACTTTTTGTCCATTTCCTTAAGTTTATAGACGGATCTGGCAGGATAATTTTCCTTTTTGGCCTTTTTAAAAAACTGATCCTGATATTTTTTCATGGAGAATGAACCGCCTGAGCTGCGACAAATGTTGCCGACCTTGGAAGTTGGGAGATTTGTCATTATGCATGAGCGCCTTCCTGGTGTAAAGTTAAAACAGTGCAGAGACCGCGGGTTGGACACTGATCAGACCCTGAGGAAAATAAAATGATAATATTTATTGGAAAGGACAGGCCGGATGGAGAAAAAATCAGAACCGGCAACCGGGACAAGCATCTGATCATGTTGAAGGAACTGAAGAAAAATGGCCTGATATACTTTGCCGGGCCTTTTATAAGTGACCAAGGCAAAATGTCCGGAAGCCTGATTATTTTTGATACCGAAGACATGGGACTGGTCCGGGAGATCATGTCCAATGATCCTTATGTACGTTCAGGACTCTTTGCGGCCAGGGAGATATCCAGGTTGGACAAGGTAATATAATACAAACTTCTTTTTAAATCAGGGGAATAAATCTTGAGTTAAAGATTGACAGGGGACAATCTTCAGGTTTATTCACATGTTATCCACGATTGTGTCAGACTGGGGGCGTAGCTCATCTGGGAGAGCGCAGCCTTCGCAAGGCTGAGGTAGTGGGTTCAAGTCCCATCGCCTCCACCAGAACATTTCCGAACCTAATCTTGAAGGAGAAACCGCTTGAAAAAACGCATACTGGTAACAGGCGGATCAGGTTTTTTGGGCTCGCACTTGTGCGAGCGGCTGCTGAGCATTGGCCATGAAGTGGTCTGTGTGGACAATTTTTTTACCGGCTCCAAGGACAATATTGTTCATCTCATGAGCAACCCTTATTTCGAGATCCTCCGCCACGACGTGACTTTTCCCCTATACGTGGAGGTGGACCGGATTTTCAACCTCGCCTGCCCCGCCTCTCCTATCCACTACCAGTTTGATCCCGTCCAGACTACCAAGACCTCGGTCATGGGAGCCATCAATATGCTGGGCCTGGCCAAACGCCTGAAAATCCGCATCCTGCATGCCTCCACCAGCGAGGTGTACGGTGACCCCACAGTGCACCCCCAGACCGAATCCTACTGGGGAAATGTAAATCCCATCGGACCCAGGGCATGCTATGACGAAGGCAAGCGCTGCGCAGAGACCCTGTTTTTTGATTACCGGCGCCAGCATAACCTGGATATCAAAGTGGTGCGCATATTCAATACCTATGGCCCCAGAATGCAGCCTAACGACGGGCGGGTGGTCTCCAATTTTATTCTGCAGGCTTTGCGCGGTGAGGATATAACCATATATGGTGACGGCTCCCAGACCCGCAGCTTCTGCTATGTGGAAGACCTTGTGGAGGGAATGATCCGCATGATGGAAACTGAAAACTTTTGCGGCCCGTTGAACCTGGGGAATCCTGGTGAATTTACCATTTCCGAACTTGCCCGCAAAATCCTGACCATGACCGGATCTGAAAGCAGCCTTGTTTATAAGCCACTGCCTCAGGATGACCCTACCCAGCGCTGTCCCGACATTGCCCTTGCCCGGGAAAAGCTCTGTTGGGAGCCGGTAATTGACCTGGAAAAAGGTCTGGTCAAAACAATCGAATATTTTGAGAAGACTCTTTAATTGTGTACCCTTTCGCAAGGTTGACCGAGTTGTACAGACTGAAAGATAAATTGATCAACATTAATTTTTATTTATGGGTGAAGAAAGCATCCAGGGCACTGCTGGTCTTTATGCTTGTGCTTATGCCTTACGCCACTCTGACACCGGATCCGGGAGTTCCTTCCGGATCCGCTCCCTTTTTACATCTGGCAGGCATGGCCTGGGTGGCCTTGCTGGCCTGCATGAGCTTTGAAACCATAAAATTCCGGGCTGGTGCTGTGTTATTTGTCCTTGCTTACAGTGCGCTCATGGAACTATTTCAGCATTACCTGCCTTACCGGCACGGCACGTGGGATGACGTGGGAATCAACAGCCTGGGTTGTTTGATCGGCGTTGGAATATTCGGAGCCGGCAATCGGCTGAGAATACTTTACCCCCGAATCTTCTAAACAACCTGAAGCTTTAACTATTAATTCAGCATAATATCTTTGTGCCATACAGATTGCTTCTGTAGGTTTCCCTCTCTAGCAATGACAGGTGAAGCGTGACACCTGTGCTGTGACTGTCAGGTATTTGCTTCACTTTCCTTGATCAGTTGCCTGAAAGTGTATATAAAAGACACATGGGCAATAAAAGACCAAAAATCCCCAGCCGGATACATTCATTTCTTACCCGGGTAAGCCTGCGGGTGACTCTTGTTGTTTACGTAATTATTCCCCTGGCCCTGGCCCTGGGGTTTACAGGTCATCTGGCTTTAAGTGCTTTGGAAAAAAACATCGAAAAGGGTATGCAGCGTGATTTGGAGCTGATTGCCAAGGCCATCCAGCTTCCTCTCAGCTACGCCCTGGAACGCGAGGAATCCAGAGCCATATACAGCGCCCTTGATTCTGCCTTTTCCATTGGTGAAATCTACAGTGCTTATCTATATGATCAGAACGGCAATGAAATAGCCCTGGCCGGAACCCTGGATTCCGAACCCCAGAGCGAAAAACTTATCGAACTGATCGATGAGGGAGAAGAGCACGGTGGATATGGTGATGTTGCCGGCAGCAACGTCTATTCATACTTCATCCCCCTTTCCGATTCAGGAGGAAAGGTAAGCGGAATGCTCCAGCTGACCCGTAAGGAAAGTGATTTTATAGACTATATCCGGACCATCCGTACCCAGGGCCAGTTAGTCCTTGGCTTGAGCCTGATGATGATGACCTGTCTGGTATTGTATGGGCAGCACAGGGCTCTGGGCAGATATTTCCAGAACCTTATCAAAAGCATGTCCAGAGTGGCCGGGGGAGATCGAAATCATCGCTTTGAACTTAAAGGACCCAAAGAAATCGTGGCCATTGGAAGTCAGTTCAATCATATGCTGGACAGCATTGAAGGGGCCAATGAGGAACTCAAAAAAAGACGCAGGAAACAGGAGATTCTCCAGGAAAAACTGAGAAGATCAGAAAAACTGGCCGCCATTGGACAGCTTTCCGCCGGCATTGCTCATGAATTGGGAACTCCGTTAAGTATCGTCACAGCCAGAGCCCAGAGGGCTCTGAGAAAAGAAGGCTTATCCCCGGAACTGATTTCAACCTTCAACGGCATACGCAGTGAAGTCAACCGCATGGAATATATCATCAGACAGCTTCTCGATTTCAGCCGCAGTTCCCGGGTGCAGAGAAGACCGGTATCCATGAGTATGCTTGCCCAGTCATCCCTGGCCGCTGTGCTGGAAGATGCTGACAAACTCCAGGTCCGGTTAAGAACAAAGGGAATAAGACACGAAAAAAATATCTTTGTTGACCCCGTGAGAATTGAACAGGCCTTGGTCAATTTGCTTCGAAACGCAGTTCACTCCGCAGCGCCTGGAGAGGTTGTCCTGACGTGGGGAATGGATGAACAATGGGCCTGGTATCAGGTAGACGACAATGGGCCTGGCATACCTGAAGATTTAAAACCCAGGATTTTCGAGCCATTTTTCACCACCAAAAATGTCGGAGCCGGAACCGGCCTGGGTTTATCGGTAGCCCATGGGATAATTGAAGAACACAATGGAAAGATTGAAATGAGTGAAAGCAATCTCGGAGGAGCGTGTTTTCGTATTTTTCTGCCTGTTGCAGAAGATAAAAATCACAAGCCTGAGCATAAAAAGCAGGGGCCGGAAGAACAGCAGGCAGGACAAAGGAACGGTTAGCCAGAAATAAGCAGCGTGAACAGTACTTACTGCGAGGGTAGATGATAAATGACGTAACAGGTAAATCAATGCATTATAATAATTGTAAACAAGCGGATCAGATCCGGGTCCTCATTGTGGAGGATGATCAGGAGCTTGGGACACTGCTTAGCGAAGAAGTCCGTGATCAGGGTTTGGAAACCAGATGGACGGGAAGCGCGGAAGAGGCTCTGGAACTGATGGGAGAATGGCGCCCGGACATGGTTGTCACCGACCTTAGACTCCCGGGTATGGACGGCCTCGATCTTTTGCGTAAAGCACAGCGGGATTTTGCAGAAAACCTGCCGGACTTTCTGGTCATCACCGCCTTTGGGACTATAACCAGGGCGGTGGAATCACTCAAGGCCGGGGCTGAGGATTTCCTGACCAAGCCCCTTGACCTTGATCATTTCATACTGACGGTGAACCGCATCCTTCGTAATAGAAAAATGCGCATGGAAATAAGCATGATCAAAAGCCTGCTTGATGATGACGGTTTCCACGGCCTGTTCGGCAAAAGCAGGTCCATGCGGCTTTTGTTTGACCAAATCAAAAGAGTTGCCAAAGCTGAGGGTCCCGTACTTATTGTGGGAGAATCAGGTACTGGAAAAGAGCTTGTGGCCAGGGCCATTCATGAGGAAAGCAACCACAGCAATGGATCTTTTCTGGCTGTCAATTGCGCGGGAGTGCCCGAGCACCTCATGGAAAGTGAATTTTTCGGACACCAGGCAGGAGCCTTCACCGGAGCAGGCAAATCCAGACAAGGTCTTTTTTCCGAAGCCCGTGACGGGACATTGCTCCTTGATGAAATATCTGAAATGCCTCTTTTTCTCCAGGCAAAATTGCTCCGGACTCTGCAGGACGGCAAAATCCGTCCTGTGGGCGCCAACCAGGAGAAGGACACTAATGTGAGAATCCTGGCGGCTACCAACCGGGAATTGGAAAAAGAAATTCAGCAGGCACATTTTAGAGAAGATCTTTTTTTCAGGCTGGAAACCTTCACCCTGAGAGTCCCGGCTTTAAGGGATCGAGGAGAAGATATCGAGATCCTTGCAGGAAAATTTTTACAAACTTTTCGGATTCAGACCGGGAAAAACATCAGGGGTTTCGATGCCCGTACTATGAAGATGCTTGAAAGATATCCATTTCCGGGAAATGTCAGGGAGTTGAAAAACGCGGTTGAATGGGCAGTAACATTTTGCGACGGAAAGACTATCCTGCCTGAACACCTCCCTGTCAGGATAAGAGAGGCCAGACCTGGTCCCGAACTGAAAAATGAATTCACGCCTGAAGCAATTCCTGGAAATGAGTCCTTTATGAGTCTGGCCCAGGTTGAACATAAGTATATTGACCATGTGCTTAAAAAGGTCAACGGCAATAAGCGCAGGGCAGCTTCAATCCTCGGGATAGGCAGACGCACACTTTATCGCAAGCTGGAACAGCCTTAAAACAAAGGGATTTGCGCTAACCTTGTTGTACTTTCACTGGAAGCTTGAACTCGGCATCACATGTCGGAAACAATTTTTCTGCCAAGGTCCCGGGCAAGGGACAAGATTTCGAAAGGCTTTTCCCCCTTGAGTTGATCAGCTTTAACCGGACAGGAATCAGTCATCCAAAAGTTTTCGAACTCCCGCCCTGCAAACTTTTTCCAGGAATCGCCCGGAAACACTCCATGGGTGACGTAAGCGCTCACTTTTCCAGCTCCGGCATCAATCAATGCGTTGCGGCACTGCATCAGTGTTCCTCCGGTCATTACCAGATCGTCCACTATAACCACATGCTTACCGGCAGGGCTGCCCTCCTTTATGGTTACCCTTCTTTCATGTTTTTCCCTGACTTTATGAGCCGTAATAAGAGGATAATCCTCAAACATCCTGCCAAATCGTTTCCACGCGCCCTCATCCGGAAAGGCAACGGCAATATCATCCATGTCTTTTATTCGTTCCAGCAAAAGAGGTATGGCCGTTTCCAGTCTGGGGATGACATTGTCAGAAAAATAAAATCTTTCCTGCAGAGCATGAATATCATAAATAAATATCTGGACCGGACCGGACATTGTCCCGGGAATCTGGGAAAGCATCCGGGCCAGAGTGGCTGCGGTGGCGATCTCTCCTTCTTCATCCACCCTTTCCATTGTGCCGGTTGAAAAATAAGGAAGAAGCACTTTTAATGACTTGATTGCCAGTCTGGGAAGCTCATAAATAACGGATAACTGCCTGAATATCTCAACAGGATTGTCAAAGGATGCCAAAAACACAATATGACTTTTTCTAAGCCCGGCCGCGTTCTTTATCCTTAGATCAGGAAACCCGTCCATAAAGTTTTGCCAGGAAATCTCCCCGGGTTGACAAACATCGTTTAAATCGCACAATTGCCGGGCCAGACCAGCCATCTGAGGACAAAACAACACCTTTATCATTCAGCTACCTCTAAAGTATGGATCTGCAGGATCTCAAGATTTAACTTACCAGTAAATTAAAGCATATTGATAATTAATTCAGCGTAATATATTTTTTGCCATACAGATTGCTTCGGTCGCTACGCTCCCTCGCAATGACAGGTGAGGCGTAACCAGAACCGTGATTATCCAGTCATTGCGAGCGAGTCTTCCTTCCCTGTTGAATACACGAAGTGTAGGCGCAGCCATTCAACCGGGGCGAGCGCGGCAATCCCTGTTGCGAGCAAAGCGAAGCAATCTTTAAGTTCAGGTCATTTCAAGTTACTTATAGGTTTGGTCCCGGACTGTCCGGGTGGAGCGCTTACCAGTAAATTATAATAGGGATAAATATTCATGTTGACAAACCCTTTGCATCCGGATAAGGAATATCAAAATCAACCTTAATTAATAAAAATTATGCAAGCAGCACGGGAACAATTTTTTAATTACCTGGCCAGGGAAAAGCTGAAGTTTACTTCCCAAAGGGCCCTGATTTTTGATGTTTTCTGGAATGTGGAAAAACACATCTCTCCTGAAGAACTCTATCGTCTAGTCAAGGAAAAGGACCCCTCCATAGGCCAGGCTACAGTTTATCGCACCCTTAAACTCCTGTCGGACTCCAAAATAGCCAGAGAAGTGGATTTCGGAGACGGCGTGACCAGGTATGAGCCGTACTTTGGCCAGAGCCATCATGATCATCTTATCTGCAAGAAATGCGGCAAAAGCGTTGAAGTGG
>SKKD01000151.1 GCA_007121655.1 Desulfonatronovibrio sp. | reverse complement strand
GCTTTTTCTGGTCAGCTGCCGGGAAGCGCTTCCCAGGAGCAGGTATTTCTGGTTCGGGTTCAGATCAACCAGATATCTGAGTAGAGGAAAAATATCGGGTATTCTCTGGAATTCATCAATCACGATCAATCCGGTGAGGTCTTCAAGGGTTAATTGAGGGTTTTCCATTCTGGCCACGTCTCTGGGATTTTCCAGGTCAAATACATGCCGGGCCTTAAAAAGCCGGGACATGGCTGTCTTGCCGCACTGCCTTGCCCCGAGCATGGCTGTTACCGGAAAAATTCCGGACAGCAGGCTGATCCTTTGAAAATCCATATGTCTTTCAATCATCATCTCTTCTGACCGCCTTGTCATTTTAGTCATTTTACCAACATCAATGGACATTAACCTTGAAATTTCATATGCAAGCTATGAGTTTTCAAGGTTAATGTCAATGGTTGTCATGATTTTGGCAAATCTTCTACGCGGGACTTCGTTGCAAGGTCATAAATCTGACTTGCTTTTCTGTCCCTTGCGCGAACATAATGACAGTGATTTATTTATTCGGGATTCTGATTAGGGAGTCTCACAAAACCCGGCTTCGGTTTTATGCAAAACAGTTGCATTCCGAACTTGAAAGACCGTTCGACAATGACAGTAATTAAATTTATCTTTTTTAAGAGGAGAGTATTTATATGAATCAAGAAGATCATCGCGCTGTCCACGACATTTCCGGTCTGCCCAGGGTAGCTGTGGGGGCCGTGGTCAGACACCTTGATTCCTTTCTTCTGGTTAAGAGGGCAAATGCGCCTTCCAGGGGCATGTGGGCTATCCCGGGAGGAAAGATAAAGTTTGGCGAGACCCTTCGGGAAGGCGCCCAGAGGGAAGTACTTGAAGAAACAAAAATTAAAATCAGAGCATTGGAACCTTTGATGACATTTGATCTGATAGAGCGAAACAATGATGGGAGCATCAGTTTTCATTATGTCATTGTGAATCTCAGAGCCCAATATGTTTCCGGAGAGCCTGCTCCCGGAGGCGACGCTCTTGAAGCTGTCTGGGCGCGCCAAGACGAACTGGAGAGGTATAAGCTTAATTCCGCCACCCTGGATTTATTTCTAAAAACAAAGTAACGCTTCCCGGTTTCGTCATTCCCCCGCGTCTGCTTGAAAAGCCCATTCATGCTAAATCCGGAATCCACGAGTGTACGAAAAGTTTATTGCCTGCGCCGGATAAATACTCGGGGAGTCTTATCCCGGCTAGATAAAAACAAAGTGCCGTAACAGGGATACCGTTATAAGACCGGAAAAAAGAGATATTATGAGATTGCGGGTGACTATGGCGGCCAGAGCGGCCACGGTGGCTGCAATCAGCTCGGACGGTCCTTTGCCGATCAGGGTAGGGACAATAATGGCCACAAGAATGGAAGAGGGCATATGAGCAAGAAAGGCCCTGAATCTGGGCGAAGGATTGATTCTGCTTACAATAAAAAGGCCTCCGGATCTGGTTAAATAAGTGACCCCGGCCATACAGGCGATGGTGACAAAGGCGATCAGCTCCTGATTATCGCTCACTTCTGTATGCTCCGGTGATTCCGCCCGCCAGTCCGCCAAAAATAATATACCACATGCCCGGCAACAGAATAAAGGTGATCCAGGCGACCAGGGCAGCGACCAGCCAAATCGGAATCTGGCTTTTACCCTTCCAGAAAAAAGTAAGCAGGGCGATAAATACAGCTGTAAAAGCAAAGTCAAGCCCGATGACTGAAGGATCAGCCAGATATCGGTCTATCCACAGGGACATGGTCGTGCCGGCAAGAGTGGAAAAATTCCAGAAAAAGTATATGCACAGACCAGACCCCAATAAAAAAGCAGCATCCTTTTTGCCCGAGTCCATCTCCTTCACCGACAGGGCCCATGATTCATCCGTCATGAAAAAAAGACTGGAATAGGATTTACCGGGACTGACCCGAACCAGCCAGTCTCTCATTGCGGCACCCATTAAAAGATGTCTGAGATTGACCACAAAAGTCGTCAGGATGATGGTCAGGACCGGAAGTTGAGGTCCCCAGAGCTCCAGGGCCACCAGCTGGGAAGCTCCTGCAAAGACCATAAGGCTCATGAGCTGAGCCTGGACCGGACTCATGCCCGCTTGCACCGCCAGCATGCCGAATACCAGTCCGTAGGCGAATACCCCGATTCCCAGTGGCACGCATTTTATAAATCCATCTAAAATGCCACGCCTGGTAAAGGATATTGAATTAATACTCATATGTTCATGTCTTTATTCGACAGATGCAGAAACCCTGTCTTGATCTTTTTGAGCGTTGTGCCTTCGAATATTATAAACCGCTCTTCCTTCAGCAATGATCTTATCAGGTGATTCTCGGGCGAAAATTACGGTCTGTACGTTTCCCACCCTGTTGCCCATGAGTCTGACCCTGGACTCGGCCAGCAGATCAGCCTGAGGGGCGGGGCGAAGATAATCAACCCGCATGTCAATGGTGGCGATCCTGTCTTCAAGCTGACAGCAGGACCAGACGGCAATCCCGCCGCAGGTGTCGATCAGGGTTGACAGGATGCCCCCATGCAGCGCGGGTCTTCTGGCATCGCCGGTAAACTCCGGCTTATACGGTAAAAAAAGGCGGGCAAAGCCGTTTTCCGCCTTTTCAACCTTGATCCCCAGGTGTTTGTTAAAGGGGATATCTTCTTCCAGGAAATTAATTAAACCTTTACTTGAGGTATTTTTCTTCATGTTATTCCCTGATTCCGGTTGAAATATTTCAAATATATCAGCTATTTTAGAATAACCTTAATAGCCTGCCAATGCGTTCCCGCGACTTCCCCAAAAAAATTTCTGCCGGAAAAAAGATATCAACCATGGATACCATGAAGTTCATGAAGTCATGGACGGGAAAAGACTTTATTCCGGCTTCATGCTTCAAGGCCTTCATGTTCTTCATGGTATACCCTTTGAATGATTGAACAACCTTCCTAAGTAACTTGAATTATTTAAGCAACAAATTCAGCATATGATATTTTTTCCATGCAGATTGCTTCGGTCGCTACGCTCCCTCGCAATGACAGGTGAAGCGTAGCCTGACCTGCAACTATCCAATCATTGCGAGGAGTCTTCTTGCCCTGTTGAATACACGAAGGTATTGATTCCGTCCGCAAAGACTTCCTTTTCAGGCCTTAGCCGGCCTGGCCCTGTTGGCCAGGTAAACCCCGCTGCTGACCATCAGGGCTCCGACGATTAACGAAGGATCAACAGATTCCCTTAAAAATATAAAGCCGATTACAATGGCAAAAAGGGGCACAAAATTAATAAAAATCGAAGCCCTGGAAGGACCTATGCTTTTTACCGCCTGATAATACCAGGTAAAGCCCAGAACAGTCCCGAAATAACCAAGATAAAGCAGGCATCCCCAGACAATGACGGGGATGCTCGAAGCAAAGCTGAACAGCCCTTCGCCCATGGCCGGGAAAAAAAGCATCAAAGTACCGGCGATGCAGGAATAGGTAACCGCTGCCTGGGGAGAAAGTCTGGCCATGGAATATTTTCCCAGAATGGAATAAGCGGCCCAGCTTGCCACGCATCCTGCAATTGCCAGGTCTCCAAGAGTTACCACTTCGCTTAAAAGATGGAAGGGATGTCCTCTGGTAATGGCCAGGACAGCACCTGATACGGACAGAATAATCCCGACGGCCTTGAATACGCCCAGAGACTCTTTAAACAGCAAGGCCGCCAGCAGTGCTATAAAGATGGGATTGGTGGCGACAATGACCGCAGCCCGCCCGGCCTCCACGGTCTGCAGCCCGGTAAAGAAAAAGACATTATAGGCAAATACGCCGGTCAAGCCCAGTAGGATAACCTGAACCACCTGTCCGGAGTTGATTTTGGGCAGACCGCCTTCAAGTTTTCTAACAAGGTAAACCAGGCAGACCGTGGCAATCAAAAATCTGAGAAAGGCAGCTGAAAAAGGGGGCAGATGCAGGGAAACAATTCTTCCGGCCGTGAAAGTCCCTCCCCAGAACATGGTTGCCAGAATCAGCTTAATATATACTAACAATTTTTTTCCTGGTTATTATAAGTACAAAGAAAAGGATTTTGTAAGCGCTCCACCCGGGCGTCCCGGGACCAAACCGATAAGTAACTTGAAATGAACTGAACTTATAGAGATCGCCGCGCTCGCCCCGGTTGAATGGCTGCGCCTGCACTTCGTGTATTCAACAGGGCAAGAAGACTCGTTCGCAATGACTGGATAGTCACGGTTCTGGTTACGCCTCACCTTGTCATTGCGAGGGAGCGTAGCGACCGAAGCAATCT
>SKKD01000065.1 GCA_007121655.1 Desulfonatronovibrio sp. | reverse complement strand
TTGCCCCGGAATCGGCAATTACCTGGGCAGCCTGGATTCCGGCCCCATGGGCCATTGCCTGGGAAGAACCATTGTCTACATATTCGTGCTCCATGGTATCCGGATCAACCACAACAAATCCACCTGCCCGGCCAAACCTTGGATCAACCATATCTGTCAGGGTCGGGCCTTCACTGGTGACCGCTATCTTTTTCATTCTCTGCACCTTGTTTTTCCTGTCTTATTTTTATTTCTCCTGCCTTCAGACCGAATTATACCCTGCCGCGCATTATCTCCCCGCACCCGGGGCATTTCATATTCACGCAGGGCACACCCCTTTTGTGGGAAGCTTCATGACCGCATTTGGGACACCTGCAAATACCCGGGGATCCGGAAACTCCCCCGCCACGGTTGCCTGACCCGGCACCCTGGCCCATTCCCTGGCTCATGCCCTGTCCTTGTCCTCTACCTCTGGGACATGCCTGTCCCTGATTTCTTCCTTTCATATCTGTAACCTCCTTAACTTCTTTTAATGGCCCGCCAAAGCGGCAGCAGCATCCCGGCATGGCAAAGTTTTCAATATTGAAACTGTTTTCAATGCATGCCTTTACAATCTTTGAAGTATCTCCCGCAACAAAGGGATAAACATGTATTTTCATATATTCCAGCCGGGTCTGGAGATGATTTGAAATGGCTCCGCAAACCAGAATGTCAACTCCATGCCTGGTCAACCAGAGGCACCGGTCAAGGCCCTTGGGCAGCGAACTGCATGCTTCCCTGATTTTCTTCCCGACCTCAATATCAACCAGGCGAATCTCTCCGGATACGTCAAAGACAGGGGAAATTCTTTTTTTCCAGGTTGAAAAAGCGATTCTCATAATAACATGCACCGAAAATGCTGGTGGTTGGATGGATAGAGTACCCACAAATTCATCACAATACTCTGGATTGCAATCAATGGGCCATTGTTGAGCACTGCTCTTTAGATAGCTTAAGATACTGAAATGTAAGGTTGTTGTTTGACGTGATCCGGAATTTTGCTTGTCTTAGTCTGATAATTGAGACTCTATAAGGGCAGGACAGTCTTTATTAGAATACTTTATGGCTTGGAATTTCTGACTGCGCCGGAAATCTCGTTGGTCAAAACATTGCGCACTTTTTACTTTTTAGATTTCAGATACGAACAAAGGTGGTTTCGATCACCGACTCCTATATGAAGTTGTTCTCGACAGGAATCCGGAGAAGAAGCTGGTGATTTATCTATTATGTTGAACGCTTACTTTTCCGTCTTATATCTTCCGTCTCTTTCAGGCAGCTGTATCCCCAGTTCCCTGATTTTACGGAACATGGTGCTTTTGTGAATTCCAAGTTCTCTGGCAGCTGCCTGCCGATTGTAATCATTTCGCCTGACGGCCTCAGAAATTGCCCGTGCTTCCAGGCGTTGGCGTGCACTCTTCATGTTCTGTCCATCGGATACTTTGTCCTCATGGCGTGTAAAATCCGGAGGCAGGTGTTCAATCCCGATTTCACCGCTGCGGCACATAATGAAAGCCCGTTCGATGACATTCTCAAGTTCCCTTATGTTGCCGGGCCAGTCGTGAGCCATGAGAAGGGAAAGTGCCTGGGATTCAATTCCTGATATTTCCCTGTTCTGCAGCCTGTTAAAGCGTTTGATGAAATTATCCGCCAGGAGCGGGATGTCCTCCTTGCGTTTGCGCAGAGGGGGAATTTCAATCCTGACCACGTTTATGCGGTAATAGAGATCCTGGCGAAATATGCCATCCCGCACAAGTTTTTCCAGATTCTTGTTGGTGGCGGTAATTATCCTTGCCTTGAGCCTTACCGATGAGGTCGAACCCAGGGGTTCAAAAACTTTTTCCTGAATAACCCGTAACAGCCGGACCTGCATGGCCTGGCTTACTTCGCCTATTTCATCAAGAAATATTGTCCCTTTCCCGGCTATGGCAAACCGGCCCGGCTTGTCTTTTACCGCTCCGGTAAAAGCGCCGGCCTTGTATCCGAAAAGTTCGGATTCAAGCAGGCTGTCCGGCAGAGCTCCGCAGTTGACCGCTATAAAGGGTCCTTCCGACCAGGGGCTTAAGGAATGGATAGTCTTGGCCACCAGTTCCTTGCCTGTTCCCGTTTCGCCCAGGACAAGCACAGTGCTCGGGCTTTCGGCCACTGCCGGGATAATTTCGAAGATTCCTTCCATAAGGGGACTGCGGCTTACCAGGTCGCCTACGCTGAATCTGCCCTCAAGCTCTTTGCGCAGCCCTTCCACTTCGCTTAAGTCCCTGAATGTTTCCGCCCCGCCGATGATCTTGCCCTGGTTGTCCCGCAGAACAGCAGTGGATACGCTTATCGGAATCCGGTTGCCTTTCGTGTCAATGATATAACCGGACCTGCCGATTATGGGCTTGCCGGTTTTGATGGTCTTTTGCAGTGCGCATCCCGCCTCACACATGCTGGAGCGAAACACATCGCAGCATTGCTTGCCCAGAGCCTCGTTCCTGGAGATGCCGGTGATGTATTCAGCAGCCCGGTTGAAAGAGGTGATATTCCAGTCCTGATCCACAGTGAACACACCGTCGGAAATGCTTTCCAGGATGGCTTCGGTGCCGGTTAGGGTAAAAGGTCTTAATGATTTGTTTTCTTTTTTTTTCATTTGAGAAAGGCTAAGATTTTTGGGAAATCAACTAGTCCGTCAGTTTTTTTCTGACATGCAAAATTCTTTGCAGTACAGTTATCCAGCTAAGGACAGCCACAATGACTATCACCGGCCAGATCAGTGAAGTAAGACAACCAAAGGATAAAAGAATGAGTCTTTCAGGCCTTTCAATAAGCCCCACATTACAGGTTGCTCCCAGGCCTTCGGCTCTGGCGCGAACATAGCTGATTGTAAGAGACGCTATCAAACCAAGGATGGTCACTCCGATTGCGAGATTATCTTCCTGTCTGAGAAAGTATAAGCAAAGGCCGAGAAAAATAAATCCGTCTGCCACCCTGTCCAGGCTGGAGTCCAGAAATGCCCCGAATTTTGTTTTTGTGCTGTTGACCCTGGCCAGAATTCCGTCCAGAAGGTCAAAAGCCCCGCCTATGAGGATGATCAATCCCCCCAGGAAAAGATTTACCGGTATTACAATGGCGGAGGACGAGGTAATAAGCATCCCCAGAACAGTGATGGTATTGGGTCTCAGGGACAGGGCTTTTGCAACGGGAGCCAGAGGCTTATCCAGAATGCGGCTGAATTTTACACTGAGCATGTTTACCTTTCTCGGTCTCCTCCTATGAATTCTTCAACCATGAGCATGGCCTCTGCATCGGGATGCTGGATTCTGGGATGCTTCATGAAGTATGCTGAAGGAGATGAAAGGAGCCCGGCTGTACCTCGGTCGAGAGCCAGCTTGCAGCATCTTATGGCATCTATGACCACTCCGGCGCTGTTGGGAGAATCCTCAACGCTGAGTCTGAGTTCCAGATTCATGGAAACTCCTCCGAAACCCTCACCTTCCATCCTTAAAAAACAGATTTTATTATCGTTAAGCCAGGGAATATAGTCAGAAGGACCTATATGGATATTATCTGCATGGATTTTGTGGGATATCTGAGAATGGACCGCCTCGGTCTTGGATATTTTTTTGGACTTGAGCCGGTCCCGGTTAAGCATGTTCATAAAATCAGTATTTCCGCCAACGTTCAACTGGTAAGTGCTTTTAAGCCGTACACCCCTTTCCATGAAGAGGTTGGCCAGATATCTGTGCACAATAGTTGCTCCTACCTGGCTCTTAACGTCATCTCCTATGATTGGCAGTCCTTTCCGGGTGAACTTCTCTATCCATTCATCAGTGGAGGCGATAAAAACAGGGATGCAGTTTACGAAAGCCGTTCCTGCGGCAAGGGCGGCTTCAGCATAAAAACAGGAAGCTTTTTCCGACCCTACAGGAAGAAAATTTACCAGAATCTCAGCTCCGGAATCCTTTAATATCCTGATCACGTCATCCGGTTCGGATTCATCCGGGATGAAACGCCTCTCTTCAGGATAGTCATTCATATGCCGGGCCACCCCGTCCAGAACCGGCCCCAGGGAAACATTGACAGGAAAGTCAGGCAAATCCGGATGAAAGACCTTGGCGCAGTTGGGCTCGGCAAACACAGCCTCTTTCAGGGGCCGCCTGACCTTTCTCCGGTCTATGTCAATGGCAGCCACTACCTGTATATCTCCGGGAATGTAACCATTGAGATTGTAATGCATAAGACCCGGCAAAAACGGATCTACAGGACCGTTCTTTTTGTAAAACTCGATTCCCTGTATAAGGGCGCTGGCGCAATTTCCAATTCCCGCTATGGCAATTTTGATTT
>SKKD01000143.1 GCA_007121655.1 Desulfonatronovibrio sp. | reverse complement strand
CAGTCGGCCAGAGGAGGGGTGGTCATTGATGTGGAAGGCAGAGAACTTTTAGATTTTGCCGGAGGCATAGGCGTTGTCAACATAGGGCACAGCCATCCGAAAGTAGTTGAAGCGGTTTGCAGACAGGCTGAAAGGTTCACCCACACCTGCTTTCACGTGGTCATGTACCGGGACTACATTGATCTGGCTGAGAAACTTACACAGCTTACACCCGGAAAATTCCCCAAAATGGCCGCCCTTTTCAACAGTGGAGCTGAAGCTGTTGAAAACGCGGTCAAGGCGGCCAGACATTATTCCGGAAGAAACGCCGTCATATCCTTTGATTGTGGATTTCATGGCCGCACACTTCTGGCCATGACTCTCACGGGAAAGGTTAAACCCTACAAGCTGGGCTTCGGACCTTTTGCCCCTGAAGTCTATCATATGCCATATGCCTATTGTTACCGCTGTCCCCTGAACCTGAATTATCCTGAATGCGATGTGGCCTGTGCCCGAAAACTTGAGGAATTCTTTATCAAAAATACGGCGGCAGAAGAAACCGCCTGCCTTATTGTGGAGCCTGTGACCGGCGAAGGAGGTTTTATTGCTCCTCCAAAAAAATATTTCCACATACTGAAAGACATCTGCCAGAAGCACAGTATTATTTTTATAGCTGATGAAATCCAGACTGGATTCGGACGCACCGGAACCATGTTCGCCATGGAGCAATATGGAGTTGAGCCGGATCTGATCACCACGGCAAAAAGCATGGGCGGAGGTCTGCCGATATCAGCCCTTGTCGGACGTTCAGAGATCCTTGATCATCCCCAGATCGGCGGCATGGGCGGAACCTATGGAGGCAATCCGATAAGCTGCGCCGCCTCTCTTGCTGTGATTAAAGCTTTTGAAGAAGATGACATTTTGCAGAAAGCAAAGGATCTGGGCCGAAAAATGAAAAGCAGCTTTGACCGGATGGCCCTGAACTTTGCCTGTATCGGCGAGGTGCGGGGCCTGGGCCCGATGCTTGCCCTGGAGATTGTCAAAGACCGCAAAACCAGAACCCCTGATCCGGACCTGACCCGGAAAATAATCGGAAATGCCCATGCGAAAGGCTTGATCATCATGGCCTGCGGAAATTACGGCAATGTAATAAGGACACTGGCCCCTCTTACAATTGATGATGAATCTCTGGAAAGAGGCCTTGCAATTCTGGAGCAGGCTTTTAACCTGGCTGGAGCGAAATAATGCAGGGAATTTATGACCGCATCCTCCTTATTGATCTTGAGAAAAAAATCTTCAGGACAATAAGCTTTTCCCAGATTTGCGTTGATTCTTCTTTCGGAGGCAAGGACCTGTGCACCAGGCTATTGCTGAAACTTAATCCTCCCGGCGCGGACGCCCTGGGACCTGACAATCATCTTATTTTCGGCACTGGTCCGGCTGCCGGAAACATGGTCTGGGGCGGTTGCCGTTACGGGGTGTTTACCAAGTCGCCCCTAACAGGCGGCTATCTGGAATCCTACTCCGGCGGAAAAGTTCCCGAAGCCATGGACGCTGCAGGTTATGACGCCATAGCCATCAGAGGACAGTCCGATGAACCGGTAATCTTACGCATTCATCCTGAAGGTTGCGAGTTCCTGGACGGATCAGAACTTTGGGGCGCGGATACCTTTACTGCTGAAGACAAAGCCAGGGCCATGTGCTTCTCCAAGGAAAAACAATACAAAAAAACCGGGGCAATAGTTATCGGTCCTGCTGGAGAAAAACTGGTTCCCTTTGCCATCATTGCCAATGATTACTGGCGCTGTGCCGGCAGAGGCGGCGCAGGAGCGGTTATGGGGTCCAAAAAGATCAAAGCCATGGTTTTTCAGGGCAGCGCCAAACGGTCCGTGGCCCATCCTGAAAAACTGACGGCCTTTTCCAAGCGGTTTATGCACGAGGCAAAAGACACGCCGGGAGTAAAGGCTTACAAAAGTTTAGGAACGACCCAGATGGTGGCACTGCTCAATACTGCCGGTGCTTTTCCCGCCCAGTACTGGAATTTAGGCAGAGTTAAACATTGGAAAGAGATCAGCGGTGATTTCCTGCATCATGAGCACGAAGTTAAGCCTGAAGCCTGCGCCAAATGCTTCATGGCCTGCGGTCGAAAGACCCTGATAAAAAAAGGCAGGCATAAAGGCTTGAAGCTTGGAGGGCCTGAATACGAAACCATTTATGCCTTTGGCGGGCTATGCATGATCAAGGACATCACGGAAATAGCCGGTCTCAACGACCTGTGCGACCGTCTGGGCCTGGACACGATAACCTCAGGCAATCTTTGCGCCCTGGTCATGGAAGGGGGGCGACTGGGCAGAATGGAAGAAATCCTTGAGTACGGTGATGCTGCCGGAACCAGAGCACTGATAGAGAACATGGTCGACGGAAAAGGAATTGGGGGTGTTCTGGCCAAAGGCATTTGCCGGGCCGGCTCTGAGCTTGGACTTGAAGACCTGGTTGTGGAAGTCAAGGGAATGGAGCCTGCCGGTTATGATCCAAGGGTGCTTAAAGGCATGGGATTGTCATACGCTGTCTCGGACCGCGGGGCTTGCCATTTAAGGACAACATTCTATAAGCCTGAACTGGCAGGAATGATTGACCCCGCAGTTACCAGAGACAAAGCAGGAATGGTCATTGATTTCGAAAACCGGCTGACCATATTCGACAGCCTTATTTTGTGCAGGTTCTTCCGGGACCTTTATTCCTGGGATGTCCTGCGAGAATTGATATTTTTTCTAACCGGAATGGATTTAACTATTGAGGAGTTAAGCCAAAAAGCCGCACAAATTACTGATTCAGCTAGACAGTTCAACCTCAGAGAGGGTTTGGGACCGGAAACCGACAGACTCCCCCCCAGGTTTTTCAAGGAACCACTGCCCTCGGGGCACGCCATTACAGAGGAGGAAATGAATGAGATGCTGGATGATTATTACAGAATAAAAGGGTGGAACAGGGACGGCGGTCTGTAGTTTCAAGTGTAAAGTTTAATGAAATTAAAATAAGGAGCCTCCATGTTTGAACAGCCTAAAACCTCGTACCTCTATTACCAGACAGCCATGACCCGTTCTTTTGTGGACAGCGCCCAGGGCGTCTACATATGGGATAATTCAGGCAAAAAATTTCTTGACGGCAGTTCCGGAGCGGTCATCTGCAATCTGGGTCACGGCGACAAACGTATCCTTGAAGCGATAAACAAGCAGGCTGAGAGCACTTTTTTCACTTACCGAACCCAGTTTGAAAACGAACCCGCGCACAAACTGGCCGAACTCCTGGTCAACTCCTCAGCCAATCCCTATCTGAACAAGGTCTTCTATGTTTCCGGCGGATCCGAGGCTGTTGAATCAGCCATGAAACTGGCCCGCCAGTATTATTATTCACGCCAGGAAGGCAGGCATATGTTCATCTCCCGTTCTCCAGGATACCATGGTGCCACAATGGGCGCCTTGTCGGTTACTTCCTACGCTCCCCTGGAGAATCCTTTCAGACCCATGATGCGCCCCCAGCCAAGAATTCCTGCGCCTTACTGTTATCGCTGCGCCTATAATTTAACTTATCCGGGATGTGAACTGGCCTGCGCGTGGGCTCTGGAAAAATGCATCCTGGATTACGGTCAGCAAAACATCATCGCCTTCATATGTGAGCCGATCACCGGGGCCAGCGCCGGAGCTCTCGTACCTCCGAAGGATTACTATGCGATCATCAGAGATATTTGCACCAGGTATGATATTCTCTTGATTCTGGATGAAGTAATGACCGGCTATGGCCGTACCGGAAAACTCTTTGCCTATGAACACTGGGATCTGCAGGCAGACATCATTGCCCTGTCCAAAGGTATGTCTTCTGGATATTTCCCCCTGGGGGCCACTGTAGCCCGGGAGGATATTGTTGAAACAGTCATGCAGGCAGGAGGATTCCCCCATGGACATACCAATGCCGGATCACCCATGTCCTGTGCCGTGGGACTCAGGGTCCTGGAAATAATGCTTGAGGAAAAACTGCCTGAAAACGCCATGAAGATGGGAAAAATACTGGGCAAAGGGCTTAAGGATCTGGCCGGAAAATATGCATTTATTGGCGATGTCAGAGGCATCGGGCTTCTCTGGGCTCTCGAACTGGTGGCAGATTCCAAAACAAAGGAAACATTCGAGCCCAGACTGGAAGTAGGCCAGTTGCTCACTGACCTGGCCTACGAACTGGGACTTATCATTTACCCCCGGCGTTGCGTAAACGGAAGGCAGGGCGACCATATTCTCATTGCCCCGCCTCTGATAATCAACAAGGATGAAATTGCTGAACTTCTTGGACTCCTTGATGAAACCCTGAACCGGGCCTATGCCAGAATAACTTATAAAACCTGATAATGAACAAAACAACTTCAATTAAAAAAGCCGTAAGTCTGATCCAGAGCGGCCAGACCATAATGGTGGGTGGATTCGGCAATCCCGGCACACCCATGACCCTTCTGGAGGCCCTTTTAAACTCAGGGGTCAAAGACCTGGTCATGATCAAGAATGAGGTCAACGAGCCCGGCATCGGCATTTCCAGGCTTGTGGAAGCCGGAATGGTCCGAAAACTGATCATTTCACACCTGGGACTCAACAGCAGGGTCATAGAAATGATGAACAGAAAAGAGGTGGAAGTTGAATTTCATCCCCAGGGGATCCTGGCTGATAAGATTCGCTGCGGCGGAGCCGGTCTGTTGGGTTTTATCACTGATATCGGGGTGGACACCATAATAGCCGAGACCAGGGAAATTATTATGTTCGAGGGGCAGAAGGCAATACTTGAACCGTCCCTCAGGGCCGATGCAGCCCTGATTCACTCGGCAACTGCCGACAAACTGGGCAATCTCTGCTACACGAAAACCGCTTTCAGCTTCAACCCGCTCATGGCCCAGGCCGCTGATCTGGTTATTGCCGAAACCTTTAATTTAGTAGAACCAGGCGGGATTAATCCTGACCACGTCCATACTCCATGCGTATTTGTCGACCATATTGTCCAGGTGGAAAACAATCAGAAACTTTACGGAGTGCTGGCCCATCATGTCTTATAAACAGAAGATAGCGGCCAGGGCCGCCAAAACCATTTCCACCGGCATGATCATTAATCTTGGGATCGGACTTCCTACACTGATTCCCTGTTACCTGGATCCGATGGTCCGGGTAATGATCCACTCTGAAAACGGGGTGCTTGGAGCGGGAGCCGCGGCTACACATGAAAATGCTCATCCCATGCAGATTGATGCCGGAGGAGGATATATAACCGTCAACAAGGGGGCCAGTTTCTTTGACAGCGCCACCTCCTTTGCCATTGTCCGCGGCGGCAGGCTGGATATTGCTTTTCTGGGTGCACTGGAAATTTCTGAAAGAGGGGATCTGGCCAATTGGATCATCCCCGGCAAATTCGCTCCGGGCATTGGAGGAGGCATGGAACTGGCCCAGAAGGCCAGAAAACTGATAGTAGTCACTTCTCACTGTACTAAAAAAGGCCTGCCCAAACTGATTCCTCAATGTACCCTCCCTCTTACAGCCAAAAAATGCGTAGACATGATCATTACCGAACTGGCGGTCTTTGAAGTAGTGGATGACGAGCTGATTTTAATTGAGATTGCCCGGGAATCAAGCCTGGATGAAATCAGGAAAAAGACAACCGCGCGGTTCAAGGCGGCAGAGGGAGAATTGCCGGCATTTTGACAGATAATGGAAAAGATATTCACCATGAAGAACATGAAGGGCATTAAGGAAAAAACCTTGTCCCATCGGATTCAGCTGTCCGCATATATTTGTGGACAAATCACCGGTTGATCAGGATGCTGATGAACAACAGTCGCAATCATGATCTTCATGCCCCTTCATAGTTAAAAAACTAAACAAGAGGTTGCAGTGACTTCTGAAGAAAAGGCTGTTTTAGAATCCGTAGACCATTACTCTGATGATATCCTGGAATTTACCTGCAAGCTTGTGCGGGAACCAAGCACTTTGGGGAATGAAGCTTCGGCAGTCAACGTCATGGAAGAAGAACTCTCCGGTCTTGGTTACAGTCCTTTCAGAATACCCATTGATCCTCAAAAGCTTGAAAAGCATCCGGGATTCGCCCCGGTGGACTGGGAATACAGTAAAAACAACGGCCGGGACAATATAGTCGCTGTCATAAAGGCTGTTGGAAAGGGCGGCAGGAGCGCACTTTTCAACGGACATCTGGATGTGGTCAGTCCTGAACCAAATTCATACTGGGACAATGATCCCTTTAATCCGGTGCTAAAAAACGGCTGGCTTTACGGACGCGGAGCCGGAGACATGAAGTCCGGCATTGCCGCCATGGTTTACGCCGCCCGGGCTGTGGAGCGGGCAGGCTTCGGTCTTGAAGCCGACCTTACCCTGGAGGCGGTGATTGAGGAGGAATGCAGCGGCAACGGAGCTCTGGCCTGCCTGAATGCCGGATATGATGCCGAGGCCGTTCTTATTCCTGAGCCCTTTGGTCCCGCCGTTCTTACCAGCCAGGTGGGAGTATTATGGTTTCGGGTTGAAGTCAGCGGAAAACCCCGCCACGTCCTGGAGGCAGAGCTTGGGGCCAATGCCATTGAAAAATGCTTTCCCCTTATTCAGGCCCTGAGGGAAATGGAAGAAAAGCTCAACAACATGCCAGGACCTGATGAATTCAGGGACCTTGCCCATCCTTTGAACCTCAACATCGGAGTCATCAGGGGAGGAGACTGGCCGTCTACAGTTGCCGCGTTTGCCGAATTTGACTGCAGAATGTCCTTTTTCCCTGGAATGAGCTTTAATGAAATCAAAAATATCATTATCAGGACCATTGACCATAGTGCAGCCACAGACCCCTGGCTCAGTCAAAATCAACCCAGCATAACTTTTTACGGGTTCAGGTCTGAAGGTCACACAATAAGTATGGGCACCCCGGCATTGTCGTTGCTCTCTGCTTGTCACAAGGATATTTCCGGCAGGCCCGCGGACAGGTATATTGCCACCTGTACCACGGACCTGAGAGCTTTCATGTCATTTGGAAAGGGTCAGGCCACCTGTTTCGGACCCGTAGCCGAGAATATTCACGCACAAAATGAAAGAGTCGAGACAGAAAGCATTATGCACACGGCCAGGGTATACGCTCTTTTTCTGGCCAGATGGTGCGGACTCTGCTCATAATCCGAGAGTTCAACTTTCCGGGTTGAAGGTAAGTGTTTCAACGTAGAACCTTGAACGTTGAACCTGGAACTTTCAAACACTCCAAAACGGAGGTATTTTCATGCGAGAAGTGGTCATTGTCGGTTATCTGCGCACAGCCAATTCCAAATCCAAACCCAAAGACCCCGCCAAAGATGTCTTCCACAAAAAAAGGGCGGATGAACTGCTGGCAGAACTTTTGCCCGAATTGGTAAAAAGAGCTGGAATAGATCCCGAATCCATTGAAGACTTCATCATTGGCTGCGCCCTGGGGGTCAACGAGCAATGGACTTACGGCGGTCGAACCCCTGTTTTTCTGTCAAATCTCCCGGCGGGCATACCCGCAAAATTCATTGATCAGCAATGCGCATCAGGCATGGCCGCACTGCATACCGGATACCTTGAAATAGCCGCCGGCTTTGTTGACACCGTTCTGGTGGCCGGCATGGAGAACATGACCAGGGTGCCCATCGGCCCTGAACTATATTCTTCAGGCTGGGCAAATATAAATCCTGCCCTGTTTGAAGACCCTGCCTTTGCACACTGGGACATGAACACTGTTATGAACATGGGGCTCACCGCGGAAAATCTGGCCCGAAAAACCGGCCTCGACAGAACCGAACTTGATCAGTGGGGAGTCAGGTCCCACAATCTTGCCGCCAAGGCACTGAATGAAGGTTTTTTTGCCGGAGAAATATTACCGGTTGAAGGCAGCCGGGAAAACGGCCGGGTTTTTATGGTTGAACATGATCAGTGCATAAGATCAAACGCCACCCTTGAGGCCATGAGCGGACTAAAGCCCGCTTTCAGGGAAGATGGACTTATAACCGCAGGAAACGCGTCACCATTAAACGCCGGCGCCAGTTCAATGCTCCTGATGTCAGGAGAAAAAGCCCTGAAAACAGGTCTGACCCCCCTGGCCGTAATCAAATCCATCGGTTTTGCAGGAGTTGATCCCACGATAATGGGCATGGCGCCGGTTCCGGCCTCTTTGAAGGCACTTGAAAAAGTAGGGCTGATGCCTGAGGACATCGATTACTGGGAGATAAATGAGGCCTTCAGCGCCGTGGTCCTGAACATGATCAGGGAACTCAGGATCAACCCGGACAGGGTGAACATTAAGGGAGGGGCCATTGCCATTGGGCATGCCATGGGTGCTACCGGCATTCGCATGGTCGGCACCCTGGCCAGAATCCTTGACCTGAAAAATGCTGCCCTGGGCTGCGCCGCGGCTTGCGTTGGAGGCGGCCAGGGAGTAGCCACCATCATTAAAAAAGCATAATCAGGCTAATTTTCCTTCAGCTCACTTTTCGCACTCAAAACTTGAGCCTTTTGATCAAAGACTATAATCCGCTGGCAGGAGTATTTTACTCTCCAGCGGATTTTTTATTTGCAGGACGCTGAAATTCCAGCTTGTCCTGCACCTGCCTGCTTTGACAAGACTTATGAATCCGGACTTATCAACCATTTAATCAGCTATTTTAATCAAAGACTGTTTACTCAAATCTTGACAGTCAAGATTTTATTTCAAATATTTGAAATAACTGCTTGCTTCAAACTTCTTCCCTTGTTTCACCGCCTGTTTTATCTGCTTGTGGAAGAACCTTTTTATAATGGAACTGATATGTAAAGGATTGATAATGAATAACTTTTTTCTAGCCATGGCCCTGTTCCTGGTATTAAACATCCTTGCAGGACTCTGGCGGGTATTAAAAGGCCCGAATCCTGCGGACAGGATGGTTGCTGCGCAGCTTTTCGGCACCACCGGGGTGGCCACCCTGCTTCTTCTGGCTCAGGCACTTGAATCCCCGTTCATCAGGAATGCCGCCCTTCTATTTGCCCTGCTTACGGTAATGACTGTACTGGCCTTTATCCGCAACACTTCTTACCGGCTCCCCGAGGATGAACACAATGAAAATCTATGAAATTCTATCCGTATTCTTTTGCTTGTCCGGGGGGATCTTTTTTCTTGCCGGGACATTGGGACTCATCCGTTTTCCGGATACTTACAGCCGTTTACACGCCCTGACCAAGGCCGACAATCTTGGTTTGGGGTTTATCGTCCTTGGCCTGATTTTTGTTGCCGGTTCAATTCCCGAAAGCATAAAACTTGTCCTTACCTGGCTTCTAGCCATGATCGGAAGTTCAAGCGCCTGTTATTTTATCGGCAACCATATGTATCATCCACCCAAAGCCGGGGAAAACGAAGATGGATCTGGTATTTGATCTGATAATCGGATTGTCCCTGGCAGGAGTTTCCTGGAGGATTGTCCGGGCCAGGGAGCATTTTCAGGCAATCGTATTATTCATAACCTTCGGCCTGCTTCTGTCCCTGGCCTGGACCAGGCTCAAGTCTCCGGATATCGCCATTGCCGAGGCTGCCGTGGGTGCCGGTCTGGCAGGAGTGCTTCTCATGGACACCCTGGGAGCTCTTTCATCCCCCAGAGAACGCGCCAAAGTTGTAATTTCCCTTAAACTGCTGATACCATGCCTCTTCCTGGCCGGCCTGATGGCTTATTCAATCCTGTACATCCCTGAAGATTTTCAGGGACTTGGAATTGTTGTCAGGGAAGCACTGCCTCAAACCCATCTTGAATATCCCATAACAGCGGTTCTTCTTGATTTCAGGGGGTATGACACCTGGTTGGAGCTGGGGGTACTGCTGGTTGCGGTACTTGGGGTTCTGTGCATACGCCGGACCGACAATATAAAGGGAACAATGCTGCCGGCGCCCGCAGAGCCGGTAGGCAGCTGGATTGTCAAGTTGTTGCTGCCACTGATGGTGTTGATTGGAGGATACCTCTTATGGCTTGGAGCATTCGCGCCGGGAGGAGCTTTCCAGGGCGGGGTTGTTCTGGCTTCAGCCGGGGTCATGCTCTGGCAGTCAGGTCACCCTTCTTTGGGATTGATGCCCCGTCTTTGGTGGAAAATACTTTTATGTTCCGGATTCTTATCATTTCTTATCCTGGCCTTCTCATCCCTGTTTTATACTGACCAATTATTAACCCACCCTGCAACCAAGACGTGGATTCTGGGTGTTGAATATGCGGCGACTCTGTCCATTGCCCTTTGTCTCATCAGTCTCGTATTGGGCTCGCCCGCGAGAAACCATGAAAACAAAGGAGTTTGAATCATAACCTTGAACCCTGGATTACCCATGACCACAGTTATCATTTACGCCTTAACCGCCACAACCCTCTTCTCAGTTGGACTTTACGGCTTTGCGATCCATCCCGACCTGATAAGAAAGATCGTATCTCTGAATATTATGGCCGGAGGGGCTTTTCTTTTCCTTATCAGCCTCGCCTATCATACCGGAAGTCCCGAAGTTGATCCGGTACCTCAGGCAATGGTCCTGACCGGAATAGTGGTGACCATCAGCGCCACCGCTTTTGCTCTCTGCCTGGCCAGGCGCATTAAGGAAAAAACAGGGCAGTGCCTGTTGGAGCACCGCCGGAAAGATACGGAAACATAACCGTGCCTGAACTTTTGATACTCATCCCATTTACCGGAGCAATACTTTGCTTTTTATTCCCGGAAGTCCTCCGGCGTTTAACCGGACTGCTGAGCGCGGCTCTCATTTTCTCAAATTCGGCAATTCTGACCAGGAGTATTTTCCAGGATGGCGCGAGGCGTTTGCACCTTGGAGGATGGACCGAGCCCCTGGGCATAGGGATGAGCATAGATGGCTTATCAATTTTATTCATTCTTTTAACGGCTGTTGTAGGCCTTCTGGTCAGCATTTATTCAGCTTCATTTTTCTCAGCCGCCCAGGAGCAAGTTCTGGCCAGGCACTTCTGGCCTTTGTGGCTGTTTTTATGGGGAGCTTTAAACTCTTTGTTCTTTGTGTCGGATATATTCAACGCCTATGTGGTTATGGAACTTGTGGGTATCAGCGCCGCCGCTCTGGCCGCTTTATCGGGAACCAGCGCTTCACTTACGGCTGCTTTGCGGTATTTTCTGCTGACCATGGCCGGCTCAATGGCTTTTCTGCTGGGGGTCGGCTTTATCTATGCGCGCACCGGCCTGCTGGATATGTACTTAGTTGGAACCGTGGCTGACGGAGGTCCTCTCATGGCCATGGCCCTGGGGCTAATGACTGTGGCTCTGATCATGAAAACAGCCCTGTTTCCTTTTCATTTCTGGCTTCCCCCGGCCCATGGAGAAGCACCTGCCCCGGTAAGCGCAATCCTTTCAGGACTTGTAATAAAAGGATCATTTTATCTTCTCCTGCGGATTTGGTTTACTGTTTTTCAAAATTCAACGGTTACCACACATGCCGCAGCCCTTATTGGTCTTCTTGGATTAATAGCCGTAATCTGGGGCTCTTACCAGGCCATCATCCAGACCAGGCTCAAGCTGATTATCGCGTATTCAAGCATAGGACAGGTAGGATATCTCTTTCTCCTGTTCCCGCTTATTTTCATGACTCCTGATCCTGCCTGGAAGACCGAGGCCTGGACTGCCTGCATCTTCCAGGCAATTTCCCACGGCCTGGCCAAGGCAGCTCTTTTCCTGGCTGCCGGCAATCTGATACAGGCATCGGGAACTGATGATCTAAGGTCCATGCGCAACATTGCCGACAAATTGCCCATGACTACGTTTACTCTTGCTCTGGCAGGAGTCAGCCTCATGGGACTGCCCCCCAGTGGAGGTTTTGTGGCCAAATGGATGCTTTTGCAGTCTATCCTGGCCAGTGGCCAATGGTGGCTGGCTGCAGCTCCGATACTGGGAGGTCTGCTTACTGCTGCTTACGTATTCAAAATCCTTTCCCAGTCCTTTGTTTCAGATGATAAGAAATCCTGCTGCGGAAATGTATCCTTTGTCATGGAAAAATCAGCCCTGTTACTGGCTCTTTTTTCCATTTTAATCGGTTTTCGGGCGAATGAAGTGATCTTTTTGCTGAGTGAGCCGGTTTTCTTTATAATTCCCGGGGGTCAGTCGCCATGAATCTGAATTTCTGGCTCCCTATCCTCATGCTTTCCAGTTCTTTCTTTACCGGGTTGATCATTTTCTTTCTGAAAGAGGAAAGCACTGCGCTTAGAACCACCCTCAATCTTGCAGGCTCGATTTTCAAGGTTTTTGCTGTTCATTTCATGGCCTACCGTCTCCTGGTCCTGGACAATATCCACCAGGTAAGCTTCAGCATGGGCCTTGGATTTGACTTCGTCTTAAGAGTTGATTTTCTGTCTCTCATGTTTCTGGCCCTTTCCAGCAATCTCTGGCTGGTGACAACCATTTACTCGGTCGGTTATCTTGAAGGCTCCCCCAACAGAAGTCGATTTTTCGGGTTCTTCAGTCTGTGCGTAACAGCTTCCACAGGCATTGCCCTGGCAGGAAATCTCATTACCTTTTTTATCTTTTACGAATTTCTGACCCTGGTCACCTATCCTCTTGTGGTGCACAGGGAAACCAGGGAAGCTTTGGAAGCCGGGCGCACCTATCTCTGGTATACCATTCTGGGAGGAGCCCTTCTTTTCCTGGGAGTCGTCTGGTTGCAGGTTATTACCGGGCCTCTTGACTTTGTTGATACCGGAGCCCTGGAAGCGCTGGGCAGAGAGTACCATGTCTCTCTTTGCATAATCTTCCTGATCCTGGTCATGGGACTTGGGGTCAAAGCGGCTCTTGTACCTCTTCACGGCTGGCTCCCGGTGGCCATGGTGGCACCCGCGCCCGTATCCGCCCTGCTTCATGCCGTCGCGGTTGTCAAGGCTGGAGCATTTGGAATTGTCAGGGTGGTATTTGACGTGTTCGGCAGAGATTTTGCGGGTTTTCTGGGTCTTCTCGGTCCTCTGGCTGTTGCTGCCTCCTTTACCATAATCTTTGGTTCACTCCGGGCTCTTTCTCAGACTGATCTCAAAAAAAGACTGGCCTACTCCACAGTAAGTCAGGTCTCGTATATTACTTTGGGAACAGCTGTTATTGCTTACTTTTCCGCGGTAGGAGCAATAGTTCATCTCGTACACCAGGGAATAATGAAAATAACTCTGTTTTTCTGTGCCGGAAATTTCGCTGAAACACTTGGTCTGCACAATATCCGTGATTTGAGAGGAGTTGGACGGCGCATGCCCCTTACAGCCATAATGTTTACCCTGGCTGTATTTGGAATGATAGGAACTCCGCCCATGGCCGGGTTCATCAGCAAATGGTATCTCGGTCTTGGAGCCCTGGAAGGCGGAAGCGCCTGGATATTGGTAATACTCGTTGTCAGCAGCCTGCTCAACTCCGCTTACTTTCTGCCGATTGTATACAGCATGTGGTTTGAGCTCCCTTCCGGACAGTGGAAAACCATCAGAACCAGCCGGTTTGAGGCCCCGTTGATGCTCCTTGTCCCGCCAATGTTTACAGTCGGCGCGGCGGTTTTTGCCGGGCTCTTTGCGGGCTCGAACTGGAGCCCTCTTGGATTGGCCAGACAAATCGCCTTTGGAATGGGGATATATCCATGATCTGGATTACAGCAGTATTTTTTCCCTTACTTATCGCGGCTGTTTGTCTGGTGCCGGGGCCGGGTCCTGGCGCCGGTTTCCGGCTGATGCCCCTGGCCCCCCTGCCCGCTTTATTTCTGGCCGTTACAGGCGATGCTTCTTCAGGAACGGGGCTGGGGAATTTCCTTTTGCAGTCCGAACTGGGATTTGGTCCCTTCGGCAATACCTTTCTATTAATAACTTCTCTGACCTGGCTTGTTTCCGCCCTGTTCACATCCCTGGGACCTCAAAGCACACTGAAAAGCAAATCCTTCTGCGTAATGTTTTTACTGACCATGTGCGGAAATCTCGGCCTGGTCGCAGCCCGGGATGCAATAAGCTTTTATACCTTTTTTGCCCTCATGACCTTTTGCGCCTTCAGCCTTGTTGTCCATTCAGGAAAAGACCCTGCCCTGAGGGCCGGACGAATTTATCTGATTATGGCCGTACTGGGTGAAGGTCTTTTGATTGCGGGGATTATCACTGCTGTTTACTTAAGCCCCGGCCACTACTTTTCCGATATCGCCCCTGCCATGGCCGGACTGTCTGAAACTCATCCTGTTTTTTTGATGCTCTTTGCCGGCTTCGGCATCAAGGCCGGCCTGATATTTCTTCACTTCTGGCTGCCGCTGGCCCATCCGGTTGCCCCGACCCCGGCAAGCGCGGTTTTGAGTGCATCCATGATCAAGGCCGGACTTCTGGGATGGATGAACTTCTTTCCGGTGGGACTGGCTTCCCTCAATTCGTGGGGTCCGGCATTTGCAATTCTCGGACTTGGAGGCGCTTTTTTTGGAGTCATGGCCGGCCTGCGCGAAAAGGATCCAAAGATAATCCTGGCATACTCAAGCATAAGCCAGATGGGACTGATGACCTTTTGTCTCGGTATTGGCGTTATTGACCGGGAATTATGGATAATGGCCGGTCCTGCTTTGTATATTCTTGTATTCAATCACGCCCTGTCAAAATCAGCCCTGTTCCTGGGCGCTGCAGTTGTCGGCACAGGCGCGTCAGGTTCTAAAAATTACCTGTTAATAATCCTGCTTGCAGTGCCGGCCCTGACTCTGGCCGGTGCTCCCTTTACAGGAGGCGCCCAGGCAAAATTTCTTCTCAAGGAAACTGCTCTGGCAGGCTTTTTCAGTGAATTCCTGTTTATTCTTTTCTTGTCATCGTTATTTACAGCCTTGCTCATGGCCCATTTCATGAGACAAGTGATCATCATGAAGAAAAACAATCAGTCCGCTTCAATCCAGAAAATTATATGGTCATGCCTGATAATAATTATTTTTT
>SKKD01000122.1 GCA_007121655.1 Desulfonatronovibrio sp. | reverse complement strand
TTGATGGTGGTCTGTTCTATGGTTTGAGAAAATACTTTTTTTAAGTAGAAGCTTGCCTGTAAAATAATCCCGGTCAGTCCCATTCCTCCACAGGTAGCTAAAAAAAGTTCTCTGTTCTCTGTCCTGGAGCATTTCATGATCTGGCCGTCAGCCATCATCAGCGTAAGGCTTTCAACAGTGTTCCCGAAACAGCCCTCCTGATGGTGATTTTTTCCATGCACATCCCCTGCTATGGCTCCCCCGACAGTTACAAGCTTAGTCCCGGGCGTGATTTTCAGAAACCAGCCTCTGGGCAGAAAGGTTTCAATAATCTCCGACAACAAAATTCCTGCTTCACAATCAAGAAGACCTGTACTTTCGTCAAAATCTATTATTCTATCCTTTGGCCTTAAAGAGACATATCTCTCGGCCAGAGCACTGTCACCATAGCTCCTCCCATTGCCAAAGGGGATCAGAGTACCTGCCTCTTCCAGCTCCCTGGCGAGAGAGTCCGTATCATGAAAAACAAGCGGTTTTGCCGGTACAACCGGATAACGACCCCAACCTGATAATTTCATTTAATCTCCCTGAACACGTATTTTTTATCGAGCATATACTTGGCCGTGTATCCTACCATAAGCCCCAGGGCTCCACCAACATACTGGGATCCTGAAAAATCGAATGCGTAATAAAAACCCATCTCGGTTCCCCAGAATATAATCGTGGTGAAAACGCCCATCAGGGTGTAAAGTCCAAAACAGGACAGATCATCCATCCTGCTTGAAGCCCTGTAATTAAAAATCCAGCGTTTATCCAATACATACTTTGTCAAAAGTCCGGTCATAGTTCCGGCCATCAGTGCCGCGTACAGCACCCATTCACCGTCAAACATCCTGAATACCGGCCACTGAGTCAGAAGATTGACTGATGTGGCAATGAGGGCAAAGAAGCCGTAAAAATAAACTTTGGTCATGCTATAAATTTAATAAACCCAGCAAAAAATTTTCAACAGGTATTACGACATCAAAACCCAGGACTACTCTTAATGGCCCGACTACCAGACCTGACAGCAAAATTAAAACTGCCAGCCCCTTATGCTTATTGATGGTGTCAGCGATATTCAACAAATACTTTTCATCCTCTGCCGCTAAAATACTTAAAGCCAGAAAAAAATTTGTCAGGGCCAATGCCCACCACCTGAAATGATCATGCGCCAGGGGATATAATAATAAAGGACTGAAAGCAGAAAATATAAACAGAAGCCTTAGCTTGTTTTTGTGAGAATCAGCAAAAAGATCAAACTTGATGATTTGCCACGACAAATATGCCAACGGCATGAATACAATAAACATGCCGATATGAAAAATATATCTGTGTCTCTGCAACCCGTGATCAGCCGTCAACGCAATGTTTTCTGATATACTGCCTTTATGAAGAACCATAACCGAAGAGGCGGCGATCAGATCTCCATGCAGCTCTTTCAGACTGTTCACATGTTCATCAAAACTCAAAGTATCAACCAGTCCATTAGTGGACACATAATATGTAGACGTGATTAACATCAGAAATATAAAAAACTTATAAGATAAATGTTTTATATCTGAATCTTTGTATATCCAATACGCAATCACAAAAGGGATGTACATAAAAAAAGAGCCTTCATGAATGAGAAGAGCCACAAAAAGCAATACTGGAACCACATAATAGCTGAACATCCTGGGTGCCTTGGAAATAATAAGAATGCTGGATAATGCCAGCAATAAATTGAACCCGTCATATCTGCCTATATCCCAGTGATAACTTTGAAAAGTCGCCGGATGAGCTATAGCAACCCAGAAAAAAAACCAGAGCCCCAGATGATGTGGTCTATTACGTAACGGTAATGAATAGATATATATCATTACGCATAACAGGATAACTACAAGAACGGTCGAAATTAATGAAACCAAATCGTAAGTAACTTCCAGTCCGGCCAAACGCAACATTTCACCGGGCAACCCTCTTTTCACAAACTCATCCTGGTAGTTAAAAACCCAGTGAGTAAACTTCCAGTTGCAAACTCTATTGAATGATCGATAAACAGCTATCAGTATTATCAAGCCTGATATAAAAACCAGAGATATCAGCTTCCATTTTTGTATATCCGGGGTATTAAAAAATTTAAAATATTTATCCACCCTTTTATTTCCTTATTGACTCAAATATAAAATCCAGACAAAACTGGCCACCCAACCCAATAATGACATCTGAATAAATTTATCTTTCAGCATCACTCTGGTGGGATTGCCGCTCTCTTCTTCTACAAAGGTGATCTGCATATAACGCAAAATTCCCAGAACAACGAATATTGCCGTTAGAAAAGTGTTTCCGGATGAAAGCCTTGAAGAAACTTCCGGAGACAAAGACCACAGAATATAGGCCAGAACAACTATGGAAGAAGTCATAACTATGGCCGAATCAAGAAACTTCAAATCGTAACCGTCAATCACCTTGCGCACCTTCTTATCTGAATTGAGATAGATGATTACATCGTCTCTTCTCTTAGCCAGTGATAAAAACAGAGCCAGCAAAAATGTCATCACTATAATCCAGTGCGACAGATCAACTTCCGCTGCTTCAGCCCCGACGAACAACCTCAGTACAAAACCCGTGGAGATGATGGAGATATCTATAATCGGTACATGTTTTAATTTCAGTGAATATGCTACGTTAAGAAGAAAATAAATTGCTATGATGAAAAATATCTGAGTTGAACTAATAAGTGCCAGCACTGCACCGGCAAACAGAAATATTCCGAATAACATGAATGCACCCGGAGTGCCGACCTCGCCGGAGGCAATGGGTCGCGAACGCTTTACCGGATGTTTACGATCCTCTTCCTGGTCTTTCCAGTCATTCAGGATATATACCGCACTGGCTGTCAGAGAGAAGGCGGCAAAAGCTATAAAAGTCTTCCAGATAAGAGCCGGATCATCAATTTTAAAGGCGAAGAAAGCAGGCAAAAATATAAACAGGTTTTTCACATAATGATGAGGCCTGGCTAATAAAATAATGTTTTTAAGCATATTGTTTAATGAATTTATTTTTTTGTGCGGGAAAAACAATAACAGTGAACTTTTTCAGGGCCACAACCAGATTTCAATTTTTGACTGAGTGTATGTTTACAGACAGTTGAAATCAGCTGGACCACATTTAAGCACAGGGAATTTCGTAAAAATGATCAACCAAATAAGTCCGTCAAATTAACTTAATAGCATAACCGGGGCAGTCAAACCAAAAATTACAAAATCGATCTGTTTTGCAAATAATGTGGAAATTCCTGCCATTTTTGGTTTACAACCAGGTTTCCAAGGGTTCATCGGTAAAGGAAGAAGTATGCGGGCAACCTGGATTCAGGCGCTTTTTCCAACCCGCCTGGAGTCTTCGGCTGAAGTATAAGAGGCTTGATGCTTAGAAGGGCTTCACCCGGATGGCCCGGGACCAAACCGATAAGTAACTTATACCGCCTTAATCCTGGATTCCGGCTTTCGCCGAATGACGGAAAAGAGAACAGCCTGCTTAAACCGTCACCCCGGATCCCGGATCAAGGTCCGGGACAGGCTCTGATCCGGGGTCCAGTTTTTATAAAGTTACTTAGAAGCGTCTCACCCGGGTGCGCCCGGAACCAAACCGATAAGTACCTTGAAATGACCTGAACTTATAAAGATTGCCGGGCTCGCCCCGGTTGAATGGCTTCGCCTGCACTTCGTGTATTCAACGAGGCAAAAAGACTCACTCGCAATGACAGCCAGAATTCAGGAATTGAGGGATTTAGAAATGGAGGAATTGAAGAAAGTAAGAAGAGACCAGGGAGCATCGCCTCACCTGTCATTGCGAGGGAGCGCAGCGACCGAAGCAATCTGTATGGCAAAACTTTAAGCTGCTGAATTTGTTGTTTATACGCTTTAAGTTACTTGTAGGGGAAACTTTCAGGGACGTTTCCATCAGGTGACGGTATGGTTTAAATCAACACAGGGCCTTATATCGCTTCATGTAAGTTGTCGTGATAATTGAGGATATAAGAATAATGGCCGCTTTCAGACGGGGGCGGCTTTTTTTGTGGGCAAGTAATGAGAAACACCGGAGAACACCAGAAAAAAATATAAATAATTTTGTTTTCTTTTTGATTTCAAAAGAAAAAGGGCTACAGTGTTTATCTGTAACCCCTTGAAATTTATGGTGCGCCCGGCAGGATTCGAACCTGCGACCTACGGATTCGTAGTCCGGCACTCTATCCAACTGAGCTACGGGCGCGTGAAAGAGGAGAACCTATGTTTTTGTTGATTGTTAGTCAAGAATTTTATCACTTCTTTTCGTTGTCGGAATTGATAAATTCAAGATCGGGATAATCAATCTCAAAATCCTG
>SKKD01000154.1 GCA_007121655.1 Desulfonatronovibrio sp. | reverse complement strand
TCAGCCAAGGATCAGGACGCCGTCGGCGCCCTTTTCCAAAGCCTCAACTACCAGATTCGGATGGACCATTCCCGAACACATTACTCTGATTGCGCGCATATTGCTGGGGTACTGCAAACGGGAAACCCCTGCCAGATCTGCACCGGCGTATGCGCACCAATTACAGAGAAATCCGACAATGACGGGTTCGTATTTTTCAGCCATCGAAATTTCTCCTTATATATTATTATACATTTTCTAAAGCCGCATGAACCTGAGCCCTGAGCTGTTCATTGGTGAAACCATGGATATAGACGCCCTGCTTGGGACAGGTGGCTTCGCATATTCCGCATCCTTTACACAGGGCTTTGTTGATTTCAATCTTCTTATGCGCCATGCCTTCTTCTTCATAGTCAGTCAGGGTAATGGAGCCGTATGGACAGGTGTCCACGCAGATGGCGCAACCATCGCAATAAACCGTAGCAAAGGATTTAATGGAATCCAAAGGCATAACCGCCCTGGAAAGGATGGTCGTGGCTCTGGAAACCGCTGCCTGAGCCTGGGCTATGGCTTCATCGATGGGTTTGGGATAATGGCACAAACCGGCCAGGAACATCCCGTCAACATTAAGATCAACCGGACGCAGCTTGGCATGAGCTTCCTGAAGGAATCCATCGCTGTTCAGCCCGCATTTATAAAGTGACACAAGGTCTTTATTCTCAGACGGAATGATGGCTGAGGCCAGAACCAGGTATCCAGGCCTGATTTCTACATTCCTTTGCAGGACATGATCTTTGACCGTAACCACAAGATCATCTCCATCCCTGGATACATCAGGCTTGTTTTCCAGGTCGAACCTGATGAATACCACGCCTTTCTCCCTGGCTTCCCGGTACAGGTCTTCCCTTGCACCGTAAGTCCGGATATCTCTGTAGAGAACATATACCGGCATTTCGGGGTTGGCCTTTTTGATTTCAAGGGCCGAATGCATGGTATGTGTGCAGCACATCCTGCTGCAATAAGGTCTTTCTGGCTCCCTGGAACCCACGCACTGGATAAATACCGCGCCCTTTGCTTTTTCAAGGGCAGGCTTATGATCGATAAGCTCTTTATCGAATTCCAGGTGAGTGAAGACTCTTTCATCCTCGCCATATAAGTACTCGTTAGGCTTCAATTCCTGGCCTCCGGTACACACCACGGCTATGCCATACTTGATGGCTCTTTTTTCACCGTTTACCTCAACCTCGCTGACAAAATCGCCTACTGAACCCCGATTGGTCTTGAGCTGAGCGTTTTTGTACAGTTTGATATTAGGATGGTTTTCAACCTTGGAGATAATCTCCTCAAGAAAAGGTTTAATTTCCTCTCCGCGCCATGTGGTAGCCAGACTCCAGGCGTTTCCTCCCAGCCTGTCTGTTTTTTCCAGCAGAATGGTTTCATATCCCTGATCCGCAAGGCCCAGGGCTGAAACCATACCGGATATGCCACCCCCGATTACAAGAGCGCTCTGGTTGACATTAACAGTCAGGTGCTCCAGCGGCTGCAGCATGGAAGCTTTTACTACGGCCATGCGTACCTGGTCCTTGGCCTTTTGCAGAGCCAGTTCGGGTTCTTTGGAATGTACCCAGCTGTTCTGGTTGCGAATATTGGCCATCTCAAAGAGATATTCATTCAGACCGGAATCCTTCATGGTCTCTCTGAAAAGAGGTTCGTGAGTCCGGGGAGTGCAGGCCGCGACCACCATCCGGTTCAGATTATGTTCTTTGATTTTTTCCTTGATCAGGACCTGAGTGTCCTGAGAGCAGGAAAACAGGTTATTGTCCACAAAGACGACATTCGGCAATTCTTTGGCATATTCGGTCAGTTCTTTTACATCAATGGTTCCGGCGATATTTATTCCGCAGGAACACACAAATACTCCCACCCTTGGCTCTTCAGCACCAATATCTTTTTCCGGCGGGAAAGTCCTTTCCTGGGTTAGTGTTCCCCTTCTGCTGCTTAAAGCAACCGAAGCAGATGCGGCTGCGGCAGAAGCATCTGTTACTGACTGGGGTATATCCTTAGGGCTTTGAAAACATCCGCTCGCAAAAATGCCGGGGACATTGGTGGCTGAAGGAGCAAAGCTTGAACTTTCGGCAAAATTGTATTTATCGAGTTGGACATTAAGTTTGCCGGCCAGCTCCTGCAGGCCCTTGCTGACCTCCAGACCCGTGGACAGAACCAGCATGTCATAATCTTCAACAACTCTCTGACCGGCTGCTTCATTAAAGTACTCCACTTCAACTCCGCCTTCCTTGCCGGGCACAGCGCTGTGGATCCTGCTGGGAATGAATTTGATCCCCTTTTCCTTGGCCAGTTCGTAATACTTTTCGAATTCCTTGCCATGTGTCCTGACGTCCATGTAGAAAATGGTCTGCTCCACATCGCCGGTAGTATGATCGGCTGTAACAATCGCCTGCTTGATGGCATACATGCAGCATACCGATGAACAATAACCATTATCACACTTGTTGATACTTCTGGACCCGACACATTGCAGCCAGGCGATTTTTTTGGGCTCCTTGCCGTCGGATGGCCTGACCAGGTGACCCAGGCAGGGACCATTGGACGAGAGCAGTCTTTCATATTCCAAACCTGTTACAACGTCCTTGAAGTTGGAATACTGGTACTGGTCATAAACTGAAGGATCAAAGGACGTAAAGCCCGGAGTCAGGATGATGGATCCGACATTGACTTCCCTGATTTCGTCCTTGTGCTCCTGATCAAAATCTATTGCCCCTGTAGGACAGTATTTTTCACAGGCCCGGCATTTTCCGCCGCCTTGTACGCCCTTATTACCGCCCTTGACGTAAAAAATGCAGGAGTCCGGATCAATGGCGTATTTGAGAGGTACGGTCTGACCGTACTTGATGTAGGCCGACTTTCTGGGTACCAGCCCCACGTTGTATTCATCCGGAACCTTTTTTGGGCATTTTTCAGCACAAAGGTTACAGGCAATACATTTTTCCATATCCACAATTCGGGATTTTTCACGGACATTGACTTTAAAGTTTCCTTCACTGCCGCTAATGTTTTCTATCTCAGCCAGAGTCAAAAGCTCAATATTCAAGTGCCGACCGCACTCGACCAGTTTTGGCGAGATAATTCACATGGAGCAGTCATTTGTGGGAAAAGTCTTGTCCAGCTGGGCCATTACCCCGCCGATACCGGCTGACTTCTCCACAAGATAAACGTAATAGCCGGCGTCAGCTAAATCCAGAGCGGATTGAATGCCGGCGATACCGCCGCCGACAACCATGACTGCGCCTACTTTTTCTTGTGACATATTAACCCCCTATGCCAAACAGTAATAAAAAGGTTTGCACTCAACAGCCCGGATTTTTCCTAATCCGGGATATGCCTAAAGTACAATGATTTAATACAAACATAACCAAAAATTATAAGCCTTGTTCCGCAAGTTATTAAAAGCACAAATACATCATGTCAAAAAAAAATGCTAGTACTTAAGCAGCGGAAATTATGAAAAATAAAGGCAACATTATTAAATTAGTAGCATGAATTGCTTATCAGCTGCACATTCATGCGATTCAATTTGGCAGAAAAGAAGTTCAGCTCACAGGCCGGATTCATTACAGGAAAATAACCTTTTCCTGGGCAACGGCAAAAACATCAAACTCAAATGAGGTGGCTGAGCCGGCCAGTTTCTTGATGAGAGCATCGATCTGGTCATCAGTCCTGTCTGAGCTGTGATGGAAAAGTCCAAGAGATTTTACCCTGGCCTTACTGACAAGCTCCAGGACATCATTTACCTGTGAATGACCGAAACATCTTCTTTGTTCGTATTCATGCTGATTGAAATATTGAGCGTCGTGGATGAGCAGGTCCGCGTCCCGGCAAAATTCTGTATAATCTTCCAGAGACCCGCCCCCGGGGTGTCTGAACCCCAGTTCATTATCGGTAAGAAAGACAAAGCTTTTGCCTTTGTGTTCCAAGCGGTAACCAAGACCGAGATTGGGATGAGACAAAGGGATGCTTTCGATTTTTACCAGGCCGATATAAAACTTTGAACCTACTTTAGAATATTTAAAGCACGCGGATAAATCTTTTATGGCCACCGGGAAATGGGGAGAGGACATCATGTTTTGGACCACGAGTTTTTCCGGGTTGCCCTGGTACCTTGGATTATAGAAAAACCGGAGCCTGCTCCCTGGAATGTACAAAAGAGGAAAAAGGGGAAATCCGGTAATATGGTCCCAGTGAGTATGGGTTAAAAGTACATCCAGGTCTAATTTGTTTTTGCGGACAAGCTCGCGGCCCATGGGCAGAGCTCCTGTCCCAAAGTCAATCATTATGGTTTGTTCAGGTTCGCCCACCCTGACTTCAACACATGTTGTGTTTCCGCCGTATCTGACGAACTCCTTTCCGGAAACCGG
>SKKD01000005.1 GCA_007121655.1 Desulfonatronovibrio sp. | reverse complement strand
TTGGAGGTTATCTTGGAATTGAACCCCAAAGGATAGTATGCGGCAATGGATCTGATGAAATTATAGATCTTTTGATCCGGATAACCGCAGTTCCGGGCAGGGATAATATAATCGCCTTTAAGCCCTGTTTCAGTATATATCAGCTTCAGGCCAGGCTTTGCGGGGTTGAGTTCAGACAATGCCCACTGGGGCCGGATTTTTCCTTTAACTGGGAGGGATTGCTCGAATTGGCGGATGAGCGTACCAGAATAGTTTTTTTAACCAATCCCGACAACCCTTCAGGGTTTGCCGTCTCCTTTAAGGATATTGAAAAGTTTTACAGCAGGCTTCCCGATTCCGCCATTTTGGTCATAGATGAAGCTTATGTGGACTTTGCCTGTCCATTGGAAAATTTCAGCTCTCTTGGACAGGCTCTGAAGTCGCAGCGGATAGTTATTCTGCGGACTTTTTCAAAGATGTTCGGACTTGCGGGGCTGAGGGTGGGATACGGTATTTTTCCTGCATTTCTGGCTGATTATCTCATGCGGGTCAGGTTGCCTTTCAGCGTAAACATACTGGGTGAAAAAGCGGGCAGAGCAGCCCTCGAAGACTCTATATTCAGGCAGGCAAGCCTGGATTTAGTCGTCAAGGGCAGGAACTATCTTGCAGATGAACTTCGGACCCTGGGCTGTAAGGTGTATCCTTCCCAGGCTAATTTTCTAATGTTCAGGCCTCCTGGAGTCGCCCAGTTGATTTTTGAAAAACTCCTGGAGCTGGGCATTATCATCAGGCCTCTTAAAAGCTATGGATTGCCGGACTTTTTAAGGGTCAGCATCGGTACGCCAAAAGAAAACAAAATGTTTGTAGACGCATTAAAAACAATAATAAAAAAATGAATAATCCGCCCTTGATCATAACTATCGACGGGCCGGCAGGTGTTGGTAAAACCACTATTGCCAGACAACTGGCCGGAAATCTGGGCATTGCCTATCTGGACACCGGATCCATGTTCAGGGCTGTCGGCTGGATGCTCGCACAAGGAAATTTAGTCCATGATCAGGATACGATCATGAAATTTCTCGCAGACATCCGCTTTGACCTGGAAGGCAGGGGATGGGACAGCTTTATTACCCTTAACAAGCAGAAACTCGGTCTTGAGATCAGGACTGAAGAAGTGGGTATGTGGGCTTCGAACGTGGGCAAGCTTGAAATTGTTAGAAATTTTCTGAAAAAGGCTCAGCAGATAATCGGAGCTTCCACTTCCCTTGTGGCTGAAGGCAGGGATATGGGCAGCGTGGTCTTTCCCGACGCCCGGTACAAATTCTTCCTGGATGCCTCACCAGGTGTCAGGGCGGCAAGAAGACAGTCTCAGCTGGCAGGGATGGGAAATCAAACTGACTACGGCACTATCCTTGATCAAATAATAAAAAGGGACGAGCAGGACAGAAACAGGCCGATTGCTCCGCTGAAGCCCGCACCGGATGCAATCATTATCGACACCAGTTTTATAAGCCCCGATGCAGTATTCAATGAAATAAGAAAGTACCTGATTGACTGAGAGGTTTCACTGCCTTTCGCCCTTTTTGGCTTCATCCCACAGGGCGTCCATTTGCTCCATGTCCAATTCTGAAATATCCAGACCTTTTTCAAGGGCCAGTGTCTCTATTTTTTCAACTCTGTCCAGAAATTTGCTGTTGGCACCGGACAGGGCGGTGTTGGCCTTGATTTTATTTCTTCGTCCAAATTCCACAAGGGTAAAAAGAAAGTCTCCGAATTCCTCTTCAGCCTTTCTTTGATCTTCCATGGTTCTGGCCTGTATAAATTCTTGCCACTCCTCGTTAAGTTTTTTTTCAACCTCATTATCCTTCCCCCAGGTGAAACCAACTCTGGCAGCCTTGGAATTGATACGGTAAGCCATGAGCAAAGGAGGAAGATTTTTGGGGATTGAGGAAAAGGTGGACTTATGTTTTCCCTCCTTTTCTTCTTTTTTGATCTTTTCCCAGTTACGCAGGAGCTCTTCACGGCTGTCAAACCGTTCGTTTTCAAAAACATGGGGATGCCTTGAGACCATTTTTGCAGCGTTTTTTTGCCAGACATCATCCATTGAAAACTCTTTTTCATAAAAATGGGCTATAAAAAATAAAAGGAAAAAAACGTCTCCCATCTCCTCCTTTATATCCAGAACGTTCCGTGACCGGATTGCGCTGACCAGTTCAAATGTTTCTTCAATCAGATAGTCGCACAGGCTGTCAGGAGTCTGTTCCCGGTCCCATGGACATCCATCGGGACTGAGTAATTTATTGATAATCTTTAATAGGGTCTCGATTCCCTGATACTGGTTCATTGCTCCGCCTTTTTCGGCCTGACAAGTTCTTCCCAGTTATTCTCCAGAAAGGATCTTGCAGTGAGACCTTTTTCCCGGAATTTTTCTTTGAGTTCTTCAGGCAAAAAACCTGAAAGATTTTGGCTGAAGGTGTGGATGTATGGAGATATTTTGGAAGTTGCAATCAATTCGTGATTTCTAGGTAAAAAAATTGTCAGAACAAGGAGCGTCAGAACACATATCAGTCCGGCCTTGACAGACCCCAGTACTCCACCTCCAAGGCGGTCAAGCCAACCCAGCATGATCATGCGCAAAAAATTTTTCAAAAAAAGAGACAGCATGGCCACCACAAACATGGTGGTCATGAAAATGCCCAGATAAGCGATGATCTGCGACCATTCCGGACTAGGAATGATCCTGTTCACCACAGGCTGAAGGTCAGAATAAAATTTATTTGACGCAAAAAATCCGGCAATAAGGCCTGCGATGGATGATATTTCCAGAATAAGCCCCCTGAAAATACCTCTGAACAGAAAAAAACCCAGAACCACGACAAAAAAAATATCAAGACTATTCATAAAATTCCTTTTACCATTAAAACTGGTCCGAATTTAAAAACAATTGTACGGTATCAGCAAATAAAATGTCTGTGCGGGCATTCTTGACAGTACATGATTCAGCAATTAAGTTCAATAGTTTCGACACCAATACAATCTCAAGCAAACCACAAGGAGCAAAAATTATGGCTTATGATATCAGACTGGTTAAAATTGTAACAGGAGACATGGTCCTGGGAAAATGGGATGAACAGGGGAACAAACTGACAGACCTTGCGATGTTGCAGATGGTTCCCACTCAGCAGGGCGGAGTCCAGATGCTTCTTTTGCCCTTTGGTTACCCCATTGATAATGAGCTCACCGGAGAAATCGACGGTAAAAATGTTATTTATTTTTATAAGAACACTCCGGAAGATTTAAAGAACAAGTATCTTGAAGCTTCAAGCAATCTAACCATCTCCAGTGCGGCCGACCTCAAAAATCTCAATCTCGGCGGGCCTGGCAAGGGCAAGGTTACTGACATGGGCTCACTGTTCAAAAAGTAACTTTTTTTATTTTTTCCCTTGCCCGCTTATGGAAAAGGGATCTCGAAAGTCCTGCTTTACCTGTGTTTTTAAGGACATGCCGCCTGCTTATAAAACAAGAAGGGCCGGGGTTTTATCCCCGGCCCTCTTGTTTTAATTTCTTCCGGCTGTCTAACTTTGAATAGATATCTTTTTTGACCTGCTCTCCCGGGTCTTGGGCAGTTTAATGGAAAGAACACCGTTTTTATAGTTTGCGGATACCTTATCCTTGTCCACTTCTGACCGGAGAGGAATTACCCTGTTGAAGATTCCGTAAGAACATTCCATATGAACATAATTCTCTTTTTCATCCTTTTTTTCGCGTTTCTTTTCACCTCTAAGAATCAGGTTGTTGTTTTCAACGCTTACGTCAATATCCTGAGGGTCAAGACCGGGAATCTCGGCCCGGATCAAAATTTCGTCTTCCTTTTCACTGACCTCCACCGAGGGGGTAAATCCTTTTGAAAACTCCTCAAAGCCCCGGAACGGGCGAGTCCACATGTCCTCGAAAAAATCCAGCATATTTTCCGGTGAGCGACCCTTTGGTAAATTTCCTGAACGGCGTGACGGCAACCATTTATCCATGATAGTTCACCTCCGTAATTTGCTATTTTATCCGGCCTTCATGAAATGTTTTTGAGCAAAAGCCAGGAATTTTCTGTTCATTTTTTTAACAGCCTCGGCAAACAAAACCCTGATCGGTTTTCAGATAAGTTTTGGAGGCTGAATTGTCTGAAACTTTTACCCCGGCAACTTCAGTAACCAAGGAAGGTTCTATCCCGCCTGGATTTCAATCTTTCTGGGCTTGGCTTTTTCAGCTTTGGGTAAAAAAAGTTCAAGAACGCCATTTTTAAGACTGGCATTGATGTTTTCCCGTTCAACAGCATCCGAGATGGTAAAGCTCCTTACATATTCACCATCCCCGAATTCAAGATGAACGTTGCTTACACCTTCCATTCTGGGATGTTCAGCCCTGGCGCTTATCTCCAGATCATTTTCCTTGAGATC
>SKKD01000167.1 GCA_007121655.1 Desulfonatronovibrio sp. | reverse complement strand
GGTTTTCCCGAAAATATTCCGCCAGATGACGATTCCGGGATGACTGATTTGGCAGATAGTGGATAATCCGTTCACGCAACACCTGCTTCTGACGAATACTTTCCATCTGCAGCGGTCCATTGAAAAGCCTTTCCAAAAAGCCCATTAACCGACATGTTACGACGGATGAAATGGCGTTTTCCAACAGAAATATTCTGGAGACTGTTTTTCCGTCTTCAGGCTTGAAATCATCGTTCATCCAACGCAAAGTCAATTGAAAAAGTTCATCCCGATGGGTCATGGACTTGATGTACATTTGTTGCCTTGTTTAAAACCTGACTGTGCGATATTTCGTCAACGTATTAAGATACGCCTTCTCATAATTGTTTGATTTCCCAGCCAAAGGAAAAACTTGTCGTTTACGGAAAGAAAACCTACAGTTTCAGCATCCGGAAAGACTTTCCGGATGGAAACTAACTTCCATTATAAAGATCAAAGCGCCTAACGGCAAGGGTATTAAAAAAGGACTGATTGAGCGGGCGAGGTGAGGGTAGCTGTCCAAGCCGGAAAAAGCGGACCATGCCAGGTTATGACAGCAACTTCTTCTGAACTGGACCCCTGATCAGAGCCTGTCCCGGACCCTGATCCGGGATCCGGGGTGACGGTTAAAGCAGGCTGTTGCTCTTTCCCGTCATTCCGGAGAAAGCCGGAATCCAGGATTAAGGCGGTATAAGTTACTCGCAGGTTTGGTCCCTGGCCGCCCGGATGGGACACTTATAAGAATCTTTGCTTATTCGCTGGCTATCATCCTGAAACAGGGACTTTCAAACGCGCTGTTAAGCAGCCTTCTTTCTGTAGCTCGCAACCTCTCTCTCGACTATGTCGCATATATTTTCGGGATGCCGACCTTCCCGGTACATGTCCAGAAGGTATTCCGGGGGGTCAATGAGCACCGATTCATAAGGGTTGCACTCAACAATCAGCTGCTCGTATATGGGAAACTGGATTTCCCGACCATCCTCTGTTCTAAGCAGCCATAGCTCACATCCTCCTCTATGCCGCTTAATGCCTTCCACATAACCCAGGATGCTCCTGTCAGGCAGGATAATCGGACAGCCAACAACTTCGTAAAAACATAAATCATCAATGGTACCGTATGACATATATTCCTCCTTTTTGTTTTGGGAATACTGATAAAATGGTATTCCTTTCCAGCAGGTTTAAGTTCTGATTTAATCTTGCCAGTAACTTGAATCATTTAAGCAACAAACTCAGCATTTTAAAGGTTTGCCGTGCAGATTGCTTCGGTCGCTGCGCTCCCTCGCAATGACAGGTGAGGCGATGCTCCCTGGTCTCTTCTTACTCTCTTCAATTCCTCAATTCCTTGATTCCCGGATTCTGGCTGTCATTGCGAGTGAGTCTTCTTGCCCTGCCTGCCCAGTTGAATCTCTTCCATTCAACCGGAGTTGAATACACGAAGTGCAGGCCCAGCCATTCAACAGGGGCGAGTGTAGCAAACAGTCTCATTGCCTTGATTCCTTTATTTTAGTTAAAGCATCAAACGTACCAATCTAATATCACCAGGTTATTTTTATAAGTCATTGAAATATAAATAATCTAATTTATAGTTTGTTTTTTTATGTTTCATGCATGCAACATTTGAAAAATCAATTGTCGCTACTTTGCAACATAATTATGAAAAAGGTCCTGCGGACAAATTGAAGTTTTAAGAAAATATAAAAAATGATCGGGGCGGGCCGGGACATTGGGTGGCGCGGTTGAATCCACGATGCGCCTTTCTGACTGGTCTATTTTCAGCTCTTTGACGTTTTGCAGGATTTTGATCCTTTCAAACTTATGTATGCTTAAAATGCTGCTATCGGCTTTTACCCCCAATAACGACAGTAAATTTCTCCGGAAAGAAATTTCTCACCCGGCCTGCTACCCTCCGGGGCGTAGGCCCTATGGCTTCCAGCTCGGAGAGGCCGGAGGCAGGCCGGGCGTGAGAAATTCTTAATTAATTTACATGAAGGTATAGCTTAATTTTCAAAGTACGCGCTCCAGCCGGATGAACCAAAAAAATCTTCAATGATCAAAAATCAGCTTTCTGTCACCACCTTGATTACCGGATTATTGTGACCAGTAAATCCCGAGGAACCACATTTTTAATGACAAAACTCGGGGAAATTATTACTGGAAAACAATAAAACATCCAAAGGCTTCGAAAAAACAGAGGTTATATTCCCTTACCCGCTGACCGGATGGCATAACTACGCATGAACAAGAAACCCATCATAACCGGCTTGATCGTCCTGATTTTATTGTCGGGAATCATTTTCCTGCTGGCTTACAGGGCAAACCAGGAACTTGAGATCATGGTCACTGAACAATTCAACAATCAGCAGTTGATTCTCGCCGGAAAGATCGCCGAGGATCTCAGGTCGCATTTTCATTTTCTTGAATCCGCGCTGATTACCTATAAACATGGCGTAAACAGTAACTTCGGCGATTCTAGATTACAGGGGGAATCCAGGGGCAGGTTCGATATTCTGAAAGAATGGCAGGTGCTGGCTCTTGGAGTTTTGCATGGTTCACATGAACAGTCACTGGTTGCTTCAAGCCCGGATATCCGGTCATGGGAAGATATGGGAATTGAATTCCCCGGGAATGACTTTACGGACTGGATGGAATCAAATGATAAAGGCCGGGTCTTTTATGGACAAACCATAAAACCTGCCGAAGGCCCTTTTGCCGGCATTTTTGTCATGCTTATGGCCATGTCAATGGAGTCTGAAAACAATGCGGGGCGTTTCATAAATACCGGGGATGATCCTCGTGCAGTCTTTATGCTTGTCAATGCAAGTAAAGTAGCCGCGAGACACGCCCATGGCGTCGTATCAGGAAAAACCGGATATCCCTGGGTAATAAATCAGCAGGGTTACTTTCTTTATCATATCGAGGAAGATTTTTTAGGGAGAGATTCATTTACAGTGCGCCGGGAAAGAAATCCCGATATTTCCTATGACCGCATCAACCGGCTGGTTGAGGAAAAATTGCTTCAAGGCCATGAAGGAATGGACTGGTATGTTTCCGGATGGCATCGGGAAGCGGTAACCAGGATGGATAAACTCTTTGCTTACAGCCCGGTAATCTTCTCCCCGGAACATGAATCTCAACCCAATCTCTGGTCCGTTGGCCTGGCTGCTCCCACTGCCGATGTTTACGGGCTTATCCAGCCTATTGTAATCAGGCAATGGATAGTGGCCGGCCTTTTCCTGCTGATTGTTGCTTCAGGGTTTCTGGGCCTGTATTTATTATCCTTGCGCTGGAACCAGGTTCTTGCCCTGAAGGTTGAGGAAAAAACCCGCCATCTGGTGCATTCACAAGACTTGTTACAAAAGGAAAAAGAAAAGGTTGAACTGAGCATGGAAAACCTGGTCAAGGCCCAGGAAAAACTTGTGCAGTCCGAAAGGTTCGCGGCCATTGGCGAGGCGGCCGCTCACCTGTCCCATGAAATTAAAAATCCGCTCATGCTCATGGCAGGCTTTGCCCGCCAGGTAAATCGAGCTTTGCCCGTGGACAGTCCTGAAAAGAAAAAACTGGACATCATCGCGGGAGAAGCTCAGCGACTTGAAAAAATGCTTAATGAAGTCAGGGATTTTACAAGGCCGCATGTCCCTAAAAAAGAATTGTTCGATATCAGCAAAATAATTAATGATACCAGAAATCTTTTAAGCACTGAACTTGATTCAGGAAAAATCATTTGCCGTCTCAAACTCTCACCGGATTTGCCCCTGGTCCTGATTGATCAGTCCCAGATTAAACAGGTTCTGCTGAACCTTATGAAAAACGCTCTGGAAGCCATGCCCGAAGGAGGTTCTCTGACAGTCAGTTCATGGGTCGATAACAGCCGTGTATGGATCTCGGTTCAGGATACGGGCGAAGGCATTTCAGAGGATAAGATAAAGAACGTTTTCAGTCCTTTTTTTACCACCAAGGACAAAGGCACCGGACTCGGCCTGGCAGTATGCTTCCGGATTGTCCAGGATCACGGCGGCGAAGTTTTTGTGGAAAGCAAGGAAGGTCAAGGCTCTACCTTCTCCTTTTTTCTTCCCGTTTCTTCGGAAAGTCGATAAGTATATGGTCCCTCGACATTTGATTTGGAATTACTGCTCACAAAACCCGCCAAATAAGTGGTGACAGAACCCAATTCCTGATTCTTTGAATGCTGTTTTTTTAGGTTTATCCGGTTTAAGCATATGTAGACGGTAATAGCTTAAAACCATGCTGACTGATGTTTGGGTCAAGACGTAAGATGTTTTTGTCTCTCGCCTCCGGCACCTGTCGTCTAAGTAACTTGAAGCTTATAAGTAACAAATTCAGTAGCTTAAAGGCTTTGCCATACAGATTGCTTCAGTCGCTTCGCTCCCTCGCAATGACAGGTGAGGCGTAACCAGAACC
>SKKD01000017.1 GCA_007121655.1 Desulfonatronovibrio sp. | reverse complement strand
CATAATCTGGTGCATGACCAGTGACGTCCATTCCAAGAACTTTCTGGACCGGTTCGGGAGCACTGCTTAAAATCGTTTGACTCTAAAATCCAAAAGGCCGGGTTGACCCGGCCTTTTTTTTTAAACATAATAAATAAAATAATATGAAAAAAATTGCAATAATCGGCGGTGGACTGGCCGGATGTGAAGCAGCATGGCAGCTGGCGAGAAATAAAGTGGAATCAACGATTTTTGAAATGAAGCCGCAAAAATATTCTCCTGCCCATGAAAATCCGGATCTGGGTGAACTGGTCTGTTCCAATTCCTTCAGGTCCCGGGAGGCTACAACAGGAATCGGTGTCCTGCAGAGGGAGATGACCATCCTTGGCAGCCTGGTCATGAAGGCTGCCCTGGCGAACATGGTTCCTGCCGGAAAAGCCCTGGCCGTGGACAGACACGGGTTCGCCTCATATCTGACAGGGGGTATGCTTGATAATCCGCTTATCTCTTTGAAAAGAAAAGAAATTAAAGATCTGGATGATCCGGAACTGGAGGATTTCGACTCAATAATAATAGCGGCAGGACCGCTTATGAGCGACAGCCTGGCTGAAAATCTTTCCAGCATAATCGGGGAACAAAGCCTGTACTTTTACGACGCTATCGCGCCCATTGTCAGTTCCGAGTCTATAAATATGGACAGGGTTTACTGGGGGTCAAGATACCGGCCGGAGGATGACGACTATCTCAACTGCCCCATGAGCAGGGAAGAATATCAGATCTTCCATAAAGAGCTTCTAAATGCTGAAGCAGTTCAGGCTAGGGATTTTGAAAAAGAAATCCATTTCCAGGGATGCATGCCCATTGAAGTCATGGCATCCAGGGGAGAGATGACCATGGCCTTTGGACCGCTGAAGCCGGTGGGACTGGTGAATCCCAAGACCGGTAAAGAACCTTTTGCCGTGGTTCAACTCCGGGCGGAAAATCTGGAAAAAAGCGCATTTAACCTGGTGGGTTTTCAGACCAGGCTCAAGTATCCTGAACAACAAAGGATATTTTCCATGATTCCCGGCCTTGAAAAAGCTGACTTTTTGCGTCTGGGCAGCATGCACAGAAACACCTTTGTCAACGCACCTCTGGTTTTAAACAGCAAGCTGGAACTTAATGCCAGAGCAGGGATTTATCTGGCCGGACAGATAACCGGGGTTGAAGGATACCTGGAATCCGCAGCCACCGGGCTATGGCTCGGCATGAGTCTTGGCGGGGAGAACCGGGGAAGGCAATATGTGCCCCCACCCCAGGACACTGCCCTGGGAGCTCTTTTATGCCATCTTAGAAAAGAAGAGAAAAATTTTCAGCCATCAAACGTGAATTTCGGCCTTTTCCCTGGTCTCAATATCAGGGCCAAAAAAGCCAGACGCAAAGAGCTTCACGGTGAAAGGGCGGAAAATAGTTTTAGAAACTGGCAGGATTCCCTTTAAAAGGCAACCTCTGGTCTCACGATTAGCGTGTTTTAAAGTCGGGAATCTACGCCACTCGTTATGCCGGGGAAAGCCGATACCCAGCTTTTTTTACTGCCTGGACCCCGGATCGAGTCCGGGGTGACGGATAAGAAAGACGGTTCCTCTACAAAATGAGTGAATTTGAACTAATAGTTCATCGGTTTTTTTCTTGCCTTAAGCGACTCCTGGAGAGGGCGAGAAATACCCTCTTTAACTGTTGCCACGCAGCAGGGATTATCTCATCTGCGAAGATCTGAGAGATCTGCCTGTCCCGTGAAACTTCTTTCATTTCACTGGGGGCGGTTAAATTCTTCCTGCTTCATTTTTCAAGCATCAGGACAAAGATAAAGAGTTTTTAGCCGCTGATTGCGCTGATTTACGCTGATAGAAAAGTTGGGGATCGGAAAAGAAAGACGGGGTTATCATTAATTATCCCTCAATCCATTTAATCCAGACCTTCCTGGTGCGGGGGCCGTCAAATTCAGCAAAAAATATTTTCTGCCAGGTACCCAGCATCAGCCGCCCTTCCTCCACGATCACCTGAACAGACGGTCCCACGAGGCTGGTCTTGATATGGGCGTCACTGTTGCCTTCCGTGTGCCTGTAGTCACCCCGGTGAGGGATCAGCTTTTCCAGGCTGACCAGAATGTCTCTCCCGACAGATGGATCGGCACCTTCGTTTATGGTTAATGCGGCAGTCGTATGGGGACAGTAAATGGTAATTATCCCATGGTCATACCCGTTATTGCTGATATATTGCTGTGTTTCTTCGGTGATGTCCATGAGTTCCTGTCTCTTGCCGGTCTTGACCGATAATTGATCCATGTATTATCCTCCTTATTAAATCCCGCTTCCATAAATTCAAAACCATGAAAAAAAACATTGAACTATATTTCGATACTGAACTTTCAGATTTTTTTCGCGTTAAATCCGGCATAAGCTATCCTCTTGACAGACGCGCTTCCATCAAGGATATAATTGAAGCTCAAGGTGTGCCCCATACTGAAGTGGGCGAGATTTTTGTTGACGATCGCCCTGTAAATTTTAGCTTTATAGCCAGCGGCGGACAAAAGGTCATCATAAAGGCAGTACAAGCCCCGTTCGAGATTTTCAAGCCAAGTCTGCTGCGTCCGAATTCCTTCAAAAATATGCGCTTTGTAGTTGATGTCAACGTGGGTAAACTGGCTCCCTTATTACGCATGATGGGCTATGACACCTTTTTTGATAACGAACTCAGGGATAAAGAAATAGTCCTTCTTGCTCATGAACAGAAGAGGGTGGTCCTGTCCAGGGATCGCGCCCTTCTGAAACATGGGCTGATTGAATTCGGCAGGCTTATCAGATCGCAAAAATCCGATGAGCAGCTGAAGGAAGTGACGGCATTTTTCGGTTTAAACTGCGAGATGATCTATACCAGGTGCATGCGGTGCAACCATCTTCTCAGAGAGGTTAAAAAAGAACAGATTGTCCATAGATTAGAGCCCAAAACAAAAAAATATTTTTACAGGTTCTCCATATGTCACGGTTGTGATCGTATCTACTGGCCTGGTTCGCATTGGGAGAAATTGAATAAATTGATGAAAATTGCGCGTATTTGCTGAATTTAGCTTGACAAAAGTCGACTAATGTTGATAGCAAAACCGTCTGTTTAGCTTAGGCGCGTAGCTCAGGGGGAGAGCATTTGCTTGACGTGCAAAGGGTCGGGAGTTCAAATCTCCCCGCGCCTACCAAATTTAGGGATCAGTAGTCAGGGAGGCCCTTGCCTCCCTGACTTCTTTAAAGATATTGCATTACCGGACAAGGTTTGTTCGGACATAATTTAATTATCACGTGATCAGGAACATAAATAAATGGTGAAAATTTCCGGAATTCAGGAAGAGATTGAGCTTCGTTCAGAAACAACATGCAAAGAGGTCCTTTCCAGAGCTCTTTCCGGAAAAAAACTGAAAGAAGTCGTAGCCTGCAAATGTCATAACCGCCTTTATGATCTTGATTCAGGCATTGATGAAGACTGCTCAGAACTTGACCCGGTTTATCTTTCAAGCCCGGATGGGCTGAAAGTACTCAGGCACAGCGCTGCTCATATAATGGCTGAAGCTGTCAAGAAGCTTTTTCCTTCGGCCAAGGTCACCATCGGACCCGATATCGAAAACGGATACTATTACGATTTTGATTTTGAACGGCCCTTTACTCCGGAAGATCTGGAAAAGATTGAAGCCAGAATGTCTGAGAGCGTTGCCGGGAATCACTCCTTTGAGCGACTTGTGGTATCCAGGGATGAAGCCAAAAAAATATTTCTGGATATGAACGAGACATATAAGCTCGAAATTCTTGAAGATCTTGATCAAGACACTGTTTCTTTATATAAACATGACGATTTTATCGATCTTTGCCGCGGTCCGCATGTTCCAAACACAGGTTATTTAAAGGCCTTTAAGCTGACTTCGGTTGCTGGCGCGTACTGGCGCGGGGATGAAAAGCGTCCCATGTTGCAGAGGATTTACGGGACAGCATTTGCTTCTCCCAAGGATCTGAAAAAATATCTGGTTCAACTTGAAGAAGCCAGAAAGCGCGACCACCGCAAGCTGGGTGTACAGCTTGATCTTTTCAGTTTTTCCGAAGAAGCCGGACCGGGAATGCCTATTTTTCACCCCAAAGGGGCACTGATCAGAACAATTCTTGAGGATTTCGAACGAAAAGAGCATTTGAAACGCGGTTATCATATCGTACAGGGTCCACAGATACTCAGGCGCGAGCTTTGGGAAAAGTCAGGCCATTATGATAATTACCGCGAAAATATGTATTTTACTTCAATTGATGAGCAGTCTTACGGAATAAAACCCATGAACTGCCTCTCCCATATGCTTGTTTATAAAACCAGGCTGCGGAGTTACCGCGATCTTCCCCTGAGATATTTTGAACTGGGAAAGGTGCATCGCCATGAAAAATCCGGTGTGCTTCACGGACTGCTGCGAGTAAGGGAATTCACGCAGGATGACGCTCATATTTTGTGCCGTCCCGATCAGCTTCAGGATGAGATAATCGCCATTGTAAAGTTTGTTCAGGATATTATGGAACTGTTTGGTTTTGAATATGAGGTGGAGATCAGCACCCGCCCTGAAAAATCCATAGGCACCGATGCCGACTGGGACCGGGCGACCAGCGCCCTGAGCCTTGCCCTTAAGACTCTGGCTGTCGACTACAGTGTCAATGCTGGTGATGGAGCGTTTTACGGACCAAAGATAGATGTCAAGCTTAAGGACGCCCTGAACAGAAAGTGGCAATGCGCTACTATTCAATGTGATTTTACCCTTCCGGAGCGCTTTGATCTTTATTACACCGGCAAAGACGGTCAAAAGCACAGGCCGGTAATGTTGCACAGAGTTATCTTGGGTGCTATAGAGAGATTTTTGGGAGTTCTTATAGAGCATTACGCCGGGGCCTTTCCCGTATGGCTGGCTCCTGTTCAGGCCAGGGTGATGAATATAACCGATGTTCAGAAAGAATACGTGGAAAAATGCACTCAAAAGCTTAGGGATAAAGGAATCCGGGTTGACATGGATGTACGCAACGAAAAGCTGGGTTATAAGGTTCGGGAAGCGCAAATGGAAAAGATTCCCTTTGTTTTGGTTGTCGGAGAAAAAGAAATCGACAATTCTGCTCTTAATGTGCGGTTGCGCAACGGCAAAAACCTGGGCATGCAATCAATAAAGGACGTAGTTGAATTAATATATGAAGAAATGGACGAACCATTTAAACAGGGAGGAATGAGTTATAGATACCTCTACTAAGGCCCGTCGCAACAGACAGATAAGGGTTAGAGAAGTACGCGTTATCAGCGAAGACGGCGAACAGCTTGGTGTAATGGAGATAGATCAGGCTCTGAGCCGGGCCGAAAGCCTCGGCATGGATCTGGTTGAGGTTGCTCCCAATGCTGATCCTCCGGTGTGCAGGATTATGGATTTTGGAAAGTATCAGTTTCAGCAGCAAAAGAAAAAGCAGGAAGCCAAGAAGAAGCAGACTAAAGTCCAGATCAAGGAAATCAAGGTCAGGCCCAAGACCGATGACAATGATCTTAGCACAAAAGTTCGTCACATACTACGTTTTATTGAGGCCGGGGACCGGTGCAAGGTAACGGTCGCCTTCAGGGGCAGAGAACTTGCGCATAAGGACAGGGGAGCCGAGATCCTGTCAAGGATAGTTGAGATGACTTCCGAGGTGGCCAAAGTTGAGCAGGAGCCTCGATTTGAGGGACGCACCATGCATTTGCTGCTTGCTCCCAAAAAAAGCTGATTCTTTATGGATTTAAGTATTTTGGAATTGAAGGATTGAAGGACTAAAAAATAAGAAGCAGCGACTGTGTCTGTATCAAAATAAATCCGGTTGTTTAAGCCCCAGGATTGTCGAAAAATTTACAAGTTTATAAAAGGCAGGAGGACATTTAATGCCCAAGATTAAGACCAACAGAAGCGCTGCCAAGCGTTTTACAATTACCGGTAGCGGCAAGGTTAGAAGACGCAAACAGAATTTGCGCCATATTCTTACCAAAAAAAGCTCCAAGAGGAAAAGGAAGCTTGGCAAATCAACTTTAGTAGACAGCGCCAATATGAAATCAGTCAGGCGTCTGCTTCCCAATTCCTTTTAGGAGCGGGTTCAGGTCAGCCTGATAAAGTCTTTTTTTCTTGAGAGTTCAAAGTTCTTTCCGTCATGCCGGACCTGATCCGGCATTCAGCCACTTATCCCATTGAAAAGGAACTGGATCCCGGCTTTCGCCGGAATGACGAATAGGCAAAATCATAATGAATGTATTCATCTGGTTAAAAGAACTTTGACTGTCAATTTTTTTGATAAACTGATAATAACTCCGGGAGGGAGATAACAATGCGGGTTAAAAGAGGAAAAACCGCTCACAAGCGACATAAAAAATATTTGAAGTTGGCCAAGGGATATCGGGGAGGCAGGAGCAAGCTTTATCGCACAGCCCGTGAGGCCGTGGAAAGGAGTCTTTGTTATGCTTACCGCGACCGCAGACAGAAAAAGCGCGAATTCCGCAAACTGTGGGTCATCCGGATCAATGCGGCTGCCAGAGAATACGGCCTTTCCTACAGCAGGTTCATAAATGGTCTGAGTCTGTCCGGAGTTGATCTTAACCGCAAAATTCTGGCTGATATGGCCGTGAATGAAAAGGCCGCTTTTGCCAGGCTTGCGGAAATGGTCAAGTCCAGGGCAAACTAATGAACTCGGCCGGCGAGATAAGTAAAAATCTTAAAAGCCTGATTCAGGAGTTTGAAAAAACCCTGGGTCAGGCTTCTTCGTTGCAGGAATTAGAACAAGCCCGCGTGGATTTCCTGGGCAGGAAAGGCAGGCTTGCAGGGGTAATGTCACAGCTTCCCGGACTACCGGCACAGGACAAGCCTGCCATTGGTCGCCTGTCTAATGAAGTCAAGGAAAGCCTGAACAACCTCCTGAGTAATAAAATCAGTGATATCCAGCGTAAAAGTCAGGAAGAAAAACTATCAGTATTTGATCCGTCAATACCCGGAAGGACTCCCGACACAGGCACTATTCATCCAGTGACCAGGGTAACCGATGATATCTGTTCAATCTTCGTCAAGCTAGGCTTTGACATAGTAACCGGACCCGAGGTGGAAACGGATTTTTATAATTTTGAAGCCCTAAACCTGCCTCCCGGCCACCCGGCAAGGGACATGCAGGACACCCTGTACATCAGTGAATCCGTAGTTCTCAGGACACATACTTCGCCGCTACAGGTCCGGACAATGCTTAAATGCCGTCCACCATTGGCTGCTATCGCCCCGGGTAAGGTTTACCGCAGGGATTCAGACCTGACCCACACCCCCATGTTCCATCAGATTGAAGGCTTTCTTGTGGACACTAATGTCAGCATGGCTGATCTGCGTGGTACTCTGACCGCCTTTGCCCATGAAATTTTTGACCCCCGGGTCTGTGTCAGATTCAGGCCAAGTTTTTTTCCCTTTACAGAACCCAGCGCGGAAGTGGATATCAGCTGTGTTATGTGCAAGGGCTGCGGCAGATCTCCCCGGGGAGAACCTTGCAGGGTATGCAAAGAAACAGGATGGGTTGAAATCCTTGGCTGCGGCATGATAGATCCGGCTGTATTTGAAAAAGTAGGTTATGATCCTGAGAAATATACGGGCTTTGCCTTTGGTCTTGGAGTTGAAAGAGTGGCCATGCTTAAGTACGGGATTGGTGATTTGCGGATGTTTTTTGAGAATGACCTCCGGTTTCTTAATCAGTTTGTCTGACGGGTATTTCGCGGAAAACCATGCACACTCCATGCGGCGGGAAACAAGTGAACTTGAAAATATCGAACATTGAATTTATGACCACGAAAAGCGTGTACCGGCCTTGGATATCGCACTCTAAGGTTTATAAAGGAAGTTTTTATGCTCTTGAGTCTGTCCTGGCTTAAAGAATTTACTCCTTACGAAGGATCTGTTGACGAGCTTGCCCACAGGCTGACCATGGTCGGACTTGAGGTGGAAGAGATCATGCGCCCGTTTGATTTTCTTTCCGGGGTTGTTGTGGGTCATGTCCTGGAGAAAAAAACTCACCCTGAGGCGGACAAGCTTTCTCTGTGCAGAGTTGATATTGGTTCGGAGTCTTTGTCCATTGTCTGCGGAGCCCCGAATGTCGCTGCCGGGCAAAGGGTCGCGGTTGCTCCCGTGGGCACGGAGTTGCCTGGCGGGCTGACAATAAAAAAAGCTAAAATCAGAGGACAGGTTTCTCAGGGCATGATCTGCTCGGAAACAGAACTTGAGCTTGGAGTGGACGGCTCAGGGATCATGGTCCTGGACGGTGATCCTGTTGTTGGAGCCGGCATTATCCAAACCCTTGGTCTTGAAGAATGCGTCCTGGACATAGGAGTTACCCCCAACCGGCCTGATTGTCTCAGCGTTCTTGGTCTTGCCAGAGAAACGGCCGCTCTTTTTGATCTGCCTCTGCGCATGCCTTCATTTGAATTTAAGGAAGACGACTCGGTTAGATGCCCGGAACAGATTAAGATAATTATCGAAGACCCTTCAGGATGTCCTCTTTACCAGGCCAGGCTTATTTCCGGGTGCAGAGTTGTACCCAGTCCGGACCATATCCGCTACCGGCTTATGGCAGTCGGAATCAGGCCCATTAACAACATTGTTGATGTAACAAATTACATTCTGATGGAGCTTGGACAACCCCTGCATTCATTTGACCGGGACTTGCTGAGCGGTTCCGTAATCAGGGTTGCCAGAGCCGATCAGGGTATGAAGTTTAAAACTCTGGATGACCAGACCAGGAAGCTTGATGAAAACGATCTGCTGATTTGGGATGAGCATAATCCCGTGGCTTTGGCCGGAGTCATGGGAGGGGCAAGTACTGAAATTCATTCCAAAAGCCGAAACGTTCTTCTCGAATGCGCTGTTTTTGATCCCCTGACTATCAGAAGAACAGCCAGAAGGCTGGGTCTGAACAGCGAGTCTTCTTTCAGGTTTGAACGAGGTGTTGACCAGGGTGGGGCCGCCTTTGCCCTGGACCGCGCATCCGCGCTCATGAGTTCTTTATCCGGAGGCAGGGTGGCGGCCGGTATTTCGTTATCCGAGCCCAGGCCATACAAATCCAGGAGTATAAATTTTCGTCCGCACAGAGCGAATTCTTTGCTGGCCCTGGATCTTGATGGTGAATACTGCCGCAAAAATCTTACTCTTCTTGGATGCACGGTCAGTGAGTTTGATGATGGATTTGAAGTTGAGCCGCCAAGCTTTCGTCCTGATCTTGAACGTGAGGTAGACCTGATTGAAGAGATCGGCAGGATATACGGACTGGACAAAATTCCTGAGCATCTCCCCCAGGTAAAGAAATCCCTTGGCCGGAAGTCTCTGGATGACCGCTTCGAGTTTGTTTCCGGAATCAAGCAGTGGGCCAGGGGACTGGGCTTAAACGAAGTGATCAACTACAGCTTTGTGGGCACTGCCGACATGGACTTACTTGACGTAGACAAAGAAAACAGGGTCAAAGTTTTTAATCCCTTGAGCGAAGAGCAGGATGTTCTCCGAACAGACATACTGCCCGGACTCCTGCAGACCTTAAGGCATAATCTCGGCCATGGAAATATCCGCTTAAAGATATTTGAGGCAGCAAACAGCTTCTTGCCGGATCCGGATTCCGAAACAGGAGTCAGGGAAACAGGCAGGCTGGCTATTCTGCTTTCTGGTTCACGATACAGGGAGCAATGGCCACACCCTGAAGAGGAATTTGACTACAGCGATATTAAGGGCCTGGTGGAAAATCTGGTGAATATATTCATTGGCCGGGGATCCCAGTTTAAAGACGCCGGAGAACATGCCTACCTTTCTCCAGCGGTCCTTTGCAAATACGACAACATGAACTTAGGCGTTCTAGGTCGGGTAAAATCTGAAGTTTCCAAAGCATATAAAGCTAGAAAAGAAGTATGGTTCGCGGATATTAATCTGGACCTGCTTATGAAAATACATAATTCCATTCAGATCAGCTTTGAAATTTTACCGAGGTTTCCTGCAGTTAAAAGAGATATGACGATTGTCGCCCCCCTGAACCTCAAATATGAACAGGTCGTGGATGTTGTTTACAAGTCCGGAACCTCCATCCTGGAGGATTTGTCATTGATCGATATATATCTGCCTGAAAAAGAATCGGAAAAGAAAATGACTTTCAGGTTTACCTATCGCCATCCGGAAAAAACCCTCAAGGACAAGGAAGTGGATAAAGTTCATCAGAAGCTGGCCGACTCAATCCTGGCAAAATTACCGGTTACTTTTTCATGATTTGTCCGTTTGTTTATTTTATCCATCCTTGACATTCATCTCCTTCCTGATGGAAAGAGACTTGCTTGGAGAACACATCCACCAGAAGGAGGATCAAACCAGTGAAGTTTCTGCCGTCAATTCTTATTTATTTTTTTCAGGAAAAAAGAGCAAAAACAAACGTCAAGGCTTTACTCAAGTTCGTCTCGGTCTTGATATTTCTGATAGTTTTCTACAGCATCGCCTTCCATTACATAATGGATTACGAAGGCCAAAGACACTCCTTTATTTCAGGCATTTACTGGACCATCGTGACCATGACCACCCTGGGTTACGGAGATATCATCTTTATCTCCGATCTTGGAAGAGCTTTCTCGTCGATTGTTTTACTGTCCGGCGTCGTCTTTCTCCTGGTTATGCTGCCGTTCACCTTTATCCAGTTTTTTTACGCTCCCTGGATGGAGGCCCAGAGTAAGGCCCGGGCGCCCCGAGAGCTTCCCGCCAATACCAGCGGCCATGTGCTGCTCAGCAACCTGGATTCTCTGAGCATGTCCCTGATAGAAAAGCTCAGGCAACATAATTATCCCTACACGATTATCGTTCCGGACCAGCAAAGGGCTCTTGAGATTTATGATCAGGGCTATAAGATTGTTCTGGGCAACCTGGACGACGTGGAGACCTACCGCAAGACCAGGGCGGATAAGGCTGCCCTGGTCTTTTTTAATAACGATGATCATACCAATACCAATGGGGTTTTTACTTTGAGGCAGTTCTCCAGGGATACCCAGATCGTCGCCAGTGCGGATGCTCCCGAATCAGTTGATATTCTTGAGCTGGCCGGAAGCAGCCAGGTTTACCAGTTTACCAGGATGCTTGGCCGCGCTCTGGCCAGAAGAGTCCTGGGGGTAAGCATGCATGCCAATATTATCGGCCGGTTCAGCGACCTTTTCATAGCCGAGGCTCCGGCCATGCGTACTCCCCTGGAAGGAAAGACTCTGATTGAAAGCAATCTCAGGGAAAACATCGGGGTCAACGTGGTGGGCATGTGGGAAAGAGGTAAGTTTGTCGACGCCCTGCCGGATACGATGATCACTTCGGATACCGTGCTGGTTTTGGCCGGATCGGAAAAACAACTGGAAAAGTATGATGAGATTTATGGAATTTACAATCTGTCTTTTTCCCCGGTTTTGATCCTGGGGGGAGGTCGGGTCGGCCTGGCTGCCGCCGAAGCTTTGGATGAAAATGAAGTTAAATACAAAATTGTTGAAAAAAATCCAAGGATTACAGGAAGCAAGGATAAATATGTTCTTGGCAGTGCCGCTGACCTGCATGTGCTGAAAAAGGCGGGAATCGATAAGGCGCCATCCGTAATCATAACCACCAACAAGGATGAGCTGAATATATACCTGACCATATACTGCCGCAAGCTGAGACCTGACATCCAGATAATCACCAGGGCCACAAAGGAAAGAAACATAACCAAGCTGCATCAGGCAGGGGCGGATCTGGTCATGTCGTACGCTTCCATGGGAGCCAACACAATCATAAATCATCTTAAGGGCGATAATGTGCTCATGGTGGCGGAAGGTCTGGATATTTTCAAGGAAAAGGTGCCTGATTCTCTAGCAGGCCGGACACTTGCGGAAAGCGGTATCAGAGATAAATCCGGGTGCAGCGTTATTGCCATCGATTCCCAGGGGAAAACCAACATCAATCCTGTTCCCGAGACAGTCCTGAGCAGTGGGGATGAACTTATTCTTATTGGAACAACCGAGGCTGAGGGCAGGTTTATGTGCAGTTTCAGCAGAAACAGTTAACCAAAAAAATTTGTATTTTGAGCATAACTTCTTAAATTAAAATAAAACTATTGTTTATAATAACCCACATTCCCTATGCATAATGATATCAAAGAAGGCATTCTTGAGGTTGTCAGAGCGGTTGTACCAATAACCATTGTGGTGATATTGCTTCAAGTATTTCTTATCTCCATGCCCTGGATCCTTTTTTCCCGGTTTCTGATCGGCGTACTCATGGTCATGAGCGGCATGTTTCTTTTTCTTCAGGGAGTCAAGATCGGATTGTTGCCCATGGGAGAGGCCATAGGGGCCGAACTTCCCAAGAGAGGATCCATGTTTTTCCTGCTTTTTTTTGCCTTTATCCTGGGATTTATGGTTACTCTGGCCGAACCTGACGTCTGGGTCCTGGTAGGCTACGTGGATTCCGTATCCGAAGGCCTGGTGAACCGGTACATTCTGGTTGCTTCGGTGGCCCTGGGCGTGGGAATATTCGTTACCCTGGCCATGCTTAGAATTGTACTGAACGTGCCCATAGCCTATCTCCTGGCAGGAGGCTATATTCTTATACTGGTTCTGTCTTTTTTTACTCCGGCCGATTTTGTGCCTATTTCCTTTGATGCGGGCGGGGTGACCACCGGCCCTGTTACCGTGCCATTTATTCTTGCCCTGGGCCTGGGCGTTACCGCGGTACTTGGCGGCAGGTCATCCATGCATGACGGTTTCGGGCTTATCGGTCTTGCTTCCATCGGACCGGTACTTGGAGTAATGATTTTAGGGATAATTTACTCATGAAGGAACTTGTTGATTTCCTGTATTTCGGACATGTCCTTAGCGAGGTGCTCATAGCAATAGGCCCTCTTGTGGCCTTTTTTCTTTTTTTCCAGCTGGTATATCTCAAGTTGTCCAGGGAATATGTCATCAATTTGTTCAAAGGTATTATTCTGGCAGTTGCAGGTTTGACCATTTTCCTGCAAGGCGTCAAAATCGGCTTCCTGCCGGTGGGCACCCAGATGGGTGAAATCATGAATTCATTTGAACAGTTATGGATACTCATTCCCATAGGATTCTTGCTGGGCCTTGTGGCCACTATTGCAGAGCCTGCCGTGCAAATTCTTTGTCAAAACGTTGAAAGGGCTTCGTCGGGATCAATCGGACAGCGCTTTCTGCTGGTCATACTTTCCATTGGAGTGGGGGTATTCATAGCTCTGGGCATGGCCAAGATTATCTTCGGAATTCCAATATATTATATAATTATTCCAGGATATTTTCTAGCCATGATACTGATGCTGTTCTGCGATCAATCCTTTATTGCCATTGCCTTTGACGCCGGAGGAGTGGCTACTGGTCCCATGACCGTTACTTTTGTCATGGCCATAGCTCTGGGTCTTGCCGAAGCCATGGAAGGCAGAAGCGCGGTTCAGGATGGATTCGGCCTGATTGCCCTGGTTGCCATGGCCCCGATTTTATCCGTAATGTTAGTTGGAGCGATTTTAAACGCCATCCAGAGGAGGAAACAATGAATGCCGAGGTACAGTTTGATTTGATTATTACCATTGTCAATAAAGGCACTTGTAAAAACATAATCAAAGCCTCCAAGCAGGCTGGGGCTGAAGGAGGCACAATAATCTACGGAAGGGGAACAGGAATTCGTGAAGACAAAACGTTTCTGGGAATTCCCATTGAACCGGAAAAAGAGATAGTCCTGACCATTGTTCCCCAGACAAATACAGAAAAAATTCATGCAGCCATTATTGAAGCAGGCAAACTTGATCAGCCCGGAGCAGGCATTTCCTTTGTTGTTGAACTTAAAAAGGTTGCCGGGATATGTCATTTGTGTGACCCGGAGATCGTTATCCCGAAATAGCTTATACTGTTGTATATCCAGGTTATGCCATAAATCAGTATGAATGAGCCGTTTGAAACAGAATTTAAACATCCGTCCATAAAGCATTTGTCTTACCGGGAAAAAACATGTTTAAGATCCTGGCTCTTGGAGACAGTCTGACCGCAGGATACGGACTGCCACCTGAATATTCCTTTGCTTCCAGGCTGGAGAAAGCCCTCGGGCAGGAGGGCAAAAAAGTAAGAGTTATTAACGGCGGAGTTTCCGGAGATACAGCTTATGACGGGTTGAGACGTCTTGAGGAATTACTGAAACATCGGCCGGACCTGGTCATAGTGGAGTTTGGGGCAAATGATCTATATATGGGGTTGCCGGTTGAGGAAGTCAGGGACAATCTGACCAGGATCATCGACAAGTGTCTGAGCTCAGGAGCCCGTGTACTTCTTGCCGGAGTCCTTTCCCTGCTGAATCTGGATGATGATTATATGCGGAAATTTCATAAAGCCTTTGAAGATGTCGCCCGCTCAAAGGGTGTTGTCTTCCTGCCCGATTTCCTGCCCGGCATACCCGGCAATTACAAGTTTACCCTGCCAGACGGCATTCATCCCAACGAATCCGGAGTGAACAGAATTGTGGAACATGTCCTTCCTGTCTTAAGTCCTTTGCTTTCCTGAGATTCAAAATACTTTCTTCAGGGCTGCCATTTGTCAGGCCATGACCTGGAATAGATGGACCTGACGTGCCGGTAGGAGCTCATTCCATATCATCCTCAGGAGGGCGTTTCCATGGAAGATGGCCGTTGATTTCAATTTCCAGCGCGAAACTGAGAAAAGTCCTGATCAAAACCAGAAGCCCCAATATTAACAGAGATTTCAGTTCAAAACTATGGGTCGTGGTCATGATGATATCTCCAGCTACTAAAAGTTCCAGCCCCAAAAGAATTGCCTTGCCGGTGCCTCTTCTATATTTAATATAAAACCGGTTTACTTCCCTGTGCTTCCATGACCTGTAAAGAAAAAGGCAGGTCGTTACCAGCACCCCCGTGCAAATGACAATCACCCCTAAGATTTCCAGGGCCGCAGCCGCGTAATACATGCCGGCCTTGAAGGTTCCGTCCGTACCATAAATCATGGTTTCTTTTCCCCCTTATTTTTTACGACTTTTCCGGCTTCTCATTCAAAAATAATTCTGTCTTAAGAGTTGTCCAAAAGGACAGGAAAACTAAAAGAAGCCCTT
>SKKD01000033.1 GCA_007121655.1 Desulfonatronovibrio sp. | reverse complement strand
GATTTTTAGGCAAACAGTCATGTTACACAGGCTGGATGGTGGTTGGCGGAGAGGGTGGGATTCGAACCCACGTGCCCCGGTTAAGGGACAAGGCGATTTCGAGTCGCCCCCGTTACGGCCACTTCGGTACCTCTCCGGGATTTCAGAAGACAGGGATCAGCAGACTCGCCCCGGTTTCGCTGGGCCGGCGATGGTCAGCTGACGGTTGCACAGTTAAAAGAGTTCAACAGGACTTTTTCACGCTGCTAAGACGGCAGGCCAGGACAATCAACCTCTTCTCTCCAGGAAAAAATCCTTCAAAAGCCCGGCGCATTCATCTTCGAGCACTCCGTCCATAAACCAGAATTTATGATTTAGCCATTGGAGTTCGAATATGTCAAGACGTGAAACAATGGCCCCGGCCCCGGGGTCTCTGGTCCCGAATACCAGGCCGGATATTCTTGCCTGGATCATGGCTCCAAGGCACATTATGCAAGGCTCAAGTGTGACGACCATAATCACGCCCGGGATGCGGTAGTTTCCGGTTTTTGCTCCGGCCTGGCGCAGGGCCAGGATCTCCGCGTGGGCGGTAGGATCATTTAAGCTTATGCACTGGTTGTGAGCCCGGGCCAGGACGGTTTTTGACTCGGCATCCACCACCACGGCCCCCACGGGCGTTTCAAGGGCTGAGGCCGCCAGTCCGGCCTGAATGACTGCTTCGTGCATCAGCCCCGGCCAGACAGACTTATTCGAGTCCGGATTCACGCAAAAACCTGATTCCGCCTGATATCAGTTCTATGCCCGAAGTGGACCTGGCGCCCCTGGTCCAGGCCGGATGATTAGTGGGATGGTTGAAGGCTTCGGGATGAGGCATAAGTCCCATAACCCGGCCTGAGGAATCGCACAGTGCCGCAATGCCCAGAGGCGAGCCGTTGGGGTTCATGGGATATTCCTGCGTAGGCTCCTTAGTCCGGGGATCAATGTATTGCAGTGTGATGAGCTGCTTCTGTTCCAGCAGGGTCAGCAGTTCATCACTTATGGTCACCAGCTTGCCTTCCCCGTGACGTACCGGCAGGTAAATATAATCCAGGCCCGTGGTGAAAACGCAGGGTGAATCCGGGTTGGTCCTGAGATGAACCCACCGGTCCTCGAACCTGGCTGAATCATTATAAGTAAGGCTTACCTGACGCTCAAAGGGTTTCCCTTCAGCTCCGGGCAGAAGACCAAGCTTGACCAGAAGCTGAAAACCATTGCAGATGCCCAGAATGATTTTGCCGGATTTATAAAATTCCACCAACTGGTCAATAAGCATGGTTCCGTCTCTGGTAATGGAATATCTCCAGCGCAGGGCGGCTGCCTGGGCGGCCCCAAGATCATCTCCGTCAAGAAAGCCCCCAGGAAAGATCAGAAAGTTGTAATCATTCAGCTTTTTTTTCCCTGCCACGAGATCGGAAAAAAAACAGATATCTACATTATCCGCTCCCGCAAGCCTGGTTGCGTGGGCAGTCTCGCGTTCGCAGTTAGTCCCGTATCCGGTGACAACAAGAGCATTTACTTTAGCCATGACTTACCTGAACAGGGTTTGCCTGATACGGCCCTGCTTTGTTATGGGTTTGCTTTACACTTCTCTGTAAGCTCTGTGCCTCAAGCGAGTCTTCGAGCGGGTGAGAGATAAAAAAATAACAGTTCCGGTCCGGGATTGCAATTGCAAATGGCGGCCCGGCCCGGCTTTCAAGGAGCTACGAGGCAGCCGGGAGATTTTCAATCTCTTGCTATACTTTGAAAAAATCTCTGTACCACTCGACAAACCTGCTGATTCCTTCCTCGATTGAAGTCTCCGGCCTGTAGCCCAGGTCCTGAACGAGATCGTCCACGTCGGCGTAGGTGGCCGGGACATCACCCGGCTGCATGGGCAGAAGGTTTTTCCGGGCCTTCTTTTTCAGTATTTTTTCCAGGGCGCTGATAAAATCCATGAGGGGTACAGGGTTGTTGTTGCCGATATTATAAATTTTGTAAGGGGCTATGGACGAAGAAGGGTCAGGTTTATCACCTCTCCAGAGGGGATTGCCCGAGGGCGGTTTATCCACGACCCTGATTACTCCTTCCGAGATGTCGTCGATATAGGTGAAATCTCTTTGCATTCTGCCGTAATTGAAAACATCAATGGGCCTGTCTTCAAGAATTGCCTTGGTAAAAAGAAACAGGGCCATATCAGGGCGACCCCAGGGGCCGTAAACAGTAAAAAATCTCAGTCCGGTGCAGGGGAGGCCGTATAAATGGGCATAGGTATGAGCCATGAGCTCATTGCTTTTTTTGGTGGCGGCGTAAAGGCTGACGGGATGGTCCACGTTGTCATGGGTGGAGAAGGGCTGGTTTTCGTTCAAACCGTATACGCTGGAACTGCTGGCAAAGACAAAGTGTTCGACATCATTATGTCTGCAGCATTCCAGAAGATTGATGTAGCCCACCAGGTTGGAATCGACATAGGCATGGGGGTTTGTCAGGCTGTACCGGACACCGGCCTGGGCAGCCAGATGGCAGACACGATCAAATTTATTTTCCCGGAATAATTTTTCAAGGCCTTCACGGTCCTCCAGGTTTATCCTCATAAAGCCAAGATCAGGATACTTTTCCGACCAGATCAGCTTTCCGGGATCATAAGGTCCGGAAAACCCTGAATGTTCCAGGCGGCCGTATTTAACCCGAACATCATAATAATCATTGATGTTGTCGATCCCTATGACCTGATCGCCTCGTGCGGCAAGGTCCAGAGCGAGTTTAAAGCCTATGAATCCGGCTGTTCCAGTGACGAGTATTTTCATTTCAGTCTCCAGTGAGATAAAAAAGTTCCGGCAAAAAAGATACTTAATTTGTTATCGTTAGACAAATGTTTTATGCAGGCCGGATATGAAAGCAAGTATTCCCCGGGAAAGCCCCTTGTCAAACCCTGCCACAAAAGACATATGTCATGCCGATGATATCCAGGGTATACAGACGCCTGTTTTGACTTTTGAACAGAGCTGGGGTAATTTGCGCGGTTAGCATGAATTTACCAGATAAATCGGAGATAATGATGAGCAGACATGAAACAGTAATCGGGCTCGAAATCCATGCCCAGCTCAAAACCGAGTCCAAGATATTTTGTTCCTGCTCCACCAGATTCGGCGGAGAGCCCAATGAAAATACCTGTCCGGTATGCTTCGGAATGCCGGGCGTCCTGCCCGTGCTCAATAAAAAGGCTGTGGAATACGGAATCAAAATGGCCCTGGCGGTAGACTGCCGGATCAACAGCAGATCCATATTCGCCCGGAAAAATTATTTTTATCCCGATCTCCCCAAGGGTTATCAGATATCTCAGTATGAAGAGCCTCTGGCCGAACACGGCCGGATAAGCATTCTTTCCGGTGACGGAGAAAAGGTAATCGGCATAACCAGAATCCATATGGAAGAGGATGCGGGCAAATCCATTCATTCCTCAACAGAAAATGTCAGTTACGTGGACCTGAACAGGACGGGCGTTCCCCTTCTGGAAATAGTGTCCGAACCTGATATGAGGACTCCCCGGGAAGCGGTTGCCTATCTCAAGGCACTCCGTGGTATTCTTCTATACCTTGAAATCTGCGACGGAAACATGGAAGAGGGGAGTTTTCGCTGCGACGCCAATGTTTCCATAAGGCCGAGAGGGCAGGAAGAATACGGCACCAGGACGGAAATTAAAAACATGAATTCTTTCAGGCATGTTCAAAAGGCCCTGGAATATGAAGTCGGCAGACAGATCGACCTGGTTGAGGACGGCGAGAAAGTAGTCCAGGAGACAAGGCTTTTTGATGTGGAAAAAGGGGTGACCAGATCCATGCGCGGCAAGGAGGAGGCCCATGATTACCGGTATTTTCCCGATCCCGACCTGACACCGCTTATCATTGACCCCGACTGGGTGGAAATTTTAAGGGCGGACCTGCCGGAGTTGCCCATTGCCAGGCAGAAGAGGTTTGTCAGTGATTACAGCCTGCCCGATGCCGATGCCCTGGTTTTGACCTCGGAAAAGGATCTGGCTGATTTTTTTGAAACGGCCGTGGCGGAATACAACCAGCCCAAAAAGATCTGCAACTGGATCATGGGCGAGCTTCTTGGAAAGCTTAATGAACGTGGTTTATCCATATCCGGGGCAAAGATAACTCCTGGTCAGCTTGCAGCTCTGGTGCGCCTGGTGGATGAAGACAAGATCAGCGGTAAAATAGCCAAACAGGTATTTGTTGAAGTTTTTGACAAGGGGATTGATCCTGAAAAAGTTGTTGAAGAGAAGGGATTGGTCCAGATTTCGGATTCATCAGCTCTTGAGGCGGTTGTGGACGAGGTGCTGGGCGCTCATCCCGATGAGGTTCAGAGGTATAAGGACGGACAGAAAAAGCTTCTCGGCTTTTTTGTAGGCCGGATAATAAAAGAGACAAAAGGCCAGGCCAATCCGGGCGTGGTGAATAAGATACGCTCCCGCAAGCTGGGATGAGGGTGGAGTGAGAAGACAGAGGACAGAGGACTGAGGACAGAAGACAGAGGACTGAG
>SKKD01000047.1 GCA_007121655.1 Desulfonatronovibrio sp. | reverse complement strand
TCACACCCTCGGGTGCTCGCAATGACAGTGATGCTGGACAGTTACATACAAAACAGCTCACTTTACCTAAAGAAAAATCAATTCTTCCTCGGACTCCAGGTAACATATGCGTGTCCGGTTGCCAGCCTGAATAGACCGAACATCGCGGCCGTATGGAGCAGAATAAACATGGCGGGTATTCCAAGCAGACCCCGCGCTCTGTTCCACCCCATAACAACCAGAAGATAAAATATGAGCTGTCCGGCCAGGGCAAGCTGAAAAAGTAATCCTTGGCTCAAAATCAGTAAATTGGATGCAAGCAGAACAAGCATCAGAGGCAAAGTCAGCCAGCGGAGCACCTTGTGGGAAAGCACCGCCCACAGATATGCGTAACACCGGGCCTTGAGGAGGTTTGTGACCTGCGAAACAACAATCAGCCAGGATTGAGCCATAATTCTGGTTTGACGGTTTAATTCACCTTTTAAGTCTTCTTCCGTCATTTCAGTGCATACTGCTTCCGGCTCGTGTATCGCGCGATAACCTTTGATAACCACCCGGAAAGGGTGAATAAGATCATTGATATGTTCAGGCGGCAACGGCTCGTAAAGATTTTTTCGCATGGCATATATGGCTCCGTCAGCCCCCACGATTGATAGCGTCGCACTTTCCTGCTCCTTGATGAAATCCTCATACCGGCGATATAAACCCCCGGATTGTTCATTGCCGGTTTCAGGTTCAAGATAGACAGACCTTCCGCTCACAAGACCAACATCATGATCTGAAAAATGACGAACAAGCTTTTTAATTGCTTGCCGGTTGAACATTGAATTGGCATCGGTAAATACCAGTATTTCTCCTCTGGCTTCATCCGCCGCCCGGTTCAGGGCCAGGGTCTTTCCGCCCCGCCGTTCCTGGATGGAAAGCCTGACCCGGGCGGGATCAAACGAGTCTGTAATTGCTTCCGTCCTGTCTGTGCAGCCGTCCGAAACCACGATCAGCTCGATTTTATCACCGGGATAATCAAGTTTTAGGAAGTTCTCGATCTTTTCCTGAATAACTTTTTCCTCGTTGTATACGGAGAGCAGCATGCTCACCCTGGGGGTGTGCTGATCTTCGGAGGCGGTTATCCGGCCTTGCAAGCCTGCCAGCAGCCTGATCATCACCGGATAGCCGACAAAGGCGTAAAAAAGAAGGATAATGCTTAGTAAAAAGAGAAATTCCGCCATATTCAGGTTCCGTATTAATTACTCAGGTAGAAAATCTTTGCCGGTGTCAGTCAGGAGAAAGCATCTCACGCCCTTTTCAGCGGCTCTGGATTGGGATCGGGCATGGGAATAATACTCCTTTTCTCGGTTCAATACTTTACAATTGAAACATCGCCAAAAATCTCTGCCGCCATGTCTGAAATCTTGCGGGCCAGGCGATCGCTCACTCCCAGATGGGTGGGAAAGGTAATCAGTTGCCGGGAGATCTGCCTTGCACCGGGAGTATTCACCCCGGGATCGGCCAGCTCGGGCTTAAGAACTGTAAGATCACACAGGGCCTGGGGATAAAGTCTACGTACACCGTAATGGGCAAGCTCTCTCACCCTGTCCTGTTGCGCCACCAGAACAGGATAGCGGACATGAGCAGGCGTCTCTCGAGCGTTATTGCCCTCATCCTGCTTTGTGAAATTTTGACAATAAATCTTCCCCAGGTTTGAGCGGTGCCTGTTCAGCCGACCAAGTTCATCCAGGGCGTATTCTCCCATGCGCTGATATGCCCTGGACATGGCCATGACCGTAAAAAAGGGATCGTAAACTGTCCGGCCCAGGCCGAGGGGGAGTTTTTCCAAAGACCAGTAAAAACAGGGCCGTGAAAATATCTGCATGGCAAAAGGGATAAAGCTTGAACCATTTTTGCAGGGAAGTGCCTTAATCGCCCGGACTATCCAGGCATGATCAGCACCGTTGCCGGAGATCAGCGCTCCCCCCTGACCCAGGGGAAGAGGCTTGCCCCGGCCGAAGCTGAGCAAGGTGAAGTGAGCATGCATTTTCAGTTTTGACCCGGATCCGAAGAGATCCAGTGACTGGGCTGCATCCTCAATGCAATGGATTCCATGGTCTCTGGCAAGCCCGGTCAATCCCTGAATATCCGAGGGAACACCAAGCAGGTGCTGACCGACAATTGCCAGGGTGCGGCCGGATATTTTTCTTTGCACATCAGCCATGTCCGGCTGAAAGTTCGAAGGATCGAGATCATACAAAGCGACCTTGAGTCCGGCCCTGACTGTTGCGGCAGCCACGGAATAACAGGTATAACCCGGAATCAGGACCTGGTTCTGTTCTGACCGGGCCTTATTTTTCAGATCCATCAAGATAAAATAAAGAAGAGTCCTGGCGCTGTTGGCCAGAACACAGGCATCAGCACCCAGAAATTCAGCCAGTTTACCTGCAAAATCAGGCTGAGCCGAAGAAAACCCATGGAAAACCGACTTCATAGGCAGCCTTGATTCAGCAGGAGGGAGAGCGTAGAGTAAGTTCATCGGTCTATGTATTTCCTAAGTCTCGGACCGATAAAATTTGCCGCGGCAAGGGGCATGTTTCGCCATATTTTCTCCGCCATGGAGCGTGTGTCCGGCTTTCTCGCGGCAATAGCTGTGCTTTTCAAATTATTATCTTTTTTATACCATGCCAGGGGCATCGCCTCAGCCCCCCACTGCCGCTTAAAAGAATAAGTTCCTTCACCAGGAGTTGAGCGACCAAAGTCAAAGAATCGAAAACCATTGTCCGTGGCGTATTCAAGAAAAGTCCAGTATAAAAGCATGTTGGGACTCAACCTGTTAAAGTCTCTGAGTGTCGATGCCCATGGAATTGCCGCTGTTTCCCCGCAAGTAAGAATAATCCCGCCCCCGACCGGATTTTCCTCCTTATATACCACGCAAACCTTGCAGCCACGGCCAAAGGCGTAAACAACCGAATCAATCCATTTTCTGGAATGTACGGGTGATCCAAGATCACGCATATTTCTGCAAAATACTTCATAAAAGTCAGTCAGAATCTCAGCGTGCCCAAGGCGTGACTCAAGCCCTTCCCTGGACGGCTTTCTGATCTGACTGCGCAGCTTGGATTTAAAACCCGACCAGAGCATACCGGATGATTCAGGCAGACGAAGGAGCATTCTGCATTTGTTCGTGATCTGGACAAGCTCCCTGTGCTGTTTCATCAGGGTAGATTCGACAGGGCTTCTGATCTGCAGACCTGCTCTGTGCTCCCTGGCCAGAGCAAATGCATGTTCCAGAAGAGAATTTGATGTTTCCTCATTGTCAGACAGAATGCCCCCATAATCGCAGAAAGGCAGAGAAATCAGATTGGCGTTGCCCAGGGGAGATCTGATGAGCGCCAGAGGCAGCACGCCGGTAATTGCGCCACCATCACGGGCGGCAAGGTAAAATGTTCGGTGTCCGTACCCCTGTTCAATGGCCGACTTCCAGGCCGTAGTCAGATACGGTCCACTCATTGCGTGGGAGGAGATGTATTCATCCCAGTCCTGCCTGTCCGCAGAAGTGTATTCTTTGATATGGGTCACAGTTTTTTTAAACGGAAAAAAATACTCAGGAAAAACATAAAATTAAGTAAATGAAGTTATCAAGTTTTTCTATACATGACTCCAGGTTGAGTTTTATCCAACAATACTGATTGTCAGACGCAACTATCAGACCCGTTGAAAAAGCTCCTATTCATCAGTCTCCGGACGCACTCCGTCCCTTTCGGGGACAATTTGTTCTGGCCCGTACTAAATAGTTTTCATCCAAAAACGGTTCTTTTTCCTTTTGGCTTTGTCAATCTGCACAATTATTCGTCAACGTTAAGATACGCGTCCTTATAATTACTTGATTTTCTTGCCAAAAGAAAAAACTTCTGGTTTCCGTAAAGATAACCGATTGTCCAAGCATCCGGAATCTGAAAATTTCCGGATGGAACTGAATATATTCAACACTGACGCAGAGAAGAATTAAGCTCTTCTCTTGGCCAATTATCGAAGATCTTTACTTTCGATCATTAGCCAGCATGGCAATGCAGTGAGATTCTATGTCCACGGCCAGTGAATGCTTCAGACAATTTACATTCAGGATCAGACGATAGTTTTTGCTTTTTTTGCGCACAATGCCCTGCAATCCCTTGAATGGCCCCCTGGTGATCTCCACCATGTCTCCCTCCCTGACAAAGTCATAGGGATAAACAGGCGCGTCCAGGGTCATGGCCTTATGGACCTGAAGGAGATCGTTCAACAGCTGCTTTTCATTGTCCACTTCAATAATTCCGGCAATATGATTTGAAGTAATGGCCTGGTAGCGTTGCAGGTCATTGGATTTAAAAAAAAGATAGCCCGTAAAAATAGGGACAAGTGAATAGCGAACTCTTTTCCGGCCAGGCTGGCGCTTTTTGACCATAGGCAGGTAATAACCGATGCCCTGGCCGACCAGAAAGGCAGCCAGGGCCTTCTCCCGTCTGCTTTTGGTCTTGGCCACCCGCCATCTGCCGTGGAGTGACTCCCCGGTAAGCAGGTTATCCGGATATATCTGAGCAGGGTTTTTATCCAGGGAAACTGTCATCTTTGTCTG
>SKKD01000076.1 GCA_007121655.1 Desulfonatronovibrio sp. | reverse complement strand
CTGTCAATGACCATGAGGGCCGAGTCCACCGCGGTTAGCACCCGGTAGGTATCTTCCGAAAAATCCTGGTGGCCGGGGGTGTCAAGGAGATTGATCTCATAATCCTTATATATGAACTTCATTACCGAGGAGGTTACAGAGATACCCCGTTCCTGCTCCACGGCCATCCAGTCGGATCTGGCGTGACGGGCCGCCTTCTTGGCCTTGATGGAGCCTGCCATCTGAATGGCCCCGCCAAAGAGCAGGAGTTTCTCGGACAGGGTTGTCTTGCCCGCGTCGGGGTGACTTATAATGCCGAAGGTCCGTCTTTTAAGGACTTCACGTTCTATTTTTGATTTTATTGGTTTTTGAGTCATGGGTTTAAGTATTCTGTAACGGTCAGGGATGAGGACCGGGCGCGATCACGCAGCGCAATGAATGCAGAGGGTTGACTCGGGCAGGGCCCGCAATCTTTTGAAAGCGATTTCCTCCCCGCAATTCTCGCAAAATCCGAATTCATGGTCTTCGACGCGTTGAAGGGCTATTTTCAGCCTGGTCAGCCGGACTTTGGCCTTGTTCAGGGTGGACAGAGCAATGCCCTGGCTGGTCAGGGAGTCCATGCGGGAAAGCCGGCCTATAGGCTGATCCAGGTCGACGGTCCGACTCTGCTCTTCCATACTGACTATTTCAAGTCGCAGATCTCTGATCTGTTCTTGAATGCTCCGCGCGATTTCCTGTCTGACACCATGGTCCATGAGGTTGTTTTCCGGGTTTTTGGCAACGTGATTCAGGTTAAAAAGCTGTTTACCTAAGTATTTGTTCCGGGTTCGTCAAGTGCGCCTATGCGCTAAAGACATCCGTCCGAGCGTTCCGGCTGGTCTCCGGCGAAAACGTAATTGCCCCTTAGAAACTCTTCCACATACCAGGAGATGTCCTGATCGTCGGTCAGGACCATATCCAGAAGCCTTACAGAACCAAGCAGCCGACCTATGTAGTCGATCTTTGTCTCCATCCTCTTCCGGTCGTATTTCTTCATTTCCGCCCTGACCATGTCTCCTTTCTGGTCAACCCTGAAGCCCAGTTTCTTGAGTACCGAAGAGATAAGCACGGCCCGCCTGATCCTTGGTCCCGCATCAGCGGCCCCGCCCTTGAAGGAAAAGGTTATATAATTGTCGTTAATATGGTCTGAGCAGTAAGCATCCAAAGTTACAAAGTGGTAACCCGATCTGCCGTTGAAGTTCAGATATTCGCCAGAAATAATGGCATAGCTGGGACTGGGCGAACCGCCTGCCCGGCCGCCCACACCGTTTTCAGTCTTTGATGCATGCCTTGAGAAATCTATTCCAATGGGACCGGTCCAGCGTACTTCCTTATTGGACATGCCCCTGAGAAGGGTTTTAAAGGGAACCGAACTGATATCCTCCGCGGTTGCTTCCGGTCTTTGCTCTCCCATGTCCAAGCCACCACCGAGGTCAAGGATATAAATGGTCAGCGGAAGTTCAGTTTTGAGGCGAATGGTTTTAAATTTTTCCGGGGAAATGTTTTCACCCAGGCTGAACATGCTTTGCATTGCCATTTCATGGGCGAAACGGACAATATCGTGCAGGGTGGAGCATCCCTGGGGCGAAAAGTTCTCTTTTTTGGGATCGATAAGTGTCAGAGGCACGATTTTTTTTAAGTTTTTACTGACCCGCCGGTGCACAGGACTGTCCTTCATGAGGTTGACGGATTTTTTTTCTTTTTTCAGAAGACCATGCACAACTCCACTGTAGACCTTCTTTTCCGAGGCATCCAGGGTTATCATTTCGTAGTTGGGGATCACTCTGGTGGCGTTGCCCGTACCCACCAGGGCGGGTATCTGAAACTCCCTGGCCACAGAGGACATGTGACCGGCAACGCTGCCTACATCCGTGATGATTCCCGCTATTCTGGACATTGAGGAGACAAGAAGCGGAGAAGTGTGATCGGCAACCAGGATGGCCCCTTCAGGTATAGCCCCAAGATTGTACTCGGACTCGACATGATAGGCCGGACCGCTCACTGTTCCGGAAAAGGCGGTCATCCCTCCCTCACAGATGATCGCGTATCCGGAGGTGTCAGCAGGCCTCTGATCCAGGGGGACCTGTTCTTCCTGAATTATACGTTTAAGAGGTCTTGCCTGAAGAATGAAAACTTTCCCTTTCCTGTCCACTGTCCATTCCATATCCACGGGCCAGCCGAAATGCCTTTCCAGTCTAAGGCCATAGTCTATAAGGGTGGTCATCTGCTGTTCATCAAGGCATGGCCTTTGCCGGTAATCACCTGGGACATCAGCGCGCGTAATACCCTGGGCAGGATCCATGACCAGCATCTCACTTTTGAAGGGGATCTCCTTGTGGACAATCCTTTTTTCAGTTCTGCTGTACTGCCAGAAATCAGTAGGCATTGACCCGTCCACTATGCTGACTCCCAGCCCCCAGTTGGCGCTTATGTATATATCGTCGTCTTTTCCCCTGGTAGGGCTTACGCTGTAAAGGACTCCGCTGCTTAAAGAATCAACCATGATCAGGCACAAAACGCTCATGATCACGTCAATATCCCGATAACCCTTGCTGCGGTGATAAAAAACAGCCCTGGGATTAAAGGTGCTGGCAACCACGTCCTTATAAGCGCTGATTACTCCATCAGTATCCACATTAAGCAGGGTGTTGTGCTGGCCCGCAAAAGATGATGACTCTGAATCCTCGCCCGTGGCGCTGCTGCGCACAGCCAGCCGAATGCAGGGGCCGAATTCATTTTCAAGTTCCGCTACTTCATTCAATATGCACTTTTCAAGTTCCTCGGGGAGGGCTGAAGCCATAATCGTCGACTTAATTTCATCGCAGGCCAGATTGAGTTCTTCAGTGTCGGTTATGTCAATACCTTTGATCTTGTGGCTGATTATTATGTCCAGGCCGGTCCGGCTGAGAAACTGGTGAGAGGCGAACGCGGTAATGGCGAATCCCCTGGGCGTGGGCAGGTTGACTCTGTTAAATATTTCACCCAGATTGGCGGCTTTGTTTCCCACCTGGTCATGATTGTCCCGGCAGAGCGCGGTCAGGGGGATAGTGCAGCCTGTCCTGTCCGGGATTGTTTTTTTGAGATATTCCCGTAATATAGAGTTGCCTATTTTTTCAACAGAGTTGAAAAGTTCAGGATACTTCCCCCCCGAAATCGTGTTGATGTCTTCTGTTATGTCATACACGGTACTGATGAGCTCTTGGCAAAGCCACACTATCTCATCATAATGAAAACGACGGTGCTCAAGGATGATGTCCTCCAGGTTGTTTATCAGGGACAAAGCCTTGTTATTGTTTTGCAGCAGGCTCTTGAAACATTCGTATTTTCGCTTAAAAGCCGTTTCTTCAATATTGTTGAAAGCGGTTTTTTTGTTGCGGGTCATTAGGTTCATATTGTAATTTCCAGCCGCGTCTCAGACGCGACTGCGGTTTGATGTTTGTTGGATTTGCCGAACATAAGGCACCGCAAGGGGTTTGGGCATGTTCTTGAGGAAGGATTCAGGTGCTGCGTCAACGCAAGGTAGAGTTCAACGTTCAAGGTCTGATATCCCCCCCCAGTGAAACCCTGGCCGGGCCGGGAACTCCTGCGGAGCTGTTTCCCTGGTAAAGATGTCAGAAGTCCGATATCCGAATGCCCCCAGGGGAAATACCCCGGATGTAGCCCCGGTTCCCCCGGTGGGCAGGGCAAGCCCGGTTTAACAGGGCAGGCAAAGAACACAGGAAAGCCTTTTCAAATACCGTGCAGCGGCAAATGAAAAGGCAGTCTTGTTCAAAACAATGTCCCGGTTTTTGACAATAGATCCGCTTCGCGTCTTAAAGCCTTGCGTCCCCCGGCTTTCCCGCGCCTGACGACATGAGCAAAAGTATTCTTATCCCCGGGGACAGTTCATAATCAGGCTCGCTGGTGATAAATATCCCTGGCCTGGGCCTCGGCAATTATTCTTTCCTTATAACTTTTAATCTCTTGTGCTTTTTTAACCTTATCCACCAGTTCGTCTATTTCCGCAGGCTTCATTAGATAATCAAAAGCGCCCAGCTTCATCCCCTCAATGGCCGATTCCACCGTGGCGTGAGCAGTGAGCATGATCACCTCAACCAGGGGATGTTTGGATTTGATTTTTTTAAGAGTTTCAATTCCGTCCATGCCGGGCATCTTTACGTCCAGAATGACGACATCCACATCGTCATCCCTTTTCAGGGCGTCCAGGGCTTCCTGTCCGCTGTTGGCGGTCAGCAGTTCGAAATCACGCTTGGACAATCTCTTGACCATGGCGTCCACAAAAGCCGCTTCATCGTCGACCAAAAGTATTTTGGCTAGTGACATCTTTTAATACCTCCTGTAGATTTTTATGATTACACAACGGTTTAGAGTTTCAGACCGACGTATTTTTGGTCAGCCTTATCCTGAGGACAGGGCAGCCGGATAAGAAAAGTGGTTCCCTTTCCGGTCCGGCTGGTTACAGTAATCTTTCCTCCCAGATTTTGAACAATGGCATCACAGATGGAAAGCCCCAGGCCTGCTCCTTTGCCCACAGGCCTGGTTGTAAAAAAAGGATCAAATATCTTTTTGAGG
>SKKD01000180.1 GCA_007121655.1 Desulfonatronovibrio sp. | reverse complement strand
TTTCTTTTAAAATAATCACTCTAAAATCTTTGTCACATTCTATTCCCGGCATTCCCCCTCCCGGGCGCCTAAATTCTTAAGCCCGTTCTGTAAGGTACACAAGATCGAATCTTCAACCCGTTGTTCTGCATCTGCTCAGAATTAATTCAACCAGGCGTGCCATTTTAATTATGTGGGCACGATAAGGCAGTTAGATTTTTCAAAAATCTTTATAAGCGCTCCACCCGGGCGGCCCGGGACCAAACCGATAAGTAACTTGAATTGACCTGAACTTATAGATTGCTTCGCTTTGCTCGCAACAAGGATTGCCGCGCTCGAAGACTCGCTCGCAATGACTGGATAATTACGGTTCTGGCTACGCCTCACCTGTCATTGCGAGGAAGCGTAGCGACCGAAGCAATCTGTATGGCAAACCTTTAAGATGCTGAATTTGTTACCTATACGCTTCTAGTTACTTAGAAGCTTGCTAAAAAATCTTTGACTGCAATGTGATCAATAATCCCAAGTGAAAGTGCGGAAGAAGCGACACGCAACTGGGAGTTTTTAATATCCTGTTAACATAAGGTTAACTGCTTTTCCTTCCTGCTTTTTTGAATTTTTCCCCTGGTCACCTGGATATCACCAAAGGGAAGTTCATTCAATAACTTTGATTTTTTCAGGTTCAACTGTCGCCCATATATCTTCCTGGACCCGGCAAGACTGAGAAAAAGGTTCTTTTTAGCCCTGGTCAGGGAAACATAAAAAAGCCTTTTTTCCTCTTCAGGATCCCATCTCTTTTCTTCCGGCTTGATCTGACCAAGGAGTACGTCGGTTCCTGCAAAGGGAATAATCCCATCCTCCAGACATGGAAGAAATACCGCCTCGAACTCCAGGCCCTTGGCAGCGTGCATGGTCATGATCTTAACCTTTTGAGCCCTGATATCCACCTGGGCCAGTTCACTCTCCAGACTGACGTGGCTCATCAATCCCGCCCATCCATCCAGTCTGGAATATTCCTGCTCCAGAGTTTTGAATGCCTTTCCCTTCCAGAAGATTTGATCAAAGGGCGGCACATCCTCAAGATATGCAGCCAGACTTTTGGGGCCTCCGGCCAGAATTTTTTCCGGACAGTCAAAGACCTTTTTTTCATCAGTTATGCCCATGACCTGGGCCACGGCACGCAAAATCAATTCCACTCTCTGGTCTTTGAAGTATGGCTGGTTTTCAGGCATGCTTACTGGAACACCCATACGCTGGAGCTCTTTTTCCAGGGAGGGCATAAGACCTTTGAACCTGACCAGCACGGCGATATCCGAAGGAGCCAGGGAACCATTCTCAGAAGCAATGTCGCTTTGCCAGTGGGAGGTTCCTCCCAGCAGGTTCTTGATCTTTTCGCCAACCCAGAGACATTCCTGGGAGGCGCTGATTGCCTGAAAAAAATAAATTTTACCAGGGATATCCTTTTCAGCAGTAAGCCTGGGTTCATCCTTAAAAAGTGATTGTGTAAAATCAAGGAGGGTACGTGAAGAGCGATAGTTTCGGGATAAACGAATTATTTTAAGATCAGGCCAGAACCCCGACATTGTTTCCCTGACGTCTTTCAAGGCCCCCCTGAATCCGTAGATGGACTGCCTGGGGTCACCAATTCCGAAGAAACCTTCTCCGCTCTCAGGGAGCAGTTTTCTGATCAGGGAAAGCTGAAGCAGGGACAGATCCTGAATCTCATCCACCAGAACATGGGTAAAGGGACGGACAAACTTTCCGCTTTCTATCTCTTCCAGCCAGAATTCCAGCAGATCATTAAAATCAACCAGATTCCAGTCCTGTTTTTGGCGGGCATAGAGTTCTCCGGGTTCGGATATAGTTTGGCGCTTCTCCCTGGCAATACCCAGCTCCATCCACGCGTCCTTTAATGCCGAGCCCTTAAGTTCCGGGTTGGCTGTGGAAAATACCTTTCTGGCTTCATCATCTCCCAGAATCATCGGTTGATCATTATAAATGCTTTGCCAGTATTCGTAAGCCACCGCATGGATAGTTTCCGCGTTGGGCAAAGCCTGATCCGGGCCATGCTCTTCAGCCAGCCTGTCTTTTAGTTCTTGTGCGGCCTTCCTGGTGAAGGCAAGTATAAGTATATGTCTTGGATTCACCCCGCTATTCAAAAGCTCGCTCACTTTTCCCATCAGGGTCTGAGTCTTGCCCGTTCCGGGACCGGCCAGAACCAGGACCGGGCTCTGATCGTGTTTGACCGCCTGTTCCTGCTCGGGGTTCAGGCTGATCTTCGTCTCCTTTTCAATTTCAGGATCAGTCAAGGTCAAATGATTCGGGTCGCACCTTATATACTCATTTTTGTCCCCGGGGATGGTGATTTCCACAATTCCCCTGCCCTTTTTAAACTCACGGTGTTCCTTTGGTGAAAAGACGCTGATTTTTCCAAACTGTCCGTCAAATCCCGGATCTCTGATAACCTCTCCGGCGCGCATACGCTTGACGGCCGTGCCCAGAACCGAAGAACATCTGTCCAGGTCCTCAATTGGAACGTTTTGCAAAATATTCATTTCCGAGACAAAGCCGGAAACAAGCTGATTATAAAAAGCCTGAACTTTTTTGGATTTGGGACCCACGCACAAAATCTCGGAGATAATCTCTTTAAGAGGTATAATTGAGAAGTAGTCAGGTTGAAAAGCGGGCTTGACCGGAGTTTCCCTGTCAGCAAGAGTCAAAATCCTGTTAAGGACTCCTACGGTTAGCTCCTTGCCGCAGACAGGACATCGTCCCTTATTGGCCCTGGTCTGCCGTGGATCCATAACCACACCGCATTTTCTGTGTCCGTCCAGGTGATACTTTCCTTCCTCAGGATAAAACTCAAGTGTTCCCAGGAACCTGTGCCCCAGACCTTCCCTGCGCAGAGCTCTGTAAATCCCTTCATAGCTCATCTCTCCCTGAAAGATATTCGCCTCCCGGCCAAGGTTTTCAGCTGAATGGGCATCGGAATTGGAAACCAGGGCAAAACGGTCCAGCTTACTCCACATCCAGTTCATTTCAGGATCGGAAGAAAGTCCTGTTTCCAGGGCGAAAACATGGGGTGACAAGTCTTTGAAACATTCTTCCAGGCTGTCAAAACCTGACTTGGAGCCGAACAGGGAAAACCATGGGGTCCAGATATGGGCGGGGATCACATAAGCCATGGGATCAATTTCCAGGACCATTTCCAGAAGGCTTCTGGAATCAAGCCCCAGAATGGGCCTTCCGTCAGATTCCAGGTTTCCCACCCGGGCCAGCTTCTGATTGAACTTTCTGGCCTGTTCAAATCCGGGCATAAAGACCAGGTTATGGATCTTTCGTACCTTGCCTCCCTGCTTGTAAATGGAACTGATCTCCGAGGAAAGGATAAACCGGGTTCTGGGTTTTAATTCATGTCCGAAGCCAGGCACCCTGGAATTTAAATCCTGGTCATCCTTGAGATATAAGAGCCCGTCCTGCCCCTGGTAAAGAGTATTCTCCAGCATATCCATCCAGCCGGGATGGGTGAAGTCTCCTGTGCCCACCACGTTTATGCCCTTGACATGCGCCCATGCCGCCAGACTGAGCGGATCAAGACTTTTGCTGGTGGCCCTCGAAAAACGGGAATGAACATGAAGATCAGCAATAAATATTTCCATTTCAGACTCTTACTGCGCAATCAGATTGATCGCCCGACAATTTTGTAAGGGCGTGTTCCAGTGCCGGCAGAACAACTCCCAGGTTCTCCCTGACTCCTTTTGGACTGCCCGGCAGATTGATTAAAAGGCTCTGCCCCAGAGTACCGGCTACGGCTCTGGAAATCATGGCATGGGGAGTCCTGGTCAGTGAATAACTCAACATGCCCTGTTCAAAGCCGGGCAAACGCTTATCAATAATATCCATGGTAACCTCGGGAGTTATGTCCCTCGGGCTGAGGCCGGTCCCCCCCGTGGTAATGATCAGGTCAAAACCTGAGCTCAGGGACAGGTGTACAAGAAGCGATTTAAGAATGTCATAATCATCCGGAATAATAAAGCCTCTGGCAAGACTGATATCGAGCGTTGAGGAGCAGATATTCTCAATAAGCGGACCGCTTTCATCCAGCCTTTGTCCCTTTGATCCCTTGTCGCTGAGGGTGATCCAGGCAAGGGAGAAACCCTTGCGGGCAGGGTTCAGCTCCAGACTCTGTTCAACAAAAAAATCATTCAGGGCTCTGAGCTCCAGAAAAATACTTCCTTTTCCTCCCTGTTCAGTCATCCAGAATTTACCGGTCACCTGAAATTCAGGCTCTTTGGCGGATAAGTAACCGCCAGCCTTAAGACCCTTTATGACCTCATAACCGGCAACATATCCTGGTTCTTTTCCTTCAGGATTATACGGACCAAGGAGATATTCATGTCCTGAGGAAAAATTCCCCCTGCCTCTGATGGTGATAATACCGGTCAAACCCGGACCCTCCTGATAGTGTAATAAATGCGTTTCCCGTTCCCGGTTCCGGATTTCTTTACTCACTGTTCACTGCTAATTGCTCATGATTCACGACTCACTGCTCATATCTTCTTCAAGCCTTGAACCCTGAACGGAGAAACTTCGTCTTGCCGTCTTCTGATCTCTGTCCTCTGATCTCTGCTCTCTGATCTCTGTCCTCTAATCTCTGCTCTCTGATCTCTGTCCTCTAATCTCTGTCCTCTGTCTCTGACCTCTGTCCTCTGTCCTCTGTCCTCTGTCCTCTGATTTTCCGTCCTCTCCTCTTTTATCCCCCCAGATAGGCTTTGCTCACTTCGGGATTTTTCAGCAACTTCTCCGATCTGTCTTCAAGTACTATTTTGCCCACCTCCATCACATAGCCCCTGTCAGCCAGTTTAAGGGCGGCGCGGGCGTTTTGTTCCACCAGAAGGACGGTCACCCCGCTTTCATTGATCTGCCTGATGGTTTCAAATATGGATTTGACCAGAATGGGCGCGAGCCCCAGGCTTGGCTCATCAAGCAGGAGAATCCTCGGATTAGCCATCAGGCCCCTGGCTATTGCCAGCATCTGCTGCTCTCCGCCGGACAGGGTTCCGGCCAGCTGTTCACGCCGCTCTTTCATCCGTGGGAAAAGTTCGAATATCCATTCCAGGGTCTTCTGGATCTTATCTTTGTCTCTTATTATAAATGCTCCAAGATTAAGATTTTCCTGGACCGTCAGGGTGGCGAACACTCTTCTGCCCTCGGGCACCTGAGCAATTCCATATTTAACAACCTCATGACCCTGGAGCTTGCTTATTTCAATGTCCTTGTAAAAAATTTTTCCTTTTTTAGGACTGACCAGCCCGCTTATGGTCATCAGTGTGGTAGACTTCCCTGCGCCGTTGGCCCCGAGAATGGCGACGATCTCCCCTTCATCCACTTCAAGGTTAATACCGTGCAACGCCTCCACGTTGCCGTAATTCACAAACAGATCCTTAACTGTCAGAAGCATGTCTATTCCTCATCCTCGTCTATTCCCAGGTAAGCCTCAATGACCCGCTGATCCTGAGTGATTTGTTCGGCATTTCCCTGCGCTATTAAAGCACCATGTTCCAGAACAACTATATCTTCACAGATGCGCATGACCAGGTTCATGTCATGTTCAATAAGCAACACGGTAAGACCCCTGTCCTGCATTTTTCTTATCAGTCCAACCAGCTGTTGGGTTTCATAGTCGTTCATGCCTCCGGCAGGTTCGTCCAGGACAATCAACTTGGGATTGCTTGCCAGAGCCCTGCCTATTTCCAGAAGCCTCTGATTGCCGTAGGATAGATTCATGGACTTCAGATCCATGTGCTCTCTAAGCCCGACAAACTCAAGCTCTTTTAGTGCCCGGGCCAGCGCCATTTTCTCTTCCCTGCGTTGATATGGAAACCTGAACATGGAAGAAAAAATGCCGGAGCGCATCCTGCAATGACATCCGGCCAGTACATTTTCCAAAACTGAAAGGTTCTTGAATAAACGTATAGTCTGAAAAGTCCTGGCAATACCCAGAGAAACTATCTTGTGAGTCTTCAACCCTACCAGATTCTGGCCGTCAAAAAATATTTCTCCCTGGTCCGGTACATAATTGCCCGTAATCAGGTTAAAAACGGTTGTTTTACCGGCGCCGTTCGGTCCGATCAGCCCCACGATCTTGCCCTGATCAACATCAAAGCTGACATCGCTTACCGCCATAAGACCGCCGAATTTCTTGGTCAGATTGCTGATGCGAAGCAGGGTCATAGCGTTTCGTCTCCGGGTTTTATTTTATGAGTGGCATATTTTCTGGGCACAGGCGGCAAAAAACCCTGAGGCCTGAAAACCATCATGGCCACCATGGCTGCTCCGAAAATCAGCATCCTGGCTCCGGCAAACTGTCTGAAAATCTCCGGCAGCCCGACTATGAGGAAAGCTCCCAGAATAACTCCCCTGATGCTGCCTGAACCGCCCAGAATCACTATGACGAATAAAATAACCGATTCCCAGAAGTTGAAGGATTCCGGAGAAATGAGCGTCATTTTGGAAGCGTAAATATTGCCCACCATGCCCGCCCAGAAAGCTCCAAGGACAAAGGCTATAAGCTTATAATAAGCCACGTCCACACCGCTTCCTTCGGCAGCCACCTCATCGTTTTTTATGTAGTTCAGAGCGCGTACGAAACGCGATTTTTCCAACATGTGAAACAAAAAAACGCTTATGGCCAGAAATGACCAGATATAATAAAAAAATTCATGTGGACGGCGAATACTGAAACCGAAAAATTCCGGCCTGGAAATCCCGAATATTCCGTTGGACCCTCCGGTCAGGCCGAATACATTATTCACCAGGGCAATGCGCACTACCTCCACAATGGCGATGGTTACTATAAGCAGATAGTCACCGCGCAAATGGATAATCGGCCTGGCCACCAGGTACGCGAACAGGGCGGCGGCGGCTCCGCTGACCGGCAGGAGCAGCAGGATGGGAATACTGTAAGAAGTGTTGAGCACGGCGGCGGTATATGCCCCTACCGCGAAAAAGGCTGCATGTCCCATGTGAAAGAGACCGGTATAGCCTACAATAAAATTCAGGCTCAGGGCCAGGATGGCATAAAGCCCGATATTGTTGATTACGTCGATCCAATAGGGGTTGAGAAAAAAAGGGCAGGAAAAAATGGCCACGGTGAAAGCCAGGACCAGTAATGTATTTTTATGTTTTAGCATATGTGGAGTCTTCCTGCTGGAATGTCCTGAAGATTCTAGGTTCAAGGTTCAACGTCCATAATTCCATGCTTATGCCGGACAACAATGAAGCGGTTTGCTGGTGTCTAAAAATCAGACTTTATCCGCGACCCTCTCGCCCAATAGTCCGGTTGGCCGGAAAATCAGAATGAGAATCAGGATTATAAACGCTATTCCGTCCTTCCAGGCCGTGGAAATAAAAGCCGCCCCCATGGCTTCGATCACTCCCAGAAGAAGCCCCCCAAGCATGGCCCCGGGGATGTTGCCGATGCCTCCCAGAACCGCGGCGATAAAAGCCTTGAGCCCGTATGACCAGCCCATGGTGAAGTTTACCTGGCCGTAATAAAGACCGACCATTACACCCGCGGCTCCTCCCAGGGCAGGGCCGATCAAAAAAACCATGGAGATGATCCGGTTGACATTAATGCCCATCAGTCTGGCTGCGCCGTGATCAATGGCAACAGCGCGGATGGCTGTTCCGGTCCTTGTTTTCTGGACGAAAAAATAAAGAATGCCCATGAGAATCAGGGAAGTGACCAGGACAAGAATTCTTAAAAGTGGTACGTCCAGACCCAGGATGTTCAGGGTGATTCGGGGCAGGATATCTTCCGGATAGACCCTGAACCTGGGCCCCCAGATAAGCATGACCAGATTGGAAAAAAATATTGAAGCGCCAAGAGCTGAAACCACTGCCGACAATCTGTCCGCCTGTCTGACCGGCCGGTAAGCAACCCTCTCCAGAATAACACCGATAATCCCCACCAACGCCATGACCATGACGATCAGGACAAGAACCCCTACAAACGGTCCCAGATAAGCAGTTACCGCGTAAGTGGCCAAAATGGTCATGCCCAGATATGATCCTATGGTGAAGAGATCGCCGTGGGCAAAATTGATCAGCCTCATTACTCCGTAAACCATTGTATAGCCCAGGGCAATGAGGGCGTATATCCCTCCTACGGCCAGACCGTTGATGAGCTGTTCAAAGAAAAATTCCATTTCTTTAATCCGGGGTTATTGAATTGAGGTATGGAGAGCACGGGAACAAGTAAAAAATTCATCACTCTTGTGATGTATATGTTCGCCTTACTTTAAAAAATTTTTCTTAACTTGATGGAACGTATTAACGTAAGTGCAGGGACCATTTGGCGAGCACCAACACTTCGCTTCAAATTCCCTGTCCTGATTTTCAAAATTTAAAAAACGCGCCGGATAACCGGCGCGTTTTGATTGATTTTTTAATCCTGCATTACAAAATTGCCTTCCCCGTCAATCTGGTAGATGCGGTAAAGCTCACCCGCACGGTCGCCATACTGATCAAAAGTAATCTCTCCGGTCAAACCCTCAATCTTCAGATCTCCGTGCATATATTCCGCAAGTACATCCTTGTCCACGGAACCTGTAGCCTTGATGGCCTCGGTAATCACCAGGAATCCGTCTCCGGCCAGGACGGCCCAGATGGATCCTGGATTTGAGCCATGTCTTTCATTGAATGAAGTAAGAAAATCCCTGGCCTGGGGAGTATCCAGGTCCTGCGGTACAGGAGGACTCAGGAAATAGAAACCTTCAGCAGCTGAGCGGCCAGCGATGGAAACCAGGTCAGGGTTATTGGTGGCGTCGCCGCCCAGAAAGGGAACATCCCAGTTCATTTCGCTTTTCTGCCTGAGCAAAAGACCCGCTTCGGGATAATATCCGGTAAAGAAGACAACATCCGGATTCGCGTTTCTGAGCCGGGATAAAATGGTGCTGTAATCACGTTCTCCGGGAGTCAAAGCGCCGAAAAACGCTATTTCCCTGTTGTCCTGTTCCAGCAGACCTCTGGTTTCATCAGCCAGTCCCCTGGCGTATGAAGTGCTGTCGTGCAGAATGGCTACTTTGGTGAAACCCATGGAAGCTATTGTTTCCGCGGCCACTCTACCCTGCTCGTCATCCCTTGGGGAGGTGCGGAAGAAATACTTAAGTCCCTTCTGGGTCAGCCGGACCGAAGTGGCGCCGTTGGCAATCTGAATGATCCCGTAATCATCATAGATATTCTGGGAAGCTTCGGTAATTGAGGAACCATATGTTCCAATAACAGCGGTTATGTTTCTGGTGGCCAGACGATTGGCAGCGGAAACCGCCGTTCTCGGGTCGCCCCCGTCATCTTCAACCAGAACCGTCACCTGCTGTCCGTTAATCCCCCCTGCCGCGTTTACCTCATCAGCCATGAGCTGAACTATGTCTCTCATGTCCTGGCCTTCACTGGCCCATGATCCGGTAAGGGGACACATAAGCCCGATCCTGATTTCGGCCCAGGCGCTTCCAGCGCACAGCAAAAGAGCCATTGTCAGGGATAGTACCAACAGTTTAATCCGTGTCTTCATTTGACTGCCTCCTTAAAGAAAGTTGAAATTATTTGCCGTCTGACTCATTAGATCATGGAGAAATTATGTAATATAACAAAATAGTTAATTAATTCTCACATGCTGGCTGATTGTTGATAATGGAAATGCATGGTCAAATCAAGAATAATCTACATTAGGAAGTAATTAGTTTTCATCCTGAAAGTCTTACTTTGCGGATCCTGGAACTGTTGGTCTTCTTCGGAAAACGGGGATTTTTTTCTTTTGGCAAGGAAATCAATCAATTATGAGGAGACGTAGCTTAATACGTTGAAGAATAATTGTGGAGATTGACGCAGCCAAAAATAACCGTTTCCGGATGAAAACTAATTAAATTCGCAGCATCAGATAAGCTCTACCTTCTTGATCACAACAGGTTCCCTGGGCACATTTTCGTGAAATCCCTGCCTGCCTGTTTCAACCCCTGCAATTTTATCCACAACCTCCATACCTTCAGTCACCCTGGCAAAAACAGCGTACCCGAAATCTCTTGTCCCATGATCCAGAAAATGGTTGTCGGAAAGATTGATAAAAAACTGGCTGGTGGCGCTGTCCTTTACCTGGGTTCTGGCCATGGCCAGGGTCCCGCGCATGTTTAAAAGTCCATTGTCGGCTTCATTTTTGATGGGAGGATTGGTTTTTTTCTCAGACATGTCCTTTGTCATCCCCCCGCCCTGGATCATAAAGCCTGGAATGACCCGGTGAAAGATAGTGTCGTTATAAAACTCCTGTTCAATATAGTTCAGAAAATTCTCCACTGTGACCGGCGCCCTGTCAGTTTCCAGATCAATGGTGATATCGCCGTAATTAGTGCTGAGTAAAGCCTTCATGTCATCTCCGTTTGGTTATTTTGTTAGTATATTGATCTCAATTGATGTGCAGCAGAAACAGGACCACCCTGCTCCTTGCACTAAAGTGCGTAATCCTGCATCAGCAACAATGCCCTTGTTTTTTTTATTTTATAAAGCATTGATATATAATGCTTTATTCTTCTGGCACAAGGTTTGCTGACTCCTGCCTGGTATCCGCAAGCGGCAACTTACCAAGATGTGCTTTGCAGGGCAAATCCGTTTTTATCGATTTTTCTTTTTTCTGCCCGACTTATGATCCGGCCGGCATAATTTTGTCTACTGATCTTTGACCCTAATCTTCTAAACCGGGTTTACTTTAATCTGCTTAATGTTTAATATTTCGTCCTTTAAATCAGATCATCTTCTGATAATAAAATTCTCTGGAAACAATCATGAAAAAAATTTTCGTTCTGATAGTCATCTTGTCCGCTGTGAGCTTTTTAGCCTATAAAATCTACACCGAAGCATTCAGTCCGGCACAAAGCACCGGCATGTCCCGGGTGCCTTCTCAGGCGGTAGAAGTTGAGCCTGTCCGGACCGCAACCCTGTTTCATAACGCCGAACTGACCGGCAGTCTTATCCCGGAGAGTGAATTCATCGTAGCTCCCAACATTTCAGGCAGGCTTGAAAAATTATATGTGGATATCGGAGACAAGGTCAAAAGAGGAGATCTCATTGCCCAGCTGGACAGCGAAGAATTCATCCAGCAGGTCCAGGGTGCAAAGGCCGAACTCGAGGTTGCCCAGGCCAATCTGGGTGAAAGCGCCAGCGAGGTCATTGTCTCCGAAAGAGAGTTAAGCAGAGCTCTGCGCCTTGTGGAAAGCAACAGCCTGTCCCAGTCTGAACTGGATCAGATTCAGGCCCATTATGACGTCCGCAAAGCCAGGCATGAAGTGGCTCAGGCACAGGTTCGTCAGAAAGAGGCCGCCCTTGAAGCCGCCCGGGTCCGGCTCGCCTACACCAGGATCGTTGCCAGATGGGATGGCGGTCACGATACCAGGGTGGTAGGCAGGCGGTTCACCAATGAAGGAACCATGCTGCAGACCAATGAACCAATCATCTCCATTGTAAATACCCGGAATCTCATTGCAGTTGTAAATGTCATAGAGCGCGACTTTCCCTTCATCCGGATTGGGCAAACCGCCACTGTCAGTACGGACGCCTACCCCGATGTAGCCTATGAAGGCAAAATCATTCGTTTTGCCCCGGTACTGGAAGAAACATCACGCCAGGGAAGGGTTGAGGTATTGATTGCCAACCCGGACGGCCTTTTTGCACCGGGCATGTTCGCCCGGGTAAGGCTTGAATTTTCCAGACGTGACAACGTTGTTTCAGCACCCAGGGTTGCCCTGGCCAGGCGCAACGGTCTTCAGGGAGTATTTCTCGCCGACGTCGAAAACATGCAGGCAAACTTTGTCCCGGTCACCGTGGGGCTGATTGACGGCAATCTGGCCGAAATTACAGAACCGGAAATCAGGGGATACGTGGTCACCCTGGGCCATCATCTGCTCGAAGACGGAATGAAAATTGTTATTCCTGAATTGAGAGGACCTGAAGAGCAAAGATAAATGAACAAATTGACCATATTCTCAGTAGGCCGGCCGGTATTCGTGACCATGGCCACCCTCATAGTTCTTATCCTTGGCGCCATATCCCTTTCCAGGGTTCCCATAGATCTGATGCCGGATATCACTTATCCCACCCTGAGTGTCAGGACCAATTATACCAATGCCGGCCCCCAGGAAATCGAAACCCTGATAACGCGTCCCCTGGAGAGGGCCTTTAGCGCAGTTCCCGGGGTGGAACAGATATATTCCAGGTCCAACGAAGGTCTGAGCGATATCCGGATAACGTTTGCCTGGGGCACTGACCTGGACGCTGCGGCTAATGATCTGCGTGATCGCCTGGACAGGATTGCCTCAAGTCTTCCTGATGGGGCAGACCGTCCTTTTCTGCGCAAGTTTGATCTGGCCAGCTTCCCCATACTGGTTCTTGGGGCTTCCAGCCGTCTGGACCCCATCCAGACAAGGCGCCTGATTGAAGATGAAGTGCGATACCGTGTGGAACGGGTGCCTGGAGTGGCTTCCCTGGATATCCGGGGGGGGCTTGACCGCGAGATTCATGTCAGCCTGATTCCGGGACGGATTCAGGCCCTTGGATTGCCCCTGGACAGCATAATCCACAGCATAAGGGAAGCCAATGTCAACCTGCCCGCCGGAATCCTGGAAAGCGGGCCTTATGAAGTTTCTATTCGCACCCTGGGAGAATTTACCAGTCTGGACGAACTCGGCCGGACAATAATTGCTGTTCAGGAAGGTTCTGTGATCAGGCTCCGGGACATCGCGCACATCGAGGATTCATGGGAAAGAGTGACCAGAATAGTTCGGGTCAACGGCGAGTCCGGAGTTCGTCTGTCAGTAAACAAACAGTCCGGGACCAACACCGTGGAGATATCCAAACAGGTTCTGGCTGAAATCGAACGCATTAACCGCGACCTTCCCCAACTGCGCATAATTCCCATTATTGATACCTCCCAGTATATTCAGCGTTCCATAAGCAATGTAACCCGCGCCCTGTTTTACGGTGGATTCTTCGCTGTTGTAGTTCTTTTGTTTTTCCTGAGAAGCGTGAGAGGAACGGCCATTGTTGCTGCGGCCATACCCATTGCCATAGTGGCCACCTTCATAATCATTTATTTCGGCGGATTCACCATCAACCTCATGACTCTGGGAGGTTTGGCCCTAGGCGTAGGCATGCTTGTGGATAACTCCATTGTGGTTCTTGAAAACATTCACAGACACCGGGAAGGAGGTACTCCTCCTCCCCAGGCTGCCATCAAGGGAACAGGTGAGGTCGCTGCAGCCATTATTGCCAGCACGCTGACCACCCTGGCCGTTTTTGTGCCCCTTATTTTTGTCCGGGGCATGGCCGGGATCATGTTTTCCCAGCTTGCCTTTGTGGTGGGCTTCTCCCTGTTGTGCTCCCTTGCCGTGGCCCTGACCCTGGTCCCCATGCTTTCCTCCAGGTATCTTTTACCTGTAACCACCCGGCAAAATAAGGACAACTGCTTCTCCAACAGAGTTTATGCCATGTCATGCCGCTTCTTTCAAAGCCTTGAAGACTCATATAAATCAACCCTGGATTTTTGTCTGAGGCACAGGTTTTTGACCATCAGCTTATCCGGACTTGTTCTTATCGCCAGCCTGGCCCTGATACCGCTTATCGGAACGGAAATGATGCCTGAGACGGATGAGGGAGAAGTCAGGATCAATATTGAAATGGAGGTGGGCTCCAAATTGGCTCTTTTGGATTCCACGGCGCTGAAGGTGGAGGAAATCATCAACAGGGAAGTCCCTGAAGTGGAAAATATAATTTCTTTTCTTGGCGGGGTTGGATGGCGTTTTTCCGGTTCATACCTTGGTGAAATCAGGCTGAGTCTTGTGGAACAGAGCCTGAGGGGTCGATCAAGTCAGGAGATAGCCGCCGATCTTCGAAGTAAACTGAACAATATTCCCGGCGCCACCATCAGGACCAGGGCGGGTCAGGGGCTTTTTATCCTGCGCATGGGCACGTCCGACGGAGACCGCATTGAGGTAGAAATCAGGGGCTATGATCTGGAGACAGCCTCTATCCTGGCTGAACAGATACAGGCCATGGTGGAGCAGGTCGAGGGCGTGGGAGACGCAGGCATAAGCCGGGAGTCGGGAATGCCCGAAGAAAATATTACTGTGGACAGGGCCAGGGCGGAAAGCATGGGGGTGAGCGTATCAGCCGTGGCCAACGCAATCCAGACTGTACTTTCGGGAACTACGGCAGGCAACTACCGGGATCAGGGTGATGAATACTCCATACTGGTCAAGCTTAAAGACTCTGAACTCATGCCCCTTGATCAACTTCTGGATATAACCATAACCGGTCAGGGCGGAGTGCCTGTTGTCCTGCGCAACCTTGTAGATTTCCAATCCGGTTTTGGGCCCATGAGTATTGAAAGAAAAGACCAGGAAAGAATCATAACCATCTCCACGGATTTGACAGGAAGAGACTTGAGCTCGGTTATTGGCGACATCAGGGAAAACCTGAGCCTGATGGCCATACCCCAGGGCTTCAGCATAACCTTTGGCGGCGACTACGAAGAACAGCAGAAGGCTTTCAACGAACTGGCGCTGGGACTGATTCTGGCCCTGATCCTGGTATATATGGTCATGGCCTGTTTGTACGAATCGTTGCGCGATCCCTTCATAGTCATGTTTTCAGTTCCCCTGGCCATTGTCGGGGTGGTTCTCATGCTCTTTCTTACTGATACCACCTTTAATATCCAGTCATATATCGGATGTATCATGCTTGGAGGAATACTGGTGAACAACGCCATACTCCTGGTGGCTCAGACCAATATGGCTCGAAAAGAGGAAGGATATGAAATGTTTGCGGCCATCCGGGAAGTGGGACGCAGAAGGCTTCGTCCCATCCTCATGACCGCCCTGACCACTATTTTCGGACTTCTGCCTCTGGCCCTGGGAGTGGGTGAAGGCGGAGAAGCCCAGGCGCCCATGGCCAGAGCCATCATCGGCGGACTTGCCAGTTCCACCCTGATCACCCTGGTGTTTGTTCCGGTCATGTATTCATTTATTGCCAAAAAAGATGTGCTCAAAAAACCGGTATAATGATATTTGCCTGATATGATTCTTTTGTCCTGCCGAGCTTCCCTGATCAACCGGTTTCCATTGAAAGATCCGGGTTCAGCATGACGGATTTCAATTGATCATATCCATTACGGAAAAATAACTGCTCCTTTAAATTGTCCGGTGATGAGGTTTTGCTCCTGTCAACGACTTTTAATGTTGAATTTCCCTGCTGCAGACATATTCGATTAAGTCCCCCCAAAAAAAGCATTGCATTTTTTTAAGCAATACTTTAGCCATATTCGAATTCAAAAAACTGCTGAAAGTCTGCATGTCAAAACTTTTATTTTTGTTTTGAGGCTGATGCCACAGGCTTATCAGCAGGATGTACTGAATCCATCACAGGAGAAAAAATGCAATTACACCAGAGATTTATTCAAACGGCTAAAAAATATCCCGGTAAAATCGCAGTGCATGACATAGCCACGGAAAAAAAACTTACCTATGAGCGAATGTTGATTGTCAGCCTCATCCTGGCCAAACGGTTTAAAAAGATCAAAACCAGGTATGTTGGAATCATGGTTCCAACCTCTGCAGGCTGTATGCTTTCAAATCTCGGACTGCTCATGGCCGGCAAGATTCCGGTGATTATCAACTATGCCACTGGCGCCAGGGAAAATGCAATCTACGCCCAGGAAAAATGCCACTTTCAAACCATTATCACCAGTAAAAAACTACTGGAAAAATTAAACATCGAGCCGGTCCAGGGCATGATCTTTCTGGAAGACATGGTGGCATCAATCGGTCTGTCTGAGAAACTGCCCGCACTTATCAAATCAAAGATGTCTGAAAAGGTCATTATAAAAATGGTACATAATGGCGGCATTGATGAAACAGCCGTCATCCTGTTTACCAGCGGCAGCGAAAAAGAGCCAAAGAGCGTTCAGCTTTCCCATAAAAATATCGGCCATAACGTTGATAATATACCCAAGATCGTGGATTTGGGTCCTGATGATATTTTTCTGGCCAGTCTTCCTCTTTTCCATGTCTTTGGACTGACCGCAAATTTCTGGCTTCCCATCACTCTCGGTACAAGCATTGTCACCTATCCGAATCCATTGGAATACAAAATTATCAGCGGTCTGGCCAAAGAATACGGAGTTACCATTATGGCCGGAACTCCTTCATTTTTTCACGGTTATCTGAAAAAGTCTCAGCCTGGGGATTTTTCCTCCCTCAGGGTTGCCCTTTCGGGCGCTGATACCCTGGCCCCCCAGATTTATGACGGATTTAAGGAAAAACATAATATCGAGATACTGGATGCCTATGGAACTACTGAGACAAGTCCGGCGATTTCCATCAACACACCGAATGTCAACAAGAAGGGCACAGTCGGCAAACCCATTCCAGGAGTTGAGGTCAAGATTCTGGACGTTGACACTGACGAAATACTTCCCTCTAACCAGCTGGGCAAGATTCTGGTTAAAGGCGATATGGTAATGAAAGGCTATCTGGGTGATATTGAAGAAACTTCATTGCGTATTCATGGCGGATGGTACGACACCGGAGACATGGGCATGCTGGATGATGAAGGTTTTTTGTGGCATAAGGGACGGCTTAAGAGATTTGTCAAGGTTGGGGGGGAAATGGTTTCCCTGGTTCGGGTGGAAGAAGTTCTCAACAAATTTATTCCGGATGACGTTTTGTGCTGTGTGGTCGATGTCCCCAATCCGACCAAGGGCGCGGATGTAGTGGCGGCTATTACAACCGGCGACTTCAACAGGAAAAAGGTGCTCAAGCAGATGAGCGGGGAACTTCCTCAAATTGCCATCCCGAAAAATTTTTACATTCTTGAGGATATACCGGTCATGGGTTCAGGCAAAGTCAATTTCCGCGAAGTGGAAAAAATCTGCAGAAAGCTCAGTGCGGAAGGAAAATAGTTCTGATTTAAAAATCCGGCATGCTTTAACTTTATATGTCGAATCTCTGAACAAACCGAAGGTTGAATGCTGATCACCCCATGATTATGGCAAACAAAACCACATAGGCAAGGGATGGAAGAAGATTGGTCACGTTTATCTTCTTGACGTCCAGAAGGGACAATCCGATCCCCATAATTAATAATCCGCCCACCGAGGTTATCTGGGAGATGATTTCAGGGGTGAAAAAAGCCTGGGACTGAGAGGCGGCGATGGTTATTGATCCCTGATACAAAAGAACCGGCAGTGCTGAAAACAAGACTCCTATGCCGTATGTTGCCGCCAGGGGAATGCTGATGAATCCGTCCAGGATGGACTTGGTCAGCAAAATTGTCCTGTCGTTCCTGATTCCTTCATCTATAGAACCCAGAATGGCCATGGAACCTATACAGAAGATCAGGGACGCGGTTACAAATCCGTCCGTGAAATATGCGTCTTTTGACTTAATCCTGCCCTTGAGCCAGTCGCCAAAGCTGGTCATCTTCTGATCGAGTCGCAACAGCTCTCCGGTTAACGCTCCCAGCAGAACCGAGAATACAACCAGGATAATGCTCCCGTATTTCAGGGCCATATCAAGGCCTATGACCAGGACGCACAGGCCTATGCCCTGGTAAACAATGTTCCTGACCCTGTCTGGAAAATTTCTACCCAGAAGCACTCCTATAAGACTGCCGAGTATTATTGCAATGGCGTTAACAATAGTGGCAATGGGCATTAATCCGGTCCTTTTATGAATACTGTTCACGGGTTTGTAGGTCGGGTAAGACATGAAATATTACAGGCAATAAATCAAGTCGGCTTGGACAAAAAAAAGCGCCCTTTCAGGGCGCGTAAAAAAAATTATAAGTTGGAGCTGTGGACTCAGGCCATAACCGGTTCAGTACCGGGGGCTGTTTTGACCTCCGGAATTTCATGACCCAGACCGTGAGTGTGGAAATGCACGGGATGGAGATAGTCTTCTCTTTGATCATACAGAAAACGGAAAAATGAATTATTAAAGGCATGACCTGAACAATAGACTTCGAAGGAACCCCACAGGCTTACGCCCATCAGAGTCATATCCCCGATAAAATCAAGAATTTTATGTCTTACCATTTCATCACTGAAACGCATGCCCCCGGGATTGATCACGGCATAATCATCCAGAACTACGGCGTTCTCAAGAGAACCGCCAAGCGCCAATCCCATGGACTGCAACTTTTCCACGTCCCTTAGAAAACCAAAAGTCCTGGCTTTGGCCAGTGACCTGACAAACTGCTGAGGATCGTGAACAAACAGAAATGACTGTTTACCGACCATTGGATGATCAAACTCTATGGTGTACTTGATTCTCATGCCTTCATAAGGAGTAACCCTTATCCAGCGCTTATCTTCCTTAAACAGCAACGGCTTTTTAAAAGCCATTACCCTTCTGGACTTGCGTTGTTTTCTTATCCCGGCGGAACGAATCAGAAAAACAAAAGAAGCAGCGCTCCCGTCCATAATGGGCAGTTCCGTGCCATCGACTTCAATGTAAATATTGTCGATGCCAAGACCGCTTACAGCGGCAAGCAGATGTTCCACAGTGGAGATGCCCACACCATTTCTACCAATGGTCGTGGCCAGTTCAGTGGAGGTTACATTGAGGGGACTCAAATCAAGTCTGTGCTGCCCGTTCGGACCCTTATGCACAAAAATAATGCCGACATCCTCGTCAGCGGGCCTGAGACTTAATGAAACTCTTTGTCCGCTGTGGAGTCCAATTCCCGAGCACCTGATTTCTTTTTTGATGGTTTGCTGCTTCATCAATACCCTCCCTCAAGAGAGGGAAGCAAAAAACATGCCGAATTTTAGAACATATAAATTGCTATAATTGTTAAGTTAATTTTAAAAGATATTTTCCCAACTGTGGTTTTTTTGCAATTGTTGTTTTTTTATAACAAAAAATAATTCTCCGATAGTCCGGAGTTCGGAAACTGTCAACTTCCCGGGGCGGGACAATCCGGACAGATAATATATTTTCTGACCCTTTCATACGCCTCCCGTGCGGCTGGTGTTTCCCGTTTATCCAGGTCCTTTCTGTCTTCGACCATAAGAGCGTCACACGGACACATTTCCACACACGCCGGACCGAGGGCACCCCTGGTTACGCACATATCACACTTGGAAACTGGACTTTCCCTGCCTGTGCACATGATCGCGACATAAGGGCAGGCAACAAGACAGTTCTTTGTTTTGCATCCACTGCAAAGCTCTTCCCTGAGCCTGACGATTCCCTGCTTATCCTTGAATATGGCCTTTTGCCTGCAAACCTTCATGCACTTGGGATCTTCGCAATGCTGGCAATAAAGTGGAACGGTAAGGCCGTAGCTGGTCCTGGTCATAACTATCTTCGGAATCTTGTACAGAAACTTGCAGACTGCCTCGCAGGTACCGCACCCAATGCATTTGCTGTAATCCAGATATAATGTCTTCATGCTTAAATTTATTTTAGATCAGCCGTATAGATAAATATTATTAATAAAATCCTGTTGAAGGTACCTATCTGAGATCCTCTTTCCGGATGATCTCTCCTGTATACTCCTGCAGACGATTCTGTCTTTTGAGAGTAAGCCATTGATCCAGGGATTTTGCCGCTTTAAGCCCGCTATAAACGGCTTTGCCTATGCTGCTTGGTCCGGTGAGAGCGTCACCGGCAACAAATACCGAGTCCATTCCTGTCATGTGAAGCCAGCGAATCTGACCTTTGCGCACGTCTTCCAGTCCGAGATCGTGGGCAAACGGAGGAGTGGCTATCTCGCCTATCGCAGCCACCACCAGGTCAACTTCCAGGTTAAGTAATTCTCCGTCGCAAACCAGAGGTCTGCACCTTCCTGACTCATCCGGGTCCGCCAGCCTGCACCGGGCAAGTTCAATCATCCGGACCCTGTCAGGGCCCGTAATTCTGACAGGAGAAACCAGTTCCAGACACTTTGCTCCTGATTTTTCCATCAAATCCATTTCAAGGGTTCCGCATGGTGCCTCGTTTCTGGTACGCCGGTAGATCAGATAAACATTCTTGGCGCCTTCAGCGACTGCGGAATGAACAACATCCACGGCTGTAAAGCCGGCTCCAATCACAGCGATGTTTTTTCCTCTGATTTCCGGAACTTCCATTTTGGCAATATTATACTGGGCCGCCCTCACCGGAAAAAGAAACTCCAACCCCGAATAAACGCCGGGCAGACTGCCGCCCGAAATATTCAGCTTTCTTGACTTCCATGTGCCCGTACAGATGAGGACCGCGTCATTATCTTCCACCCTGCCTCCAAGGCTTTTATAATCAAAAACATAATTATCTCCGGCTTCCTGGTGCATGGGTTCGGAACCGCAAATCTTTGTGCAGAGCTTAAACACCACACCATAATCATTTTCAAGCTGTTTTACTGATTCTTCAATGTTTGAAGCAGGGATTCTGTGACCGGGAATGCCGAAAGTCATCAGGCCGCCCGCCCTGGGGAGCTTGTCGTACACTTCTACTTGATAACCCATGCAGGCCAGGTAGCCGGTGGCGGCCAGGCCGGAAGGGCCGGCTCCGATTATGGCCACTTTCAGGCCATTTTTGGAGGGGGGGGATTTGCACATAAATGTAAAATTCATTTCTTTGTTGTGTTTAAGGTTAATATATGAGGACCTGATATAATAATTAAGCTGTCATAGTCAAACATCAAGCCGGGAATGGCTTGTCACAGGCTGTGACCGGATTGATATATAAGGAAAGAACTTCAAAAAAAAAGCCCCGCCGAAGCGGGGCCAGAATTATTGTGTTAAAAAACAGCTGAGTCTACTCGTCAAACCCTCTTCTATCGATCTGTCTGGCATAAGCCAGAGCCGCAGTCCGGTAAACAAGGTGAGCCAGCTTGGACCAGGGCAGGTAGGCAAAGAGCATGAACACGCTGACCAGATGCACATAGTATACCCAGTAAGCCAGAGTAGCAGTGTCGGCCAGCCTGAAAATCTGAGCCAGAAAACCGGTGACGGCCACAACCCAGATGACCCCAAGAATATACCAGTCGTAATAGGAATTGATCGCGTTCCTGGTATCGGCGTTAAGCCTGGATCTGGTCATGTAGATCAGCCCGATGATCAGTGCTATGCCTCCGACATTGGCTAAAATCTTAACCGGATTCCACAAAGCCAGCGGAGTGGTCATGCCGAACCCGAAAAGCTTGTCTGTCCAGTAGAACAAAGCGATTGTTCCGGTTACGATCGCCAGGGCAATAAAGCCGTAAAATATAAGCAGATGACCGGGGTAACGATCCTGATTGGACTCACATTCCTTAAACTTGCGATGATCGATGATTTCATCCTTGACCACCATGATCAGGGATCGGAAAATACCCGGGGCATCTTCTTTCGGGGTCAGCCCTGATGCCTTGAATGACGAAAACATACTCCCTATGGAGCTGATAAAGGTAAAGACCACAAAAAGGGTAACCAGGATAAAGATGGGATCAATGGCTGCCAGAGTCGGAAAAACCTTGGCAAAAATGATCTCTCCTTCCGGAATCCTGAGCCCGGTGGAGATGGCCCATACGATCAGAAAGAGTACCGCTGGTATTGCGATAAGTTGCGGCAGATATTTGGGTGAACTCATCCACTTCCCCAGGATAGCCGGCTTGGCCAGAGATTTGTATGCCATATTCCGTAGCGCGGCCAGAAGGTCGGCAGGCTTGGCTCCGCGGGGACAATTGTCGGAGCATTCTCCGCAGTTGTGACAAAGCCAGATATCAATGTCGTTGACCAGCTTGTCCTTGAGACCCCACTGCGCCCAGATCATCTCTTTTCTGGGAAAAGGAGCATCCTCCGGAGAAAGCGGACAGATCACGCTGCAGGTTGCGCACTGGTAACACTTCTTCAGTGATTCTCCACCGGCAGCCTGCATCTCCCGGATAAATTGAACATTCGGTTCTATTCTCGTCGCCATTTATTAACCTCCTAGAAGCCCTTGTATGGATTTGGACCGTAACCTTCGATCTCTTCAATGAAGTCATCTATAATTTTAGGTATCTGGTCATACTCATCAATTGAGATTTGCTTTTGCTGGACTCTTTCAGCCTCAACCTGCAAACGCTCCAGAGTCTCTCCGATATTGTCCATTCTACGGTTGCACAGTTCACTGCCCTTGATAAAGTGACATTGATAGTCATCCCCGTATTTGCAGCCGAGCAGGAGTACACCGTCCATCCCCTTACTCATGGCTTCCGCAATCCATTGGGTGTTTACCGAACCCAGACACCTGATGGGAATAAATCTTACATAGGATGACCACTTTTTCATGCGCATGGCAGCCATATCAAGAGCGGGGTAGGCATCGTTCTCGCAGACCAGCACCAGCATCCTGTAGCCGCCCTCCTCTTCATCATCGGGAACCTCGATGGAGGCGATCATTTCATTGAGCATGGATACGCTGTAGTCATCAAAAGAGATTACCCGTTCGGGGCAGGCGCCCATACAGGTTCCGCACCGGCGGCACCTGGTCGTGTTGGGTTCCGGCGTGCCCTTTTCATCATCGTCAAGGGCGCCGAAGGGACATTCTTCCGTGCAGCGTTTACACTGAGTGCAGCGCACCATGTTGAACTTGGGATATGTGGGGTCTCCCGCCCTGGGATGAACAGAGACTCCTCTGTTGACGGACTCCAGACATTGGATGGCTTTCAGGGTCGCTCCGGCGGCGTCGTCCCTGGCAGTGCTCATGGACATTGTCTGACGCACGCAACCTGCTGCATAAATGCCTGTTCTTCTTGTTTCATAAGGAAAACAGATGTAGTTTGAATCGGCAAATCCATCGAAAAGATCCAGATCAGGTATTTGCTCTCCCTGACGATATCCAAGTTTCAGGACCGGTTCATCGGAAATGGTTGGTACCATTCCCGTGGCCAGTACCAGAAGATCGACTTCCACCTCGAAGTCTTCGCCCAGCAGGCTGTCGGTCACTTTGACCAGTACCTTTCCGTTTTCGCCCTGTGAAACTTCCTGAATTTCAGACTTGGTGAGGAAAATGCCCGGATCATCCTGGGCCGCCCGGTAGTAACTTTCATATACTCCAGGTGTGCGCATATCTTTGTAGAAAATGTAGGCCATCGCGTCATCGTTTTGTTCGCGAACATAACCGGCCTGCTTGAGTGAGACCATGCAGCATACTGACGAACAATAAGGCAGATGCTCCGGGTCTCTCTGTCCGGCGCATTGTATAAAGGCGGCGCTTTTGACAGGCTCTCCATCGGATGGACGGGCCAGCTTGCCGTCTTTGGCCATTGTTTCAAGCTCAATATTGGTTACTACGTTCTTAATTTTGCCGTATCCCAGATTATCCAGCTTGGATGAATCGTAAGGCTTCCAGCCGGTAGCCAGAACAACGGCCCCTATGCTCAGTTGCTGCTCTTCCTGTCCCTGCTTGACGGTAACCTTGTATCTTCCCGGCGCACCCTTGATCAATTCCAGAGAGGTTTTGGTCAGGATCTTGATTTTGTCGTTGCCTTCAACCTTGGATATCAGTTCATTGATAAAGGGCGGTTCCGCCTTTTCATAAGGATGTTTCGTGGGAGTCTGCTTGTACATTTTCGCTGCAAATCCCCCCAGCTTGTCCTCTTTTTCAACCAGCACGACATCATAACCCGTTTCTGCGGCATCCAGTGCGGCGGTCAGACCGGTGAATCCGCCACCGAGAATCATAATGGTCTTGTCAAGATCCACAGGCTCCGCTTCGGGCTTAAGTATGCGGTCAAGTTTGGAAACGCTCATTTTGATGTAATCCCGGACCATCATGGTCAGGGGGTCTGACATTTCATCATCTTCGGGTTCGGGAAGGCCTGGATCATGAAAGCTCCAGACTGCCAGTTCGCGGATATTGGCCCGGTCTACAATCACATCCGGTCCAAAATCAAAAACATCCCACATGACCCGCGGAGAACAGGCGGCCACGCAAACCCGGTTTATTCCTTCGTTTTCAACATCATTTTGAATCTGAGCCAGCCCTTCTTTCCCGCATAAAAAAGGAACCTGTTTTAAAACAGCTGGAGAACACTCTTCTTCAATGTACTCCACTACCTTTTCCATGTTAACATTTTCCCCGATATCACAACCGGTGCAGATATATACTCCAATCTTTTTGTCAGCCATTGTGACTTACCTCCTAACCGTTTGAATAGCTTTCAGGGCCGCGCCGGTAGCGGTCTCGGCGGATGTCATTACATCCAGCGGCATTTTGGCGCATCCAACGGCGAAAACACCCTTTTCCTCACCGCCGATGATAAATCCATGGTCATCTTTGGGTACGTCAAGGATAGACTCCTCAACAGCAACCGAAGGCTGCATTCCTGTGGCTAAAACAACCAGATTAAATTTTTCCTCTTTTTTCACTCCGCCCATTATGTCTTCAGCGGTAACAATAACATCTCCGGTATCAACCTCTTCTTCGATCTTGGCGACTTTGCCCTTGACCATCAGCACCTTTTCATCCTGTTCGATTTTATGAAGAAACTTTTCATATCTGCCCGGAGCCCGAAGATCGATGTAGTAAACAACCACTTCAGCATCAGGATATTGTTCCCGAATATAGGTGCAATGCTTAAGAGAAGCCATGCAGCAAATGTAAGAGCAGTAGTCCAGGTGATTCTGATCCCTTGATCCCGCGCACTGAACAAAAGCGATTCTCTTTGGTTCGGCGCCGTCCGAAGGTCGTTGTATTTTCCCGTCTGTGGGTCCGGCGGGAGCAGCCAGCCTTTCCATCTGCATATTGGTGATAACGTTTGATATCTGGCCGCCACCAAGGTGGATCAGTTTTTTCACGTCGTAGGGAACCCAGCCGGTGGCAACCATCAGGGAACCGACATTCAATGTAATTTCCTTTTCCTTTTCCTCGAGATCAATGGCCTGGTATTCACAGGCTTCGACACACTTGGCGCAGGCGGTACCTTCGCAAACCTGATCGTCGATCACATATCTCATGGGAAAGGACATCAGATGCGGCCGGTAGATTGCCTTGGTTTTATCAAGATTGAAATCGAAGTCGCTGTCTCTTTCCACCGGGCAAACTTCAACACATTTGTCGCAGGCCGTACAGTTGTTGTTGACGTACCTGGGCTTGATTTTAATTTTCACCTCGTAGTTGCCGGGACCACCGGAAACGGAAACAACTTCGGCCATGGTAAAAAATTTTACCCTGGGATTATTTTTAATCCTCTGAAAGTTAATTTCCAAGCCGCAGGAGGGAGGACAAAGTTTAGGAAAATAATGCTTAAGCTGCGCCACACGTCCTCCAAGATATGGCATTTTCTCCACAATGAACACCTCGTGTCCCACTTCCGCGGCTTCCAATGCAGCTGTCAAGCCGCTGAATCCGCCGCCGATTACAAGAATACTGTTATTGGACATTCTAAATCCTCCCTGATTATTTGCCTTATCTTACGAAAATGGCCTAAGGCCAAACTGAAACCCTGAAACTACTTCAGCTCGGACTTAGACCATAAAAAAGGCTGCGGGCTGAAGAGCCCGCAGCCGGTTAATTATGCCTTATCCCAAGTCGGGTCAAAGATCTGGATGTATGGTCTCTTAAAGAAGGTCATCTCGCCTTTTTCAGGATCATACTTGGAATTGGTGAAGCAAAGCCACTCTTCCTCGTTCAGATCCATGAAGTCGGCCCGGTAGTAGAAGCCGGGATATCTGGATTCCTTGCGGAACCTGATGTGCATGGTATGCAGACGAACAGTCCACAGCCTGTGGTAGTTTTCCCAGGCGCGAAGCAGTTCGTGAAGATCACGGGCACACAGTTTCAGGGAATCTTCCTGCAGCATGTCCATGTGTTCGCTCAAGGTGGACAGCAGGGCTTCAGAAGTGGTGTAGTACGTTGAACAACCGCCGCCGTACTCATCACTGTACTTAATCAGACGCATCATGAAGTTACGCGGAGTGATATACTTGGGATTGATATCCGGAGCAGTCGATCCGCCTTTGTGTTCTTCATAATTGTACCAGGGCTGGTAAACCATCTTGACCAGTTCTTCGGGGGTCTGCTTCAGTGCGGGCTTGAAATCCTTGTGATCAACGCACCAGCGGACCATGGCCTTGGCGGCAATGCGTCCTTCGGCGTGAGCACCGGAGGAGAACTTGTGCCCGGAAGCACCAACGCCGTCAGCAGCTGTCCACAGCCCCATGACCGTGGTCATGCGGTTGTAGGCTTTACCGTTGGCGGCCTTAACCTTGTACTCATCAGGAACCCAGTCTTCGTCGGGACCTGATACCCAGATGCCGCAGCAGCCGGAATGAGAACCAAGCAGATAGGGCTCTGTAGGCATCATCTCGGAGCCTTTATGTTCAGGCTCTATGTTCATGCAGGCCCACAGGTTGGCCTGGCCGACACACATGTCAAGAAAATCTTCCCATGCTTCGGACTCCAGATGCTTCTGCTCTTTCTTGCTCAGCGTCTTAAAAGTGTCCTGCAGGGCGGTGGCGGTGTCCATGTAAATGGGTCCGAGTCCGTCTTTCATTTCCTTGAGGGTCATGTGATTGCGCAGGCAGGCAGGCATGACTTTGCCTGTTGCGTAGCCAAGTTTGCGATAAGGATCGATCATATAGTCATTCTTAATGCAGTAATCTTCACCCAGGGCGTTGGTGGCCTTGGCCTTGAAGAGCAGGAACCATGCGCCGACAGGACCGTAACCGTCCTTAAAGCGGGCGGGCGTGAACCTGTTTTCCATCATGGTCATTTCTGCGCCTACTTCGGAACACATGGTGTAGGTGGAACCTGCGTTCCAAACCGGATACCATGCACGCCCCATACCTTCACCGGTTGACCTTGGACGGTAAACGTTGACCGCTCCGCCGCAGGCTACCAGGATGGCGTTGGCCTTGAATATGTACACTTTGTTTTCACGAACGGAGAAGCCGACGGCACCGGCGACCCGGTTGGGCTCGTTGGCATCAAGGAGCAGCTTTACCACAAACACGCGCTCGATGTAATTTTCCTCACCGATGGCATTTTTGGCGGCCTCGGCCACGATGACCTTGTAAGACTCACCGTTGATCATGATCTGCCAGCGACCCGAGCGAACCGGCTTGGCGCCGGTGCGGATGGACAGACCTTTTTTCTTGGCAACAGCACCGTCAAGGCGCTTGCCGTCATCATCGGTTACCCAGATGGGCAGTCCCCACTCCTCGAACAGATGCACGGAATCGTCAACAACGCGGCCCAGATCGTAGACCAGGTCTTCACGGACAACTTTCATCAGATCGTTCTGCACCATGCGTGCGTAGTCTTCAGGTGTGTTGTCGCCAAGATAGGTGTTAATGGCTGAAAGGCCCTGGGCAACTGCGCCGGAGCGCTCCAGGGAGGCCTTGTCGACCATCAGATAACTGATGTTATTGGGATCGGCCCACCGCTTGATTTCGAACGCAGCGCCGCAACACCCCATTCCGCCGCCGACCAGCAGGCAATCAACATCGATTTCCTTTATCTCCGGCTCGCCGATTGGCACGCCCAAATTTTGACTCTTAGAAGGAATAACAGGCATAAATACCTCCTTGCTTGCTTAAAATTATCGAGTTTTCCGAATTGTTACGATTTAGCAGGATTTACCCAAGTCTCGGTATAGTCGGGATTTTGGATTTCAATCTTTTTGTTGATCACGTTAGTAGGCTTCGGCAACTCACTCATGGTGAACAGCAGTTCATTATTCAGGTCGCCGGCCTCGGGCTTGCCCTCGTAAGGCTTGATGGAGCCTTCCTCGGTTGTCCTGATGGGGAACTTGAAGCGCTTGATGTTACCGTTGCGGAACTGAATGGTCCACATAATGTCGGAACCGCTGCGCATAGGAATACTGGTTCCGCCCATGGGAGCGAAGTCAGCGTAGGGACGGGCTTCGATGGCGCCCTGGGGGCAAATTTTCACACATGAGTAACATTCCCAGCAGGCATCAGGCTCTTGGTTGTAAGCCAGCATCGCCTCGGGATCCAAAATCATCAGATCATTTGGACAGATGTACATGCATGCTGTTTTTTCTCCGCCCTTGCAGCCGTCACATTTGTCTGGAAGTACAAAGGTTGGCATAGAGGTCCTCCTTAATAATAGGTTTTTTTAACTCTAACTTGCCCTAAATCCGGGCTACTACAGGCGACGGGTTACATTTCCGTCCGCCTCACCCCAACAAAGTACACAAATCTGTCGAGTAAATCGTGTTTAGCTTTGTTCAGATTTCCTTGTCAAGGCAAAACAAAATGCCGGGCATAAGCCCCAAGCCCATACCCGGCTTGTTTCAAAAACAAACTACTTCATATCTGCGCCGGAAGCGGCCTTCTGCATTTTGACCTCGACCTTTTCGGTCAGGCCGGCATAGTATTCACGCAGAATTTCCAGAACTTCCTCGCGTCCGAAGTGGTCAACCACAGGCTCACCATCGGACAGGGCCTTGCGCAGCTTGGTTCCGGAAAGGATTACCCGGTCGTCCTTGCCGTGGGGGCAGGTCCTCATGGAGGCCATGCCGTCGCACTTTTTGCAGTAGAAGGTCCAGTCGATCTTCAAAGGCTTGCAGAGCAGTGCCTTTCCTGGATCCGGGCAACCTTCCTGGGCGTAGGGAATGCGGTCAAAGATCTCCTGGGCTTCAAACAGGGTATAAAAGTCGCCCACGCCTGCGTGGTCACGGCCGATGATCATGTGAGACACGCCGTAATTCTGCCTGAAGGTGGCATGCAGCAGGGCTTCCCTGGGACCGGCATAGCGCATGTCCAGGGGATATCCGCCCTGAACCGCGAAGTCTTTTACAAAATAGCCGTCAATCAGGGTGTTGATGCATTCGATGCGCACTTCAGCCGGAATGTCGCCGGGCTTAAGGGCACCGATGAGTGAATGAATGAATGCTCCGTCGCAGACTTCAATGGCGATTTTTACCAGATGCTCGTGAGAGCGGTGCATGGGATTCCTGAGCTGCAGGGCCGCGACCGTGCCCCATCCGCGCTTGTCGAATTCCGCCCTGGCATCGGCAGGACGCATATATGTACCCTTGAACTTGGTGGGAAAGTCTCCTTCGCTCAAAACCTTAACAGGTCCGGCCAGAAAATAATTCTTGTCGGCCATTACGCGCTGAACCCCGGGATGATCTTCCATGGCTATTTTCCAGAAAACGTCGTCCGCGCTTTCTTCGCCCTGACCCTTGTAGACCGTCTCGCATTCCCACTTCTTGTCGTCTTCGGATTTTTCCCACTTCTGGGTGATCTTCATGGTAGCCATGAATTCGTCTTTTTCAGCGAAATACAGAGCAACCTCGTCGCCGTCATTTATTGCGTCAAAATCTTCCTTGGATACGGAAAGGTTGACAGGAACCGGCCAGAAGGTACCGTCGGCCAGGAGCATGTTCTCACATACGCCCTTCCAGTCTTCCCTGGTCATAAAACCACCCAGGGGGCTGAATCCGCCGGTGCCGATCATGATCAGATCTCCGCGCTCGCCGCGGCTTATTTCTACTTTCCTAAGACCCTGAGCTTTCTTAAGCTCAGCGTCCCTTTCGGAACCTTCCAGCAGAGTTACGGTTAAACCTTTCCCTCCATGAGGGGGTAACAGTTTGGACATTGTCAAACCTCCTTAAATTGTTTATTTTGAGTTTATTGCCTTGTGAATTTAAGAACATGTTATAGACAAATTTTACAACTTGCAACATTTAATTTTGGCCGGAAATTATAAAAATAATTGATTGTCTTTCAGATCACCGGATTATAACAGGTCACCGGATTAATTATAAACAGCCTGCTGAAAAGGCTGACAGCGAATTGAAAACAATTGCCCAGAAAAAAAGGCTTTTCATCCTGTTCATTGTGTAGAAAAATAGATAATACTTTTTTTCACATAAAAAATCAATCTTTTTAATAAAAGATTTTTAGACTTTTTTATGTTCATCAGGAGCTTGACTTTATTTATTTTTCCAGAACCGGCAAAAAAATTACGCCATGGCGCAAACAAATTTTTGCAGGTACATGGTTCTTTAGTCCAATTGAATCCAGCCTTTATTCACCCCCCCCATTTGAAGGGCGATATATAATACGGCTACACCCATTAATCCGAACAGTGCCTGCAACCCCACTCCGGCTTGAAGATACAGCAGCACTCCACCAAGACTGAAGACAAAAAAACCCCAGAAAGCCCATTTTTTCCAGAAAAACAGTGCTGTACCCAAAGCTATGTTTACTCCGGCCAGCAGACCTATGCCTACAAATAACCATTCAGGTGTCTCAGGGTATGTTTCCAAGAACATTTCCGGGAAATAAAACTGCCTGAAGGCTTCTATGGAATTCGCCCCGATGATGACTACCAGCCAAAGAGTAAGGAAGGGGTGACGCTTTCTTTCCTGCATAAGTTTCTCTATTTAGTTTTCATCCGAAAGAAGAATCTGGATTGAAACTTTTAAATGTTTCCCAATGTAAACAATAAACACTTGCAGACATCCGCCGTGAACATATTTTATTAAAACCTAAACTTAGTGATTTTCCCTGTCATTGGAGCAAAGCGCAGCAGTCTCTGCTAATTATGCATGAGATTGTCAGGCACCTTTCGGGTTCTCGCCATGACAGTGATGCTGGGCAGTCACATACAGAATCGCTCAGTTTGGGTAAAAAAATTTCCGAACAATTCACCGTAAGACCTGCAGGTCTTACGGTGACGGCACAAACCAACTTCCTCTTCAGTTGAATCTCTATCTCGGTGTATCAGCAGGGCGGGCCTGATATTTACTCCAGCCTGCACGGAGGATGTACGGCCAAAACCGGGCAGGAGGCCTTCTTGATCACCCTTTCAGCCACCGATCCCACAAACATGGTCTCCAGTCCCCTGCGGCAGTGGGTAGCGATGACGATCATCTGAATATCATTGTGCAGGGCGTACTTCAGGATCTCGTCCGACGGGTTTCCCCTGACCACTTCCCTGCCGGTCACTCTGACCCCTTCCAGTGACTTTTGAATAAAGGCCTCCATGAGCTTGTCCGCTGCTTCTTTCTCATAGCTCACGTAATCCTTGTGCAAGGTCTGCAGGACGTCTTCGCCGAGAAAATCAGAGGGCCTGGTAATGTGCAGCAGGACTATTTCAGCCCCCGAGCACCTGGCAATATCCTGGGCATATTCCGCGGCCAGGAGATCATTTTCGGAAAAAGCAACCGGCAGCAGGATCCTTTTGATTTTAGGCATGAATTATCTCCTTTACAGCACGCTGGCTGACGTTAAAGTGATGGGTTCCCGCAGGATGGTCCCTGCAGGGACAGTAATCTTAAAACAGCCCGGTGGACCGTCTGGACCCGGGACAGGACTTTTCATTATCCGATGCGCACTATCCCTGATGCGGCAAATATAACCATAAAAACCACAATGAGGCTGAAAATAACGTACTGGGGCTGCTTGTTTCCGGCAAAAACAAACATGGTGGGAATCAGTGCCCAGACGGCCACTGTGGTTCCCAGGGTTATCCCGAACATGGTGAAGCCGTCCCCGGTAAAGAAGTTATTCCACCACACGCTGTGAAACCATGGCCAGTCCCCGTAGAGGGCCATCCATATCTCCGATCCGGTCATGCCTTCAAAAACCATGGCGTAGGTAAAATATGGGTTCATGGCGTTTTTATCCGGCCAGATCATTGAGAACATGGGGCCCACAAAACATATGAGGCAAGAGGTGAAAGTGATCCAGTAGACGATTTCTCCGTAAACTCTATTGTGCAGGGGCGCGAGTGGTCTGTCTTCGGTCATAATCTTATTCCTCCATATATTCTTTTAGTACTAATCATTATTTCTGAACTCCCTGACTATGTTCACCATCACAAAGCTCAGCAGTATCAGCAGAACCAGTCCGTTCATCCAGTGCGGCGGACGTTCTATAACATTCCACATGGAAAGGGCCCTGGTGATGAGACCCCAGCAGGAAAAGCCCATGAGCCCGATGAGCAGCCAGCGCACGAATCCGGCCTTGATCTGGACCAGGACCAGCGCGCCCAGGAGACCCCCAACCACCTGGCCGGCCAGCCAGGGTGCGGCCAGGATTGGAACAAGAGCGCCCATCATGAAGTACGGCCAGACCGCAACACAGTCGCCCATGCCCAGCAGGACAACGCTGTTGGCCGCGGCCACTTTTATGGGTGTTCCCGCGATGACGTTCTGAAAAGGGACAATAGCCCATCCGGCCCCCATGCCGAAGAACCCGGAGCCGGTGCCCACGAACATGATCCCGAAAAAGAGCCAGCCCATGCGGGTCAGTCCGTAATCAACAACTTTTTTCAGGGACGGCTCGTAAAAGGGCTGGCGAAGATCCAGGGTCCTGGTGATTTTGTCTGAGACCTTGACATCCGGCCATTCAATTTTTTTACCGCCAAAAATAAAATAAAGAATCAGGCCTCCAATGACCAGACCCAGTAACATGCGCACAGCGGCTTCACCAAACTCGCCCAGATGCTCGGCCACCGCCACCGCTCCCATGGCCCCTCCGAAGCAGGAAACACCAAAGGCCACGCACAAGAAGATGCACATCTTCACATTGGCCAGGCCGGTGCGGCACACAGGTCCGGTGGCCATGAGCCCGCTGAACATGGCCACTATGAGCCCGGTGCCGCGGGCTATGAGGCTGTCAATAGGGGTAAAGGCCAGTATGAACGGAGTGAAGAGAACTCCGCCACCTATTCCTCCCACGGTGGCAACCAGGGCGATGATGGTACTGATGATGAAAAAGCCCACCAGCCATCCCCAGATTACTCCGCCGGCCATGCCTCCTTCAGGAGTTGGCGTAGCAGTGACCACGATGAAAATAACCAGGTAAGTCACAACCGCGAATAAAAGCATGATGTTCAGTTCGAGCCAGGGCGGCTTCAGCCATTTAGACATAATATCCTCCTTTTTTTATATCGTTCCGTTTATTATTCACAGCCTGGTGAGCGGCCTGCGACTTCCAGGGGTTTCCGCCAGGTTCTATAAAGAAATTCTATTCAGCAAATTTCAACGAATTATTTGGTCCGAGTTGTCCACTCTTAGTTGTTAAATGTGGATAAACCGTAATACCTTACCCGGTTGTTTATGAAGATTGCCGCATCCATGCTTTTTTGACCGCAGCCACTTTATTAATTGCTTCCCGGTTGCGGGTCTGCATATACGGAGGGCAACCAGGCATGCGGAACTCGGATGATTCCAGCCTGTCTTCATCAAGTGCCTGGAGTACCCTGTCCCAGGGACCGGCCATATATGAGATGACCTGGATGCCGCAGGCGGTGAGTATATCATGCCAGAGCCTTGATACGGCGCCACAGACCAGCAGTTCAATGTTCATGGAGGTCAGACGGCGGATTTTGTCCAGATTGTCGCAGACAGATATGTCTTCCTGTTCCAGGATGTCTCTGCGGCCAGGAGATGTCTGCACCAGAAGTATTGTGCCGGACACATCGAATACAGGAGCCACGAGATTGTTCCATGTGCATATTCCGATCATCATCAGCTTTGACCTCGATTAAAATCAGGAAAAAGCATTAAACATGCCGATGGAGCTTTGGTCTGTCTCTTGATCACAAGACGTTGATATGCTTATATTTTTTGGGACGGGATCTTTGCCTGCCTGTCGCAGAGAAGCTACAGTTGAGCAGTGCAACTGTAGCAATTTGAAAGACTGCTTCAATAGCCTGAAAATACTCTCAGGTTAGGACATTAATGCAGAATTTCAGCTAATTTTTTTTAAGCGGTTTTTAGAAGTCAATGGAGAAAGGGGAAGGCTAAAGACCAAGCTTTTTGATCTTGCGATGGAGGGTGCTTCTGTGTATGCCCAGCAGTTTGGCCGCCTGGGACAGATTATTTTGAGTCTGCTTCAGGGCTCTTGAAATGTTGCCGGCTTCCAGGCCCTGCTTGATGGTTGACATGCTGGGGACTTCACCGGCTTTTCCTTCCTTGAGGATCAGGTCACGGGGCAGATGGCTGCGTTTTATCTCACCATGACGACAAAGCACAAAGGCCCTTTCCATAATGTTTTCCAGTTCACGGATGTTACCGGGCCATTCATAAGCCATGAACAGGGACAAAACCTGGGGATCCACGCCGGTAATTTCCCGGTTGAACAAACGGTTGAACCGTTCCACAAAATGCCCGGCCAGAAAAGGGATATCCTCTTTCCGGTCTCTCAGGGGGGGGAGATCGATGCGAACGACATTGACGCGGTAGAAAAGATCCTGACGAAACGCTCCGATATCCACCAGATGTTTAAGGTCCTTATTGGTGGCGGCGATGATCCGGGCATCGGTTTTTTCCGAAGCAAAGGCCCCCAAAGGCTCAAAGCACTTCTCCTGCAGCACCCGCAAAAGCTTGGTCTGCATGCTCAGGCTCATGTCTCCTATTTCATCCAGAAAGAGGGTTCCTCCCCTGGCCTGGGCGAACTTGCCGGGCTTGTTTTTCTGCGCCCCGGTAAAAGCTCCGGCTTTGTACCCGAACAGTTCCGACTCCAGGAGAGTGTCAGGAAGAGCGGCGCAATTAATGGCCACGAAAGGGGCTTTGCCTCCAAGGCTCAAAGCATGGATGGTCTTGGCCACCAGTTCCTTGCCGGTCCCGGTCTCACCCTGAATCAGGACTGTAGTGGCGGTTTCCGCCACAGCCGGCGTGACTTCAAGTACCTTTTGCATTGCCGGACTGTGGCTGATAAGATCGCCCATGTCAAAATCACCCTTGAATTTCAAGCGCAGACTTTCCATTTCGCTCAAATCCCTGAAGGTTTCCACACCGCCCACCACCTCGCCATGGACATTTTTCAGCAGGGCAGTGGAAACGCTGATGGTGATACGTCTTCCCCTGGCGTCCACAATGTAGCAGGTTTTTCCCACCACCGTTTTTCCGGTTTTTCTGGTATATCTCAGGGCGCATTCCGATTCGCACAGGCTGGAATGAAAAACTTCCCAGCATGGACGACCAACAGCCTCTTTCCTGGAAATGCCGGTAATTAACTCGGCTGCCCGGTTGAAGGAAGTAATAAGCCACTGTCCATCAACGGTAAACACCCCATCGGAGACGCTTTCCAGAATGGAACAGTTGAAACCGCTGCACGGCTCTTTATTTTTTGTTTTTGGCGACATAAAAGGCATGGATTATGGATTAGGTGTAAAAACGCCCTGAAAAAGAATAAAACATCGCTTAACCGTTAACCTGACTCTGGCAAACTGTTTTAATATTACCCCAAACTCACGCTGTTAGCAAGACAGCCTAAAGAGAAAATTCCATGGACCGGAATAAATCATAAAAACGTTGTCCATATGTTTCTTTTTCCAGGATATGGGCCTGAAGTCTGGAACGCATGTCTTCCCTTGCGCCCTGGTCGTGAAGGTAATAGCGGACCTTTTCGGCAAGTTCCCTGGAATCCCCAAAAGTAGCCACCAGAGGGAAAAACGGCTGATCATCAAGAACCGGCTGTTCCTCGGTGATCTGAAATCCTCCGGCGGCAGGGATTTCAAAAAAAGCCGGATTCAGTCCGTTGTGTTCTGCAAAGTCTTTTCCATGAAGGTTGAGGACTATGCTTGAAGTGGCGTATGCTTCAAGGTTCCGGGGGGGGAAAATCAGGCCATTGTGTTTTACCCATTGATTATCGGACCATCCCGGCCCCCAGACATCCACCTTTCTGCCAAGAACTTCGCTTGTCCTGCAAACCAGCTCTTCTTCGTACTCGCCATGAGGGGCGATAAGCATTACTTCCCGGCCGTACCTGCGCCGCGATCTTGATGTCACCTTCAGTTTGAGCTTGTGATGGTAAGGACAGGAGGCAAAAGGCATGTGCGCTATCCTTTTGGCCCCTCTGGATCGCAAAAGCTGAACATCCTTCTCAAAGGAAAGGGCCAGGATATCAACAAAACCATCCACTTCCATGATTCTCAGGATCTGATCTTCCCGGCGCACAGGAGGCCCCCACCAGTAAATGATCCTGATGATGGGGTTGAGCCCGCGGATATCCTCCACAGTCTTCTTGTCAATCATTCCCTGCAGACTGATGACCAGAGGGGTCTTGTTTTTATTTACCATGTCCCGCAGGCGGTGGTTGGACATGGTTTTCCAGTCCACGAAGGTTCCGGGCAGGCCGAACCTTTTCAGCAGGTTGTGCATCTGGTTGGAAATCCTGGATAATGGCTCAGGAGAGTCATGGAAATGAATGACTGACTCCAGACCAATGGAATACAGACCGGATTCAACGACCCATGTCCACTTATTTGCCGCTATGGGTCCCTCCACAGTCACCAGTTTTTTTCCTGTGCCTCCCGCAGGCCCTTCCAGAACCCGTTTCATAATTTCTGCTCCGGATAATTGTTTTTCTTGGTATTCTCAAAAGCATCTCACCCGGGCGGCCCGGGATCGAACCTGCAAATAACTTTAAATGACCTGTGCGCCTGGATTGCTTCGCCTTGCCCGCAACCCTCTTTGACAGTTAGATTGCCGCCGCGCTCGCCCCGGTTGAGTGGCTTGCGCCTGCACTTCGTGTATTCAACCCCGGTTGAATGGAAGAGATTCAACTGGGCAGGCAGGGCAAGAAGACTCGCTCGCAATAACACCTTACAGTCACGGTCCTGGTTACGCCTCAGCTGTCATTGCGAGGGAGCGCAGCGACCAAAGCAATCTCCATGACAAAACTTTAAAATGCTGAATTTGTTTTTTAAGTGTTTCAAGTTACGTATTACGTAGAAGAGTGTTGTAGATTCCTTATTCAAAAGATTCAACTTCAATGTTTAACACAACCTGCAGCGAGGCAGGAATTGAAAATATTTTCAACAACTTGCCAATCTGACGGATATTTATCTTTTCATTATGGCTTGTCAAATCATTATCATGACAGACAGGGGCTTTTTCACTGGCATTTTTCCCAGTTGCAATTTGCGACAGAGGGTTTTTTTATGTTGCATGCGTTAAAAAAACAGGTTAGTTCCTTTCCAAATTTATCCGGCTACAACCAGTCATAAAAGGACATTTATATTTGTTTCGGACTTGCGGGATATCCTGCCTGGTCCTTATCTGCAGGGCAAAATCATACAATAGCTGGAACTGTCTGAAAAATTGAGATAAACTTCACACAAAAAGTGAAAGTAAAACAAAACGGTGGACAATACCACCCCCCTGAGCATCTGAAATACTCCTGCCCGCAGGACTCTTTTACAAGGTGCATCCATTAGGAACATTCGTTACCTGATATTAAATCAATACTTATTTTTTACGCTAAATTCACAATAATAAAAGACAGCTCAAGCTTTGAGAAAAAAATAACAAAGAACTGACTGTTCGGAGCAACTCTAGTTCAGTCCTGGATCAAACGACTTAGAAAGCAAGACAAATATTTTTTGAAAGCAAGACAAATATTTTTTAGGATGCGAGCTGGTTTATGAAAAATAGAATTGGATGGCAGGGGCTGAACATTCGCATGGAAAACTCTATAACCCTTTAACCGTATCAATGCGTTAATATTTCTCCATAACCGGGATAATGGAAGAAACTTCATGTATTCTAATGCCCTAACACTATTTTCAGGAGGTTTATCAAAGTGGAACAGACAGTCAGGGAATTTATGGTGCCAAAAGATGAATATATCACCATTTCTGATTCGGCATCCCTGTTTGATGCCGTCATGGAGCTGAACAAGCACCAGAAGGAAAAAGGAGATAAGGCGCACAGCACGATCCTGGTCAAGGACGATTCCGGCAAAATCATTTCTCACCTGAATATCTTTGATGTCATGCGCGGCATCGAACCCAAGTACAGTCAGGTATCCGGGCTTTCAAGATTCGGCATCAGCGGCGACCTGGTGGAGCAGATTTTCCGGGAAAGCGCTCCATGGGCAAATCCTCTGGAAGATCTTTGTTCCAAGTCCCCTCAGATAATCGTCAGGGATATCATCCTCAAGTTTTCCAAGGCGGAAACTATCCGTATAGACGATAATCTTAACTCGGCCATTCATAAGATCGTGGTCAACCAGCTCCACAGCCTGATGGTTTTTGATGAGAACAGGGAATTTGCAGGTATCATCAGGTCCATTGATCTGTTCAACCTCATCCGTTCACAAATTGAAGTATGCAAACTGGATAAAACATAGGAGGAAAAATAAATGACTGCCGCCGTAGACAACAAAATCAATCTGACTAAAACGTTTTTTCTTATCCTGGGGATCGTAGTTTTCCTTGTAGTCTATTATTCACCTCCCTGGCCCGATGCCATAGACCCCATGGGCACAGCCTTCAATCTTTCTCCCCAGGGCAAGGCCGCCCTGGGCCTTTTTCTCATGGCCGGGATCTGGTGGGTGTTTGAAGTGGTGCCCATCGGAGTGACCGGCCTGACCATCGGTGTCACCCAGGCTCTGTTTTTCATCCGCCCGGCCAAGGACGCGTTCAATGACTTCATGGACCCGGCGGTGCTCTTTATTTTCGGATCTCTGGTCATCGGAGCCGTGTTCACCAAGGTGGGCATCACCAGGCGCCTGGCCTACAAGATGCTTATCATTGTGGGCGAGCGCACCAGCATGATATACTTGGGCTGCTTCGTAGTCACCGCCCTTCTGACCCATCTCATGGCCCATACCGCGGTGGCCGCTACTATGTATCCCCTGCTTTTGTCGATTTACGCCCTGTACGGCGAAGGCAACAAGCCCACCAGGTTTGGTAAGGGCCTGTTCATCGGCATGGCCTTTGTAGCCGGGGCCGGAAGCATCGTCACCCTTTTGGGTGCGGCCCGGGGCATCGTGGCCCTGGGATTCTTCCAGGAGATCACCGGCAAAAACATCTCTTTTTTTGAACTCACTTTTTATATGTTCCCCATAGGCTGGCTCATGGTCTTTCTGCTCTGGGGGTTCTTCATGGTCTTTTTCAAGCCGGAGAAGGCCACCATACCCGGACTCAGGGAAAAGGCCCGCAAGCTCAGCCAGGATATGGGGTCCATCACCCGCCACGAAATAATCGCCGTGGTCATTATCGGCGGGGTCATTCTTTTCCTTTCTTTGCAGTCCTTCATCCCGGCCCTGGAAGTCTTCAACAAGGCCGCCGTCCTCCTGGTATCCACCATCCTGTTCTTTGTACTCAGGATCCTGGATATCAAGGACCTTGAGGACATCCCCTGGAACATCATCCTGCTGTTCGCCGGGGCCATGAGCATCGGCTTCTGCCTGTGGCAGACCGGGGCCGCGGAATGGCTGGCCATCAACTGGCTGGGCTTTTTTCAGGATGCCCACTGGTTCATCTTTGTTTTAAGCATCGCCTTCTTTGTCATGATCATGACCAACTTCATCATGAACGTTGCCGCCATTGCCATTTCCCTGCCAGTAGCTCTGGTGGTGGCCCCATACCTGGGCGTGGCACCCGAGGTCATCCTGTTTGCCGCCCTGACAACCGCCGGCATGCCTTTTCTGCTCCTGGTGGGCGCGGCTCCCAACGCCATTGCCTACAATTCAGGCCAGTTCACCAGCGGCCAGTTCTTTGCCGCTGGCATCCCGGCCAGCATCCTGCTCATGGCAGTTGTGGGTCTGGCAGTGATCCTAATCTGGCCCATCATGGGAATGCCCATTCTTCTATAGGAAGACATGAGCATGAGAATTTGGAAACTACCGGCCTGTCCGGACCGCGGAAATAACCCCGCCCCGGGCATGCCGGCAGCAATAACATCGAAGAAGATGACAGTTGGCGGATTAATAATTATAATTAGCATTTAATTTAAACTGACAACGGAGAAGTCACCATGAAATTCAAGGAAGAAATCGCAAAACTGTTTGATCAGTGGAACGAG
>SKKD01000045.1 GCA_007121655.1 Desulfonatronovibrio sp. | reverse complement strand
TCGCTCGCAATGACACCTGCTAGTCACGGTCTGGTTACGCCTCACCGCGCTCGAAGACTCGCTCGCAATGACACCTGCTGTCACGGTTCTGGTTACGCCTCACCGCGCTCGAAGACTTGCTCGCAATGACACCTGCTAGTCACGGTCTGGTTACGCCTCACCGCGCTAGAAGACTCGCTTGCAATGACACCTGCTGTCACGGTTCTGGTTACGCCTCACCTGTCATTGCGAGGGAGCGAAGCGACCGAAGCAATCTGCATGGCAAAAACATATTATACTGAATTTATTACTTATACGCTTCAAGTTACTTGTTAGAAGGGTTTTACAACAGCTTTGTCTGGCATAACTTCAGAACCGGCTCAGTATAACATAACAGCCTGCTGAATCAGGACTTTTTCAATACGCTGATAGAATATTATTTTTAGAATCAGATATTTTTCCGAACAGGTAAACAGTGGACGATGATAATTTGACCATCGCCCACCGGAGCATCGGCAAATACTCTTTCAGATGAACCCAGGGCTATCATCAGCCACCGGTAATGAGGGAAATAAGATCCCGACCCAGAAAGCCTCTGGCCATGAAGTTGAGGCCGACATAAAAGGCCAGAACAATAAATATCCTGGTGAGAACCTTGTCCGGAATATACTGAGAAGTCCTGGGGCCGATCATGGAGCCCACAAAGATGCCTACCAGCTGAGTACCTATCAGGGGCCAGTGAACCAGAACACCGGCAGCAAGATAGCTGAGAATACTCGTGATCATCCCGATAAGAACAGCCATGGCCGAAGTTCCCGCTGCCAGATACATGGGAAGGCCGGCCACGCTGGTCAGAAACGGAACAAGCATGAATCCGCCGCCGACTCCCAGGAAGGCAGCTATAGCCGCGATGATGAAACCGCCTACAATGGGAAAAATAGGATTAAAGGAAAACTCTACCCCGTAAAAGGTAAAAGAAACCTTTTTCAGATTCATGGCTAGTACTTTTACCCCGAGTTCAGTAGTATCAACGGCCTCTCCTGCTTTTTTCCTTTTCATGGTTGTCTCAAACGCATTGGCCGCCTCTTTGGCTTTTTTCTTTCTTTTCTGCCCGGCAGGAGTTGTTTCATAAAGCATGTAGAAACCGAGAATCAAAACAAAAACCCCAAAGTAGCCCACATATTCCCTGAAGGAAATCCTTCCGGCTGTTATAGTGGGGATCAGCCAGCTTCCGAGGATTGATCCGGCGGCCAGAAATATGCCCACCGGCCATACCAGACGACCAAGCTTTAGATAATTAAACGTGGAGACCAATGCACTCAGTCCCACCATAAACTGGTTGGAAACGCGAATGGAGTCAGTCACAGATCTGTTAAGTGTTGGCGCTGTCTCACGGAATCCCTGGGCATAGTTGCCAAGGCCGTATATGGATATATGGCCTATGCCGGCCATGATTCCGCCAAAAGCTCCGACTGTGGAAAAAATCCAGCCAACCCAGATTGCCCACAGGAAAGCCAGTATAAGGTTGATCTGCGGTCCGCCAGGAATACCCAGATAGCCCGGTTCAGCAGCAGGATCAATTACTCCTGAGGCAATGCCCTGCTGAATCCCTTCGGCCAGAGTATCAGCCCAGGCTGGACCGGCCAGGGCTGGCAGAAGTAGCGGGACAGCAGCAAAAAAAATCATTAGATGTTTTTTGGGCATGACTTTTCTCCTTGGATGTTAAAGTTACACTTTGTTATGTTCTGACAAAAGGAGTTCAGCGGCGAAATCCCTTCTGGTCTGTTCTGAAGCTTCTCCCGGCTTGATGAAAGACAGGGCATGCGCGGTGCAGCCGGTTACACACGCGGGATCAAGCCCTTCATCAACCCGGTCCATGCAGAAGTCACATTTAATGGCCCTGCCGTTAACCTGATCCCATTGGGGAATGTTCCAGGGGCAGGCTATAATGCACGCCTTGCACCCAACACACAGTTCCTGCTGTATGAAAACAATACCGTCTTTTTCACGCTGCTGAACGGCTCCGGTAGGACATGCTGATACACACCACGGAATCTCACAATGGAAACAGGGCATAAATAGAGTCAGGTACCCAGGCTTATTTTTTTTGACGACAGGCCCGACAGAAACAAGCTGCCCAAGCTTAGCCCCTGGAGGAACATTATATTTCGCTTTGCAGTGCACCTCGCATGCCTTGCAGCTGATGCACCTTTTCTGATTAGTCTTGATCATATAATCACTCATGGCCTAAACCCTCCTGATGTGGCACTTATGTAAAAAAAATAAGTGGGATCCGGAAAATTAATGTAAGCTCTTCCGGTCATTATTGATCTGCTGATTACCTGGAATATAGCCTGATTCATTACCGGACATGTCTTCCTTTTCCTGGGCCTGGTGGCGCATCCTGGCCAGAAGGTCATATTCAAATTCCTGTCTGGTGTATCCAGCCAGGTAAACATCGCTGGTAAATCTCAGGGCTCCTGCAGGACAATTCTCAACGCACAGGCCGCATAGACTGCAAAAGTTGTAATTAAGGTGAAAAGTCTTAGGTCCCCTGACGACCTTTTCCGGATGAAAGTATTTTTTCTTCAATTTAATGGGCATATGAGCCATGTCCGGAGGCGCGGCCCTTTCAGGACGAGATTCCGATGCCTCTCTTTTGATGCGCAAAGATATGCACCCGGTAGGGCAAAGCCTGCTGCAGGCAATGCAGGCAATGCATTTTGAGGTATATGGATCATCATCCTTGCAAACAAGTTCGATGTGACCACGGTATCCTTCCAACGAATTGGTTTTTCTTGGATAATGAACTGTGATCTGGGGTCGAAAAAAGTTTCTTCGGGTAATATTCAACCCCAGAAGCAGACTCCACATGCCTTTAAGGGCTTCACGCAGATTCTTAATCATATCAGTAACACCGTATTCAAAAGATTGACAAGTCAGGCGGTGAAGGCCGCATTCCGTGCCGATTGTTCGACCCGTTTTCTGAACAACATTCTTCAAGCCTTTTCCACGTTCACAAAATGCTCCTGGAGGGCAATACCTCCTCCAGCCTGATCCCAGAGATCCATGCCTCCTTTCATCAGGCGGAAATCGGCGACACCTTTGTTTCTGGCTCTGGTTTCTGCCGGAACATCGCTTCCAAAGCCATGGATCATAAATACTGCCTCAGGATGAATAAACTCGGTAACAAATGTTCTCATTTTTCCCGAGTAGCCGTTGCCGGAGATTTTAACGACATCATTATCATTGATCCCCATTTCAGCGGCTTTATGCTTGTTTATCCAAAGCACATTTTCGGGCATCTGTTCAAAAAGCAGGGGGTTATTAACGGTATGCCCCTGGGTATGTACGCCGCACCGTCCGAAGGTGATCCGGAATTGTCCGGATTCTGGCTCCGTTTTATCCTCGTAGGGTTTAAGGGAAAGAAGCCCGGCTTCCTCCCATTTGGGAGCAATGATCTCAATCTTGCCGGATTCGGTATTAAACTTAAATTTATCCTCGTCATAATAGATCGGCTTATCAGTAAAGTGGACAAAACCGGTATCATTAAAATCCTCAATGTTCACACCGGTACCATCAAGCTGGTATTTCCAGATATCCTCGATGGATTCAAAGTCCAACTTATCCAGTCCCAGTCTTCTGGCCAGACCGCATAAAATTTCCCAGTCAGCCTTGTTGTCGAACCTGGGTTCAACCGCTCTCTGACGGATAAATAAATGGGGCTTAAGCCCGTTTTTGGTGGCGATTATGCTTTCACGCTCGAGATAGGGGGAAAGAGGCATGACTACATCTGAATACCAGGCGGTGGCGGACCAGGAAAATGTAACCGAGACTATGAGTTCAAGTTTATCCAGTATTTTCTTTTGCGCCTCGGGATCGGGAAAAGCCATCAGCGGATCATGCCTGTAGGCTATATAGGCATTAACCGGATAAGGATCCTCGGTTTCAACTGCCTTGAAAGCCAGGTGCAGAAGTCCTGGTCCTGCATCAAAATGTTTATATTTCCAGCCCACGCCGTCTGCTCTTTTTTCCTCAGGCTTGGGATAAAGAGAGGCCAGGGTGTTGATTCCTTTTTGTCCGCAATCCTTTGGTTTGGCCATAAAGGGGAGTCCTCCCTTGGCTCCGATGGCCCCAAGCAGGACGTTGATCATGTAAATGGTCCTGGAAACATAAAAAGAGTCCAGATACCTGGCATTCATCCATCCGGGATGCCAGACTACACTAGGAGCGGCCTTAGCCAGATCGGACACAAAAGTTCTGAGATGAGAAGCCTTGACACCGGTCCTGGACTCAGCCCATTCAGGGCTGTAATTGCGAACAAATTTTTTAAGCTGATCAAAGTCCTTGACCCATTTTTTGACGTATCCGGCATTGTACAAATTCTTATTAATAAGCTCATGTATGACTGCCAGATTAAAGGCGTAATCCGTACCCGGCCTTACCATGAAAAAATTGTCGGCCTTTCCCGCGGATACTGTTGCTCTGATATCAATAACCGTGAGCTTGCAGCCCTTATCAATCCCGTCAAGAAGATCGTTGACTTCCTTGACGTTAATGGCTTCGAAAATATTCCTGGTCTGGAGAATCACATGTTTGGAGTTTTTAAAATCATATGCCACTCCTTTCCGGCCGAATCCGAACAAGGACTGGGCTGCGTGCTGCACATTCCGGGCGCATGATGCGTCGTGATTGCAATAATTGGGGGACCCTACTCCGCGCATAAACGCCTGATGCAGATCCCTGAACGGCCCGCCCCGGTCGGACCAAAGCACTGACCTGCTGCCGTGTTTTTCTATTATTTGCTTGAGTTTGCCGGCAACGTGATCAAAGGCCTCGTCCCACGAGGCCTTGCGCCATTTCCCTTCTCCCCTTTCTCCTTCACGGATAAGGGGTTGACGAATGCGGTCGGAGTCATTCAATAAACCGGGGCCGGCACCGCCCCTGGCGCACAGAGCCCCTTTCAGGGGTGAATTGGGATTACCCTGTATAAATTTGACATTGTCGCCGTCAACATCAACCTGGATGGGACAACGCACAGTGCACATTCCGCATACACTGAATTTTTTCTCTGTGGTCATATTATCCTCCAATTCTTCAAAACATCCATGAGTTTTCAGCTTAATAGAAAATAAAGACCTCACAGTGTAAGGGATCAATCTTATATGATGACCAGCATGAGCGGTTTAAACTTTTTTTATTACACTGGAGACAATCAAATTGAATCCGCAATAGTACATTAATAAATCTTAGTATCTGCAAACAGGTTGTCAAGATGTTTCAGCGAACGCGTGACTATAATCACTTATTACATAATTGATGAGTTAAAGAAGACTATCAACAATAATCTTTCATCAAGAATGCGTTAAGAGTTGATGTAAAGCATCAAAATACAATTGAAATTTTTTTAGCGCTCTGCTGTTTAATTCATCATCAGTAGTGTCCGGTTTCAGGAGAAAGACAACGGAGCCGACTGGAATGGCATTCAGGCGGCTCCGCGGTTAGCCGGCAACTCTACTTCTCGAAGTCGAGTTCAAAGTCGATCATCTTTTTTGCATTTTCCACGGCCACTTCCTCGGTATCCCCGCCCATGTTAACCTTTTTGACCTCATTGCCCTGACCGTCTCTGATCACATAGGCATACTGCGAGCATTTCTCATCATGGGGAGTGACGATGATCTTGTGCTGTTTGTATTCAACGCTTTTTTCCTTAGTCATGGTTAGTACCTCCTGGTTTTAGAATATTGCGGCTCAGGGACAGTTTCCCTGGCAAAAACATAATACCACCTGAAAAACCGGCATAAAACTACTTACGGGTCAGACGAAGTATCCTGTCGTCCCCCCGGCGGGGATTGCCCCGGCCGTCAAAATTGCTGGTCAAAACATAAAGCGCTCCATCTGGCCCGGCCACTGCATCGCGAAGCCTGCCATGAGTACCGCTGAAAGATCCGTCGGCAAACAAGCGGTCAATATTTACTGGTTCGTAGGAATCACCGTTTTTCTGAAAATCAATCCGGACAAGTGTCTGGCTTCGAAGGGTGGCCACGTATAATCTGCTGTTCCAGAAAGCCATGCCTGAGGGTGGAGTTGCAGTGCTCCACATGATCAGGGGATCAATATATTCGTCCATGCCTGACGCTCCCAGGGCATGAGGCCATCCATAGTTGCCCCCCTTTTCAATAATGTTGATGATGTCCTTTCCTCTCAGGCCGAACTCTCCGGAAGGACCGTGCTCCGAGGAAAACAGGTCACCGGTCTGCGGATGCCATGCCAGACCCTGAGGGTTTCTATGCCCCAGCGAATAAACCGGAGACCCTTCAAAGGGGTTGTCTTCCGGGATCTCTCCTGAAGGAGTGACGCGAAGGATTTTGCCTCCTAAATTGTCAATGTCCTGGGCTGTCTCTGCCTGCCAGACATCACCGGTGCATATATAGAGCATCCCGTCCGGACCAAAGGCGATGCGCCCCCCGTTGTGTACCCGGTGGCCGGGAATCCGGTCCACGATGACCAGGTCGAATTCCAAGGTATCGCCAGTGTCCAGATACCGGGCAACGCGATTATAAAGATCGTTGTTTTCCCGGTAGGTGTACATGACATACAGGTATTTATTTTCATGATAATCCGGATGCTTTGTCAGCCCCATCAGGCCGCCTTCGCCCACATGCTCTGCATCATCAATAATTTTATACGGTTCGCTGCGCAAAACTCCATCTGTTATGAGCCGGATACGACCTGGGCGTTCTGTGACCAGGGCTTTTTCCCCGGTCAGAAAAACCATTGACCATGGGATTCGAAGATCCTCAACCCAGGTTTCGACATTATATTCCTCGGGTTCTGAAATCAGGTTGTCTTCAATCTTTTGGGGAGGATCACCAATCACCGGATCACCAAATACAGGAGGGATAAAGCTCATAGCGCTCAAAAAAGAAAACCACAACAAAAACAGCAGGCTCCCGGACAATATTTTCAGCGTATTTTTCAGCATCATTTGCCTCCATACTAAACTTTTAAAAAGAATTTCGGCTTTTTATACATTAGTAATATAATTTATAAGACTAATCATCTTATTATCAATTACTATCAGGCAAATAATATTTGTATTTTAAATACCTGTTTTCCCAAAAAACAGTCAAGCTTGAAAAAAACTGTCCATGTGAGAGTCAATCAAAATCGGATACTTTTCTTTTGACACTTTCTGAGTGCTGCTTAAGCTTTATTAAAAGAAAGAAATATTCACATTCAAATTTGAAAAAAAAGCATATAATGCTCATGCAGGCAATAAATTTTATTTTTATCGTTCTTATAACGGTCATATTCATCTTTATGAGCGCCTGCACGACCACTGAACTGCAGCCCATGCCGGAACATCATCCTGCCGACTCCAGCCTTAAATCGCCGATTGTCCCCAGCCCTGCAACTCTTGACGAATCTGAGCCGGTGGATCCTTCTCCGGCACGATCAAAACAATGGGAAAAGCATCCTGATGAACATCATGAACATAACATGCACCATGAGGCTCAAAAGGATGAGCATAACGCGGAGAATGACAATAGTACCGGTGATTTTCCAGAGAAGGATCATTTACATAATGATGGTCAAAAACACCAGCGGAATGAGCATCAGGACCATTAGAGCCGCTCCGGGAGGTTAATCAATGCATCAATTCAGGATATCGATGCGCATTCTCACCCTGCTGTTGATGACACTGTTTATCGGCTGTGCCAAAGTACCTCACCAGCCGGGATTTGATCTGGTGAAAGAAGACGTATCAGATCGTATCGGATATGGTCTGCACTGGCATACCGGCCCTGCTACGGATATGCAGGTAGCCGAGAATATTGAACAGTTGCTTGGAAAACCCTTGACTGCGGATTCAGCCGTGCGGATAACTTTGATCAACAATCGCAGGATACAGGAATTCTACATGGATCTGGGAATTTCAAAGGCGGACCTGGTTCATGCCGGTTTGCTCAGCAATCCTGTTTTTGACGCCTCAGTTCTTTTTCCGCTGAATAGTGGGGGTACTGAAATAAACCTGGGTCTAACGCAACGATTTTTTGATATTTTCCTGATTCCATTAAAAAAACGGATTGCCCAATCACAATTTGAAGAAGTCAAGGCAATGGTATCTTCTCAAATCATGGACCTGGCCTATGACGCTCGCATTGCTTTTTTTGAAGCCCAGGCCGATGTTCAGAGAATCGAACTGTTGCGGCAAAAGCTTCTGACTGCGGAACTGTCCTACGACCTTGCAGTCAGGCTGCGCGAGGCAGGAAACATTACAGAGCTTGTACTGCATGAGCAAAGAGATCATTATGAAACCTCAAGGCTGAAACTCAGGCAGGCCGAGACTTCCCTGAATCTAAGCAGGGAACATCTGAACCGGATGATGGGCTTATGGGGTGAGCAGGTTTTGTGGAAGATAGAGGATCAATTACCTGAGATTCAGTCCGAAGATCTTGAAGATGGATTTGAACCTTCAGAACTTGAGTCAATAGCAATCGAGGCCAGCCTTGATCTTGAGGCTGCCCGGCAACGGATTATTACAGCAGGACGCCTGGTAGGTATTAATGACGCCACTGCCTTGATTCCAAGTTTTGAACTTGGAGTAAAGGCTGAAAAAAACGATGACTGGGCTCTTGGGCCTTCCGTGTCGTTTCCTCTGCCTCTTTTCAACCGGGGACTTGCCCGGCATCATGGACCTTTTAATTTTCGCAAACAGCAGGAGAGTTACACTGCATTGGCAGTGGAAATACGCTCCATTACCCGTGAATCTGTTTATAAGCTTGAATCGTATAAAGATATGGTTATTCATTACCAGAATGTGATTCTCCCGTTGCGCGAGAGGATTGTTAATGAAACTCAGCTCCAGTACAATGCAATGGAAGCCGGCCCCATGGACCTGCTTCGGTCAAAAGAGCATCAGATCGAGGCTCATCTGCAGTACTTAACCGCCACAAAAAATTACTGGATAGCCCGCGCAAGAATGGAACAGCTGTCGTCCGGGAGCATTTCCGGGGTAAAGCAGGATGTAAGCAGTGGATCAATGCATCGTTGATATTTATAATCGGCCTTAACTGGCTGTTGAAATAAACTGGAGGAACCGGTGAAAATAACAAGACGAAAAATGATTCTTACCGGAAGTCTTGCCCTGGCCGGCGGAGCCTTGCTGCATCAAAGCGGCCAGGCTGCGGCTATGGAAGAGAACCACCCGAGACAAAACATCTCTCCCGCATGGGAAACCCCTCCCCTGCAACCCGGAGTTGCTTATCCACAAATAATTACTCCTGATGGAACAAGTCTGGATTATAGAATTGTTGACGGAGCAAAAGTGTATCATCTTATTGCTGAAGAGGTACGGCACGAATTTGCTCCCGGTCTGCGGGGCAATTGCTGGGGATATAACGGGCAGGTGCATGGTCCGACCATAGAAGCCGTGGAAGGAGACCGGGTGCGGATTTACGTGACTAACAGATTGCCCGCGCCTACCACTATTCACTGGCACGGAGCAATCCTTCCTTCGGGCATGGACGGTGTAGGAGGACTGAACCAGGAACTGATCCGACCGGGGGAAACTTTCAAATATGAATGGACATTTCAACAGCACGGCACGCTGCTTTACCATTCTCATCACGATGAAATGTCCCAGATCGGAATGGGGCTGGGCGGTTTATTGATTGTCCACCCGCGTGAGCCAGGGACAATTCCTCAGGTGGACCGCGATTTCGCATTGCTTCTCAGCGAATGGCATATCCCTGCCGGCTCCGAACGTCCCAATCCCACTGAAATGGTCGACTTCAATGTATTGACGATCAATGCCAGGGCATTTCCCGGGACTTCATCTTTAATCGCACAACAGGGAGACCGGGTACGTTTGCGTATCGGAAACATAAGCGCAATGAGTCATCACCCCATCCATCTGCACGGTCATGCCTTCCGGGTAACCGAGACTGATGGCGGGCGGATAGCCCAGGCGGGCCAATGGCCGGAAACAACAGTACTCGTCCCGGTCGGTTCGACGCGGACTGTAGAGTTTGTGGCCGACAATCCCGGTGACTGGGCTCTGCATTGTCACATGACCCACCACGTAATGAATCAAATGGGTCACGCGGGACCGAACATGATCGGTGTTAACCCCGAGGGGTTTGACAGCCGGATGCAGAAACTGTTTCCCGGCTATATGACCATGGGCCATCTTGGCATGAATGATCACGGAGAACACGTGGAATCAGGACACATGGGCGTGCCTGTAAACAGCATACCCATGGTTGGTTCCCGGGGACCCCATGATTACATTACCATGGGTGGAATGTTCACAATATTGAAGGTTCGCGAAAGAATTTCCGATTACAGCCGGGATCCCGGCTGGTTCGAGAATCCTCCAGGCACACAGAGCAAGCATGCAGACAGTGAAGAAATGAAACGTGACGGAATCAAGAAATGAGATCTGACAGTGATTCAGCCTACTCATCAGGTTGTGAAGTATCGCCGAGTCATGGATGTTCAACACGGCCGGTGTAAAACGGGTCACAGTCCGTGTCGAAGAGCAGATCCAATCCCCTTTCCACTGCATCGAGAAGCGGTCCCGTCAAAACAACCAGAAAATTAGGCGAGTCCACCTCCGGATCGTCAAAGTCTCCGTAAATATCTTGCTCTACAATGGCGCAACTCTCGACATCAACCACTGCCACTTTCATGTCCCTGAACCGCGAGTTTGCGAAATCCAGCGCTCCTGAGAGGGCAAGACGGTTTTCTTCAGTTGACAGGGCAACGTCCCGGGCGTGAGCTATGCCGTCTGAAATTTCCCACTCCGAGAACAAAACCCCGATGTGGGTCTGTTCTCCGGCATCGACGAAAAGACTTGCGAATCCATAGCCCCGGGTAATCGCGAGGCCGCCTGGACCGGCCACAAAAAAGGCTGCGACATCCACCAGGTTGAACCTCTGGGTGGATTCATACTGGTCCAGTTCTTCGTCCAGATCCATTCCATACAATATAAGTTCTGTTCCTGAAAGATTCGCCCTGCCATTCATACTCGCCACCATTTCCGAGGGCACCTTGCCTGAAAAGTTAAGTTGAGCAGTGAATGTGGCTGAACCCTCGGCACCCTGCTCATCATAAAAGGTTTCGATGAAACGCTCAATGCGGAAGTCTGCCAGATCAATTTCAAGGGAATGATTCGGAGTGGATTCCGAAAGATCACTTTCCATTTGCGCATTCAAATGGCCATCCAGCAATCGACCGGTCATCTGGTTAATCAGAATTCGTCGTTCCTGAACGGACAATTCGACCTGTAATTCTGTAACCTCCAGCTCTGAATATACAACTTTTCCGCAGGTCAGGTTGCCTTGAAATTCAGGCATATTGGTTTCAGATGAATTGGATCCCTCGGGTTTAAACTCAAAATCTTCCCCGCTCCAGTCGCAGTTTTCAGCCACAATACGTTCTCCGGATATCTGGTCGGTAAAGCTCACCCTGGCGTCACGAATTCCAAAACGGCGAATATTGAAGGGTTGGGGATCATCGGGATCATCCGGGCGGGGTTCAGGGATAAAGTTAAGATTCCCTTCTTCATCTCGCATTAACTCCAGGTCAGGCTTATCAAGATCAAAGCCGGACAGAACAATTTCGCCGCGCAGCAGCGGTATTATCCTGACCCGAAGGTCCAGGCTGGAAGCATTGAACCATTCGGTCCCGCCGTTTCGGACATTGACATCCTCAAGCCTTAATCCCGGAGTAGGTACCAGCTGGATTCCAGCCGGCCCATCAACTTTGACCTCCATCCCCAAAGTCCGGGATGCGGACTGCTCTATGCGGTGCTTGAATGCTTCTGAATCGAGGTATGCCCAGGCAACCAGTGCAAGCAACACAAGCAGGAAAAGAACTCCGGCTGAAATATACAGGAGTTTGCGTGAGATACTGGACATGGGCGGAACTCCGGGTTTAATTCGATAAACTGCTGATGGTCATTAAGTCCTGACAGGTAACACAGACTGTATGTATTCAGCGTAAGCTGTTTATCAACCCTGTCAACTATAACTCCTTTCATTTAACTTCACGCAAGTAACTTGAAGCATACCGGCAGTTAATTCAGAATATTATATTTTGCCATGCAGATTGCTTCTGTCGCTACGCTCCCTCGCAATGACAGTGAAGCGTTGCTCCCTGCTCTCTTCTTTCTCTTCAATTCCTCAATTCCTCAATTACTGAATTCTGACTGTCATTGCGAGCGAGTCTTCCTGCCCTGCCTGCTCAGTTGAATCTCTTCCATTCAACCGGGGTAGAATTCACGAAGTGCAGGCGCAGCCATTCTACCGGGGCGAGCGTGGCAATCCCTGTTGCGAACAAAGTGAAGCAATCTGTAAGTTCAGGTCATTTCAAGTTACTTTGCAGGTCCGGTCCCGGCTGCGTCCGGTCAGGACGCTTCTAATCCATTAAAAACCCGGCATAAAGTGTTTCCTGAAAACATGGGACTATTGACACCCCTTCAGGGCGTTTAATCTTAAAATTACAAATCCAATTCAAAAGGGATGGGCGGAGAATTAGCGAACAATGAAAGATGGCTCTGTAAGCTCATTTTAAAATCCGGACGTTCAACGGGTGAATCCCTGCTGGGCCTGTTCATAGGAAACGCAAGAATTCGAAGAGATAATTTTGCAGACAGCTTGACAGGAACCAAAGAATAAAAACCAGGTGTCGGGCTGAATACTTCAAATTTTGTAATTTAACAGAGGAGGAAACATGAAAAAAGCTGTGTTGATTTTGGTTTGTTTATTGTTTTTTATTGGTAATAACGAGCTCAAGGCCGAGGAAGATTCCGTGCTCGAAAATCGCGATGTCATGATAACCAAAGCTGAAGAGGCTGTTCCTCAGATTTCTGTTCAGGAGTTGTTTCAAAAAATTCAGGACCAGGATGATTTTGTTCTTGTGGATGTCCGCGATCCCGATGAATGGAAAGCTGGAGTTATTCATTACGATAACCTGGAAAAGATCTCCCGCGGCATGCTTGAATTTCAGGGACCAGGCCAGCTGAGACAGGATGACCGGATCGTGGTCATGTGTGCCACCGGAGTCCGTGGTGCTCTTGCTGCCGAGAGCCTGCATAAACTGGGTTACACAAATGTATCAAATCTTCAGGGAGGCATTAAAGAATGGATTGAGGCCCGCTACCCGATAAAGAACAGCCTGGGCGCCTTCGTGGTGAATTAAAGCGGAAAAAGCCCTTAACTTTTGCGTCCAGGTTGTTTTCCTGCTGTAAAAATATGGGCCAGGGGGCTTCGGCTGTCAGCCGCGGCCCCCTGGCCTTTAATGGCTTTGCAAAGAGATACTGTCAGATACTCCTCATGCGCTCACCTTTGCAACCCGGTCCATGCGCTTCCAATGCCGGTGCCCGGCAATGGCCTTGATAAACTTCTCGCTGAAAGAGCTCATGTCCTGGGCGTTCTGGATTGTAACCACTCCAAGATTGTCGGAAACCTCAGGATCCTGGCTTTCCTGACCGGTAAGAGAAGAGATCTGGGAGACTTCAAACAGTTCAACTGCTTCGTTTGAAGCGGCAATCGGCTTACAATGCTTGAAAGCTTCATTGATGAAATGAATCACGTATCCCTGCTGCATCAGATTATCCACATTTTCCCTGCCTCCGGGAATGTACACTGCATCATATTTTATCGATCCGGTAGTTGAATGATTTTTGATCGCTTCCAACTCGTGACCGTCAGCACTTCTTAGCATGCCCTGATTTTTGCTGACCACTTCCGTAACCACTCCGGCCTCTTTCAAAGATTCCACTACCTGATTGAGCTCTGAAGATGCAAATCCGTTATCCGCCAGGACTGCAACCTTGCGCGTCCGCGCATCAAAGACGGTGGTTTCCATGCTCACCGCCGGCGAGGAACCTTTCACTCCGCTGCCGCCAGGCTTATCCGGGGGTTCAACGCCGATACCCATGGCGATTTGTTTTGCCAGTTCCCCGTCAACATTGTTAAAACTCTCTACCACCCGCTTCCGGACATTCTTATCAGTCACATTGCCCACTTCAAAATGGAAAGCACTGATAATGCGCTTTTTCTCCAGTTCCGACATGCTGTTCCAGAAAAGAGTCGCCTGACTGAAATGATCTTTAAATTTTTCGCTTCGCTCACGAACCTTGCGGCCCTCCACCTTTTCCTGATAGTGCGTGTAGCCATGCTCAGTATCCGGTTGGGGGGTATTTGCCTGCAAATAATTAGGAAAATATGCTACCTGGCCACGATCAATGGTCATGCGGTGAAAACCGTCACGCTGGTTGTTGTGAACCGGAGCCAGAGGTCGGTTGATGGGAATTTCAGCAAAGTTAGGCCCGCCCAGCCTGGTTAACTGCGTGTCCAGATATGAAAAGAGACGTCCCTGGAGCAGGGGGTCATTACTGAAGTCGATTCCGGGCACAACATGGCCCGGATGAAAGGCGACCTGCTCTGTTTCAGCAAAGAAGTTGTCTACATTGCGGTTCAGGACCATCCTGCCTATGATTTTGACCGGTACTTGCTCTTCAGGCCAGAATTTGGTTGGATCGAGAATATCGAAGTCATAATTGAATTCATCTTCTTCTTCAATCATTTGGACTCCAAACTCATATTCGGGATAATCTCCTCTTTCAATTGCATCCCACAGGTCACGGCGATGGAAGTCCGGGTCCTTGCCGTTCAGTTTCTGTGCTTCATCCCAAACAAGGGAGTGCACTCCAAGTTTGGGTTTCCAGTGGAACTTGACAAAACGGGCCTGGCCGCGGGCATTCACAAAGCGGAAGGTGTTTACGCCAAAACCTTCCATATGCCTGAAACTGCGTGGAATTCCGCGGTCTGAAAGAACCCACATTACCATATGAGAAGTCTCTGGCGTGCTGGAGACAAAATCCCAAAAAGTATCATGGGCCGCTGCAGCCTGCGGCACTTCACTTCTTGGCTCCGGCTTGATGGAGTGCACCAGGTCAGGAAATTTAATTGCGTCCTGAATAAAGAAGATGGGTATGTTGTTGCCCACCAAATCATAATTTCCATCTTCTGTATAGAATTTGGTGGCAAAACCCCGAACATCACGAGCCAGATCACCTGATCCGCGTGAACCCACCACTGTGGAAAAACGGACAAAAACAGGCGTCTTGACAGAAGGATCCTGTAGAAATTTGGCCATGGTGTATTCACTCATGGGTTCATACACTTCGAAATAACCATGTGCACCAAACCCTCGTGCATGCACAACACGCTCAGGAATTCTTTCGTGGTCAAAATGAGTCAGTTTTTCTCTGAAATGAAAGTCCTCCATCAATGTAGGGCCACGCTCACCTGCTTTAAGAGAATCATCGGTATGTGAAACGCGTACACCCTGATTTGTGGTGAGTTTTTCGTTTTCATGATTTTCACTAAACTTTGCCAATTGCTCTTCCTTGCTTTTTTTCTCAACTGTCATCTTATTCCTCCTTGTTGGTCCTTATTTTAATATCCGGAAAAGGAATTTTAAAAATTAAATCTACTGTCATTAATACT